>CAXMNC010000299.1:0-6487 GCA_964194625.1 Acidiferrobacterales bacterium
TTGGCTTTCCACAGGTCGGCGTTCTCTAGATTGGACACCCTAACATCAGCCTTCTGTAAGTTGGCATTCGACAGATAGGCCTCCTCGAGATTAGCTTCCACGAGATAGGCCTCCTGGAGGTTGGCTCCCCTGAGGTCGGCCCGCTCACCTTGTTTGCCTTTGTTTTCGAGCCACTTCTTATGCGCGGCAAGAATCTGATCGAGCTCGCCTTGAGACAGCTTGGAACGCTGGGGGCGTTTCCCCTTAGCCAATTGGGCTCGTATAGGAGTCCGCGTTTGCAGCCTGGCAGTTGGTTTTTTGCCCTTTTTCGCTGTCCTTGCCACGTATTTATGACCCCCACGAGTGTCTAACGCGAATCAGGTTATCATTATTTCCATTCTGTACCCTAGAGAATCAACCCTTAGCATGAACTATCGAGAGACCCACCATGTCCCGTTTCTACCTCACCCCCATACAAGGCGAACTTGACAAAATCCCCGCACTCCAGGTCTGTATCGCGGAAGCCCTGTACGACGCGGAGGTTATTCTGTCAAACCCGAGTGCGTTCAAGGCAGAAGAAATCAGGACCCTGCGGGATTGGCGGGGTCGCGTCTTGGATTGTGAATGAACGATCCGCAACAGTGTCGAGCCTTGGGAACATCTGGCCCCGGGAAACTTTAAATTCAAATGTGGCAGCGCAAGACCTGAGCTAACCCCGAGCGTGCGAGTGCACATGCAATTACGATACTAGGCAGGGATTCACGATTCAAGGCCTGACCCCATTTGTGCTGAGCAGAAAGTCTTTCCTGTGGCACCGGTGTGCGATGTGCCGGGCATGAATTGGCAGAAGATACCGATGAGCACGGGGCACAGGGCGGGCTCCTTAAAGCCTTCCTATCCTCCACGAAAAAGCGGCGTCTAAGCTCCAATACAGGACTTGTGTTCGCAGGTTCGGTTTTGCTTTTAATTGGTAATGTTGGTCCGACCCTTATTTAGGTAAAACTATTAAAAACAAGACCCGATCCATTAGCCTTTTTCAGTACTATAAAAGCGAGACTATTCCTTGCCGTAATTGTTTCTGCCCTCATAGTAAGAGCATTTGTGACAATGAGGGTTATGCCCGGGATAATCCCCTTCCAGCAAATTCACCATGTCTGATAGTTTCCTCTCAATTCCATCTACATCGATGTTCACCAAATCGATATAGGCATCAAATTTCACCTCAAGCGATGGATCCGTTTTGTCGGCCACATAATAATGCAAGAGATACGCTCGATCTGATACCCGATGTCCGTGTTCGCGGAACATTAATCCGTATGCTGCAAGCTGGTCGACATAGTATTTCTGTTTGTCCTCTGCGGGGGCATTGCCGGATGATTTGTAATCCGCCGGCACCAACCGGCCATCGCGTTCCAGAAAAACGTCGTCAATTTTGCCTTGCAAAATGTAGCCGGCATCTTCATTAACAATCTTGAGGGCCGATAGCTTGTTCCTCCATTCATTTAACTGCTTGAGATCTGTGTACGGCTTAATGCCCCGTTCCTCGAGCTCTCGCGCTTCCGGAGGAAAACGTTTTTCTGCGCGATATTTATCGTACCGATGTTTTGAAATGCTGTCCATCGCGGAGTTTAAAAGAAGAGGCAACATTGGCGCTTTCTTATACTGATTATCTACCCAAAAGCACGATTTGCATTCACTGTATGTATAAAGTCCACTAGGACTCAATTTCCACAATCCTTCTTTCGTTTTCATTCACCCATTAAACACTCTCGAGCTATTTTGTAAAGCGGGGAAAACAGACGGGTCAGGCCTGCGCAGAGCGCCCATTAAGCTCGCGCATCCCCTTCGACAGATTGCCATTGGGAGTCTCGATCAGCAGGTGGTAGTGATTGCCCATGAGACGGTAGGCATGGCAGAGCCAGTCAAAGCGCTCAACCACGGCCTCCAAGGTCGTCAGGAACGCGGCGCGATCGGCATCGTCTTTATAGATGGCCTGGCGGGCGTTGCCGCGGCTAGTGACGTGGTAGATCGCGCCTGGATGTTCGATCCGAAGGGCCTGGCCACTCGAGGAACAGACACGAGAAAAATTCATGATTGAAGACCTGACCCCGTTGGGTGTGTCGCGCACGCCGCGTCACCTGGATATTGCAGCTGCGATTTTCACACCATGCCTCACTCCAACTGACTGAATTGCATAATAGCAAGCCTGCCCCCAATCTTTCTCCACAGGGCGGGCCCTATAAAGCGTTCCTGTCCTCCACCAAAAGCGGCGTCTAAGCTCGAATACAGGGCTTATTTTCACACGCTCGGTTTTGTTTTCAATTGAGTATGTTGGTCCGACCCTTGTTAGGTCCGTGAATCAGGAGAGGTTTGTTTATTAGGCTGCATGCGGGCGTACGCGTTCGAGCTTCCTACCGAGCTCCTTCCTGGCTTCTTCCAGATCGTAGTCGGCCTGTAGTCCCATCCAGAAGGATTCAGAGACAGCGAAGTATTTCGATAGCCGCAACGCCGTATCGGCCGTGATTGCCCGCTTCCCGTGCACGATCTCATTGATCCGGCGCGGCGGAACGCCAATATCGCGGGCAATCTTATTCTGGCTGATTTGCATCGGCTTCAAGAACTCCTCCAACAGGACTTCGCCAGGATGCACATTGGGTAATTTCGCCATCTCTAACTACCTCATCGGTGATAATCCACGATCTCAACATCATAGGCATTACCGCTTTGCCAAACAAAGCAGATGCGCCATTGATCATTGATACGGATGCTGTGTTGTCCTTTTCTCTCCCCGCGTAGCGCCTCTAAACGGTTTGCTGGCGGTACTCGTAGATCGTTTAAGGTACGAGCGTTGTTCAGCATACGTAGCTTTCGACGCGCTACTGGTTGAATATCCTGGGCAAGCCGGCGTGATCTCTCGCCATTCCAGATCAACTCCGTTTCAGCAGACCGGAAGCTCTTTATCACCAAACAAATTATAACGCTTCACGTTATATAACGTCAAGCGTTATGGCGGAGGTTTTTCCGATCCAAACCGGGTCGGACCTACACAACGCACTGAGTTTATTCAAGTCCGCTCCAAAGGCACAAAGTCCGAAACGTTTCTTGGCCTCAAAAAGCCAGCACAGCCAACGCTTGCGGTCTTTGGCGAACTTGAGCAAAAAGTCTTTCCTGTGGCACCGGTGGGTGATGTGCCCGACATGATTGGGCAAAAAAAACCGATGCGCGCGGGGCACAGGGCGGGCTCCTTAAAACGTTCCTGTCCTCCACGAAAAGCGGTGTCTAAGCTCGAATACCGGGCCTATTTTCGCAGGCTCGGTTTTATTTTCCATTGGTTATGTAGGTCCGGCCCTTGTTAGTTTTTGAGACCAGAGAAAACTATTAAAAAGAAGACCCGACCCCTTATCTCACGTTTAGCACCGCATAGGTGCCGTCCGCCTCGGACATCACCGCGCCCATGTAAGAACCACAGCTCTTGCAAGCCAAGAACTCCGCCGTGTTCGTCGCAAACCGATGGCGATTGACGTTTTCTGGCTTCAGGAATTCGAAGCGAACGGATCCATTCGGATCAGACACGTAGATATGCTCGTGTTCCCTGCAAAAAGAGCAACCACATTTACGCACGGGCCATTCGCGGGGGTGCAAGGATGTCTCAAAGTAGTAGTTCAAACTTCCACACTTACAGGACGCTTTATATGATTTCGACATGTCAGCCCCTTGCGCTAAGAGACGTATCGCGACCGAGCTAACCTACGGCGGAGCGTGATAGCAGCGCTAATCGCGATAGGAGGGGTCCGTGCGTTCGATCGAGCGGCGGATGGCGTCCCACTCACGTTCCCCGGTGAACTCCGGGCCGTGGGCGGCGGTGCGCGCGACGGTCTCGTCATCGGGAATCACGAGCTCGACGCCGCTGCGCATGAGATCGACTTGGACCATGCAGGCGGTCTCGAGAATATAGAGCGTCGTGAACGCCCCACCGACGGTAGCCGCGCACGTGAGCAGACCGTGATTGTGGAGAATCATCGCCTTCTTCTCACCCAGATCGGCGACAAGGCGTTCGCACTCCTCCGGGCCCGCCGTTTGCACATCCCAAGGATGGTAGGCGACCCGGCCGTGCAGAAACATGGCCTGCTGCGTCAGGGGCATTAAACCGGAGCGCATGCACGAGACGGCCATGCCGGCGCGCGTATGGCTGTGCAGGACCCAATTGACATCGGTGCGCGCCTTCAGCACCGTGCTGTGAATCGCGTGACCGGCCTTGTTGACCGGATAGTCGCCCGAGACCACTTCCCCTTCGAAGTCGACTACAATCAAGTTCGAGGCAGTGATCTCGTCAAACAAGAGGCCGTACGGGTTGATGAGGTACCACTCCGCACGCTGAGGATGACGGGCCGAAATGTGGGTGTAGATCAGATCCGTCCACCCGTATCGCACGAACGCACGGTAGCACGCGGCAAGATCACATCGAACCTGCCACTCTGCATCGCTGGACTGACGCGGCTGCAGAACGTTTCGATTTCCCATTTGCAGTTGCCGCTAAGCCACCGAACAAGTCATATCTTGGCCGCAACAGAGCGGCGATTTGATTTTTCCATGCCCATTGGGGCATTTTGAAATTTGTACTTCGTTCCCATCAGGGAGCTTGAGCATATCGTTTTCGAGGGGAGCGTCACATTTTCCACACGTCGCGTTGACACTCATACCGCATTTTTCACATTCATAAGTTGCCATAGTTCTTCTCCTTCACTGAGAGATTTGTAGCACCCGTAGCCGTGGGCGGTGACAGGGTAGCGCGCGCCGGGAGAATCCCGTCCCAGGGGTCTGACTATAATCGGCAGCCTGCCCCAGCCTTCTATGCGAAGTCAAGCACTGAGACCATCCCCTCGCTGCGCACCGCCACTGCATTCAAAAAGGGTTGCGTCCCCTTTATGGGTTCCTGGAGATCTGGAAAAGACTCCCGACCCCTTTATTTTCCCGTGCATTCAGTCGAGCGCGACCCACAAGTAGCCATCGTGAATGCGACAAGCGTACACCGGCAATTTCGTTCTATTCTTCGAGATGTCGCCCAAGAATTCCCAACCTGGTGAGGTGCCGTCCTCCTGCAACCGAGTCGCCCAGTCCCTGACTTCGCCTGTTTGCAGATCGAAACAACTGGTGTGCCATCGGCAAACCACGCCACGGTCGTCGGTGATCGTACTGTTGATGGGCCGCGGCGTGTCCGTGCCCGCATAATTGCCGAGCGCGCCCTCGGCCAACGCCCTGCGGTCGAAAAGCGGCAAATGAAGGTGAGGGCAGGCATTATTAAAAGCGTAATACCCGTCGGCCCCGCGCAGGACAACCACGTCATAGTTCTCCAACGCGACGATTCGCCATTCGTTCAAGACAAGTTCGTCTTCCGCGAAGAGACGAATCCACTTCTTACCTGCAAACTGCACGGTTTCGCGCAGCTCTCCGGCATTCAGCGCCGCCTGGGCTTCGGGTTTCAGCCCAGCGATCTCATACAACGTAATCCGATCACTGGTTCCCCGTAGCCGTACTCTGACGAAATCAGTGACCTCGACACCATCTTCGACCTCGTCATAAAGAGCTTGCGAGATAAGCAGTCGTGTACCAGCTTCCTTGTTGGCGGCTTCGATCCGGCTGGCTACGTTGGGCACTTCGCCGATGGCCGTGACGCGTTCGTGACCGATCGACCCCAGCGAGCCAATAACCGCCTCGCCGTAGTGGAGACCGGTGCGGATATCAAATTCGACGTCATACATGGATGCGAAGAATGGCTTTATTTGATCCGCAGATTCCAATATTTGCAGAGCCGTATTGACGGCATGGAGCGGGGCATTGGGCTGGTCCTCAATGCCAAAGATGGCCATCACGCCGTCGCCGATGAACCTGTCGATAAAGCCGCCATTGCGCTCGATAATGTCGCCCACTTGCACGAAATACCTGTTGAGCAGGTACATCAGGTCGTAGGGCGACAATCGTTCCGACATAGATGTGGAATCGGAAACATCACTGAAGAGAATCGTGACGTTCTTGGCCTCGCCAACGCGGGTTGCCACGGCACGGTCAAGCTGGCTACACATCATGAGATCGGTTTCGTCAAGCACCAGCCGGCGTACGCAAAGTTTGCCTTCGGGCCTCAGCTGACACGCGAGCCGCACCTCGCTGGTGAAGCCCAGACGCTCTGCCATAGACGTCTCGGCCGCCGTCCGTTGCGAGCAGGCCTCCAGGCCATCGACCACCCAAATCCGGCAGGTCGAGCATTTTGCACGCCCGCCGCAGGCATGCGCGAAGGTGACGCCAGATCGCAGAGCCGCTTCGAGCAAGGTCTCGTCGGCGTTGACGTCAAAATCCACATTATCCGGAAGAGACGTTACTTTGGCCATCAGCCCACCACTGGTCCGCCACGTTGAATAATCAGCTGAAAATAAATCGGGATTCCCGAGGCGACGCGCTCCTTCTGGGGCGATGGTGATCCGATGATGTTGGGAATGCAACCTCCAAGGTTCAT
>CAXMNC010000300.1:0-12296 GCA_964194625.1 Acidiferrobacterales bacterium
CGAATAATCTTACCGGTTACCCCGTCGGTGATCGGTGTTGGTTTTTCAAGCTTACCGATCTCTCCCGGGAGTACATAATCGATTTGATCACCGAAACAACGTGAGACTTCATCTGCGCTCTTGGCTGGCGACTCGCCGCCGCGGTTAGCACTGGTAGACACAATCGATATGCCGGCCTGCCGGCAGAGCGCCGCCGCCTGCGGGTGCGAGGTGACGCGAACGGCAATACGGGCATGACTACCCGTAATCCAAGCCGGTGCGCTCGGCGTGGGCTCGAGCAGCCAAGTGTAAGGTCCGGGCCATGTTACCAGTGCCTTGCGTGGGAATCTTGCAACGTAGGGAGACAGTTGTTCGACTGCGGTGGCAATGAGAATTAGTCCGCTTTCGACATCTCTTTGCTTCAGGCCTAACAGCCGCAACACCGTCGATTCGTTGGTGGGGTCGCAGCCGAGCCCAAAGCAAAACTCAGTCGCGTAGGCAACGATGCCGCCTTGATGCAATACGTTGGCGGCGTGGGCCAGGTCAGGCGTCGACAACGCGGGTCAATTCTCCAGTCTTTTCCCCACCGCTTGGTCTTTGGCGACGATATCCGCTGCTGTTTGTGCGCGGTCGTCGGCAAGGCGTTTTGTCACGTCAGGATCGGACAGCCCCAAAATCTGCGCCGCGAGGTAGCCGGCATTCTTCGCACCATTGCTACCGATGGCGACGCAGGCAACCGGTATGCCGCCCGGCATCTGTACCGTCGACAACAAGGCGTCTTGTCCTTTAAGGGGGCCGCTATCCATGGGTACACCGATGACCGGTTTCAGGGTAAGGGCCGCGACCGTGCCGGAGAGATGATTGGCGAGACCAGCGGCTGAGATAAAAACTGCGCAGCCCCGGCTATCGGCATCTTTCACGTAGGCATGGGTAATATCTGGCGTGCGGTGTGCCGATGCAATCTTTACTTCGTAGGGAATGCCGAGTTTATCCAGAACCGCCAACGTCTTTTGCATTGTCGGTAAATCCGAATCGGAGCCCATGATTACAGCAACAAAGGATTTAGCCACTTCCAAGCCTCTCTTGTATTGCGATCACGTCGTAGATTCGCGGGCGATGGCGCGATAGCCGATGTCACGGCGGTAGTATACGTCCTTCCAATTAATCTGTTGTGCCAGTTCGTAGGCCTTGGTTTGCGCGCTAATCACGGTTTTGCCAAGTGCGGTGACACATAACACGCGCCCGCCTTCGGTAACAATTTGTCCATCGCGCTCGGTGGTACCGGCGTGAAACACTTTTTGGGAATCGTCATCGTTTGAGGTCAATCCGCTGATCACGTAACCCTTGCTATAACTACCAGGATAACCGCCGGATGCCATCACCACACCTAACGCAACCCGTGGATCCCAGTCGATTGTCATCTTATCCAGTTGTCCGCGCAAGGCGGCAGCGATCAGTGCCACCAGATCAGATTTGAGGCGCAGCAACACCGGCTGCGCCTCAGGGTCACCAAACCGACAGTTGTACTCTAATACCTTTGGTGTGCTATCGGCAGTGATCATCAGACCGGCGTAAAGAAAGCCTGTATAAGGATTACCTTCGGCGGCCATGGCCTGCACTGTCGGTTCGATAATCTCGGCCATTATTCGTGCTTGTAGTTCTTCTGTGACCACCGGCGCCGGCGAGTACGCGCCCATACCGCCGGTGTTAGGGCCTCGATCACTGTCGTCGCGTGCCTTGTGGTCCTGGGACGTGGCGAACGGCAGTATGTGTCTGCCGTCCACCATGACAATAGAGCTCGCCTCCTCGCCACGCAGGAACTCCTCGACCACCACGCTTCGGCCGGCATCACCGAAGGCATCACCGCTTAACATGCTGCGCGCCGCGTCGATGGCCTCAGATATTGTCTCGGCCAGTACCACACCCTTGCCGGCGGCCAACCCATCCACCTTGATGACGATAGGCGCGCCCTGTGACTCGATATATGCTGTGGCGGCTTCGAGATCTGTGAACCTCCCATAAGCCGCGGTCGGAATGTTGTGACGTGCGAGGAAATCCTTGGTGAAGCCCTTGGAGCCCTCGAGCCGCGCCGCCGCTTTGCTTGGCCCAAAGCAGGCGAGCTCGGCCACTTGAAAGGCATCGACGATACCGGCCACTAGCGGTGCCTCGGGACCGACTATGGTGAGATCGATCCGTTCTCGTTGCGCTAATTGCAATAGTCCATCGATATCGGTGGCTTTGATCGGGACATTGCTGACTTTTGGTTCCAGTGCGGTGCCGGCATTACCGGGCGCGACATAGACCTCACTAACCTCTGACGACTGCGCCACCTTCCAGGCCAGCGCATGTTCCCGACCGCCACTTCCGATAACTAGGATTTTCATGTTGGTGACAGTGCCTAATGCCTGAAATGGCGCATGCCGGTAAACACCATAGCGATACCATGCTCGTCGGCGGCGGCGATCACCTCTTTGTCGCGTACCGAACCACCGGGCTGAATAACGGCGCTAATACCCGCTTCAGCCGCTTGATCCAGCCCGTCGCGGAACGGGAAGAACGCATCAGACGCCATCACTGCGCCCTTAACCGGAAGCTGCGCGTCCGCCGCCTTGATGCTGGCAATGCGGCTGCTCACTACCCGACTCATCTGCCCGGCACCAATCCCGATCGTTTGTCCGTCGCGCGCATAGACAATGGCGTTGGATTTCACGAACTTGACGACCTGCCAGGCAAATAGCAGATCCGCTAACTCGCGATCGTTCGGTTTGCGCGCGCTAACCGTCTCTAGATCCGTTGCTTCCACCGTACCGCGATCTCGATCTTGAACCAGCAGGCCGCCTGCGACACGTTTGTAGTCAAACCCTTCGGTTCCATCGGCGGCGGCGGTTCCACATTCCATCACTCGGATATTTTCTTTGCTCGCTAGAACTTCTCGGGCGCCGTGGTCAACCTGTGGAGCCGCGATTACCTCTACGAATTGGCGATCGATAATCGACTTCGCGGTCTGCGCATCTAACGGTTGATTGAACGCGATAATGCCACCAAACGCCGAGGTCGGGTCGGTCTGGAAGGCACGATCGTAGGCGAGTGCGACATTCTTTGCGATAGCGACGCCGCAGGGGTTGGCGTGCTTGACGATAACACACGCTGGCGTAGAGAATGTCCCTACACATTCGAGCGCCGCATCGGTATCAGCGATGTTGTTATACGACAACGCCTTACCCTGGAGTTGCTTGGCGGCCGCGACGGTGCCGCTTGGGGCCCGCCGTTCCACGTAGAAGGCCGCCTTCTGATGCGGATTTTCACCATAGCGCATGTCTAACGCCTTGAGGAATTGCATGCTATAGCTAGTACCAAAATCGAGTTCGTTGCAATTACCTTTCTCATCCAGTTGCCAGCGACTGAGGTAGTTAGCGATCACAGCATCGTAATGTGCAGTGTGTTCGAATGCCTTTACCGCCAGCTTGAAGCGTCGGCTGCCGCTTACTCCGCCGCCATAGCGTTTCATTTCATCAACGATAAGAGCGTAATCGGCTTGGTCCACAACCACGGTAACTGCATCATGGTTTTTCGCCGCCGCGCGCAACATGGTAGGTCCGCCGATATCGATGTTTTCAATTGCCAGACGGAGGTCGCAATCTTCCCTCGCTATAGTTTGCTCAAATGGGTATAGATTCACGACCACAAGATCGATAGGTTCGATGTTATGAGTCTGTAAGGCTTGCATGTGGTCTTGGAGGTCGCGTCGTGCAAGCACACCACCGTGGATTCTGGGGTGTAAGGTCTTAAGTCGACCATCGAGCATTTCCGGCGAGCCAGTGTAATCGGAAATCTCGGTAGCACTGACGTTATTGCCAGCAAGCAGTTTAGCGGTTCCCCCCGTGGATAGGATTTCTACACCGAAGTCTGCTAGTTCGCGCGCGAACTCGACGACACCACGTTTATCGGAAACGCTAATTATGGCGCGCTTTATTGCCGGCATGGATATTTAGGCCGAAGAGTCTTTAGGAAATACAAGTTCGGCGGCAACTCTTTGGCAGTCGCGAACTGCCGCGTTGTAAACAGGCTATCTCTTTCGTTTGGTCTTTTTGCGTGGTATGCCGTTGCTAAGACCATGGGACTTGAGTTTCTTACGCAAGGTGTTGCGATTGATGCCAAGCATATCCGCTGCTTTGCATTGGTTGCTGCCGGCATGGTTCATGACCATTTCGAGCAACGGTTTTTCCATCTGCGCGAGCACCATATCATAAAGATCGATCGCATCCTCGCCATCCAATTCACGGAAGTAGCGTTCGAGTGCGCTCTTGACGCACGTTGCCAGCGGTCCTTCGCTACGGGTTGTCATGCCGCAAGCTCCACGCTTTCTAGCTGACGGGCGAAGAACGCACGCGTCATGGCGAGTTGTTCTTTCGCACTCTCGACGCGATTCACAGTCTGCCGGAAAACGGCGCTGCCCGGGTGTCCCTTGCTATACCAAGAGATGTGCTTACGCGCCACCCTTACACCGGTATGCTCACCGTAGAATGAATACAGATTGTTTAGGTGTCCGAGCAGCGTATCCCGTACCTCTTCAACTGAGGGCTCAGGACGTCTGCATCCTGTCTTCAGAAAATGATCGATTTCCCTAAAAATCCATGGCCGTCCTTGGGCGGCGCGACCGACCATGATGCCGTCGGCACCGGTGTATTGAAGCACTAAGGCCGCTTTCTCGGGGGTAGTTATATCGCCATTGGCGATAACGGGGATCCCTACTGCCGTCTTGATTGCCGCAATCGTATCGTATTCGGCATCTCCCCGATAAAGACAAGCGCGGGTACGGCCGTGGACCGCTAATAGCTGAATACCGCTATCCTCGGCGATGCGGGCGATGGTAACGCCGGTACGGTGGGCAGTATCCCAACCAGTGCGGATTTTCAGGGTAACGGGTACCTCTACCGCCCCAACCACTGCTTCCAGAATCCTTCCAACTAACGGCTCATCTTGCAGCAACGCGGAACCGGCCATGACATTGCACACCTTTTTGGCCGGACAACCCATATTGATATCGATGATCTGGGCGCCGCGATCGACATTATACTTAGCTGCATCAGCCATCATTCGGGGGTCCGCGCCCGCAATCTGTACCGACCGAGGCTCTAATTCACCCTCGTGATTTGCACGACGTAGTGTCTTTTCACTGCCCCAAAGCAATGAATTGGACGACACCATTTCGGATGGCGCCATGCCTGCCCCTACCTGTTTACATAACTGGCGGAAAGGTTTGTCCGTGACACCCGCCATGGGCGCCAGAAACAGATTGTTCTTCAATGTATACGGACCGATCTGCACGTCGTTGTTGTTGTCCAGAACCGCAGATGGAAAGGGTCGCATCATAACCAAAAAAGGCGGCGGCGCAAACGATCTGTTTGAACTGATTGATTCGCAATCAAAGATACTTGTTGAAATATAGCAACTCTAAAGCAGGATAGAGAGGGTACGACAAAAATTTATCGCCCTAGCAACCGAAGCTCGTAGCCACCAGGGTTGGGATCAGGATTACTGATGTCTAATAGACTGTCAACAACGACATTGGGAATCATGTTATCGCCGACGTCGGCAGATTTGAGGTATTCGGTGGGTGAAAATGTGCGTCGCGCGACGACTTCACCGGCACTGTTGGTCAGCGTAATTTCCATTAGCGGAAAGGGCTGTGGAAAGTCAGCACGATTAACGAGGGCGGCGCGAACGCGCAGCGCTTGTTCCTGTTTAGGGTGTGGCGCGACTGTGGTCCGTAGGAGCTCTATCAGCCCTACATCTTGTTTGGCTTGAACCTCGCAACCGAGCGAGGCGCATGCACGGGTTACCAAGGGCGCTAATTGCGGGTAGCGGGCGAGTTCGGTGGGGTAGAAATAGACGATTTGCCCGACTAATACGACAGATAATGCGACTATACCGATCAGCCAAACCAGTGGGGCTACACGCCACCGCCGTTTTCCACTCAACAATTGGGCGACGTCGGCACTGACAAACTCTTCCTCCAACGATGAACCTGGATCATCGTCGCCACGCTTGGCCGGTTTGACCCGTTTGGTTGGACTTTCTTCCTGCTTAAGCGCCTTCTTTTGCTTTGGTTTGGGTGTTTGCTTAGTAGTGTGCCGTTTTCGCGCTTTCTTCTCGCTTGGTGACGCGTCCACAAGGTGCCGATCACCGCGAAATACCTCCGAACAGTGCCCGCAGCGGACCAGGCCTTTTCGGGCCTTCAGCTGCGCCGATGTTAGCGCAAAAGTGGTACCGCACGCCGGACATAGGGTGTGAAGTGTTTTCTTCATTTATTCGCAGGATGGCGCTTAGACATAGCCAGCATCACCCAGCGATATCCTTGCGCATCTTCACATTGTACCCGCGCCTCTATCACTAGTTCCCGCGCATAACAGGCGTAGACGGCGCTTGCGTGAGATTCCAATAGTCCCGAGAGAACGAGATTTCCACCGTTTCTGACTAATGCGGTTAGTTTAGGGGCGAGCTCTATCAGGGGCTGCGCGAGGATGTTGGCCAAAACGATGCCCGCTTGTAGTCGTGGTGGCAACGATTCGGGTGTGAGGCTCTGGTAGTGTCTTGAGACAGCGTTATGAACCGCATTTTCCTGGCTAAGCTGCAGCGCGCGCATCATTATCTATGCCCCATGCACGTTGAGTGCCAAGCTTTAACGTCGCGATGGCAAGGATCCCAGACCCGCAGCCGTAATCGATGACGTCATTGTTAACGATATCCCGTTCCGCCAGCCACTCTAGACACAAACGTGTGGTCGGATGGGTGCCGGAACCAAAGGCCAAACCCGGGTCTATGTAGACATTGGTTGCTGCTGGTTGCGGTGGTGTCGAGGAGCTCGGACAGATCCAGAGTTTCGTACTTATCTGTACCGGCCGGTATTCTGCTTGCCAGGCTAGTTCCCAGTCGCGGTCTGGCAGCATATCTGCGCTGTAGGCGGGAGAGGCGCCGGTGTGCTGTTCTATCTGTCGCATGATGGCGGCAACATCGGCGCTAGCAGGGAACAGGCCGGTAATACGCTTGGGCGTCCAGAAAACGGCTATGTCACTTTGTTCTTGGAATTGCGCGTGCTGGCCTTTGTCTTCAACTGTCACTGAAAGTGCGCCACACTCATCAAGCACCTGGATTATCTGTGCCACTCGATTCTTATCTGCTTCCAGCTTGAGTTGTAGCCAGGGCATGAAACGAGTATGAAGTTGCAAGTAACAAGTGGCAAGGAACTATGGTGGTAATGCGGAGAGGCCTAATTTTTCTGGAGAAACACTGGTATGCGCCGGAAGGTCGCATTCGAAATGGTGGGGCTACTGAAATCTTCCTGGAACTTGATACTTGTTATTTTATTACAAACCTAGTTTCTTCTCCAAGTAATGGATATTGACGCCACCTGCCTGAAACGCTGCGTCGGACATGATGTCCTCATGCATGGGTATGTTGGTCTTGATGCCCTCGATAACCATTTCTGATAGTGCAGCACGCATACGTGCCATCGCCAACTCGCGCGTATCACCATGCGCGATCAATTTTGCGATCAACGAATCATAATATGGTGGCACCGAATAATTGTTATAGATGTGGGAGTCTACGCGTATACCGGGTCCGCCGGGTTGATGGTACTGCACGATGCATCCCGGCGACGGGAGAAAGCTGGATGGATCCTCTGCATTGATGCGGCATTCGATGGCGTGCCCACTAATAGTGATGTCTTTTTGCCGGTAAGCTAATTTCTCTCCGGCGGCAATCCGTAGTTGTTCTCGTACAATGTCGATGCCGGTAATCATTTCCGTCACTGGGTGTTCAACCTGTATGCGCGTGTTCATTTCGATGAAATAGAATTCACCGTCTTCATAAAGAAACTCAAAGGTACCCGCGCCCCTATAATCGATGTTGCGACAGGCCTCGGCGCAGCGCTCTCCAATTGTTCGTCGCAACTTGTCCGAGATTCCGGGGGCTGGCGATTCTTCGACGACTTTCTGGTGGCGTCGTTGCAGCGAACAGTCGCGCTCGCCTAAGTGGATGGCATTGCCATGTTGGTCGGCGAGTACTTGAAACTCGATGTGCCGCGGGTTACCCAGGTACTTCTCCACATATACCGTGTTGTTGCCGAACGCGGCCGCCGCCTCTGCCCGGGTTAGCGAGATTGCGTTCAGCAGCGTCGCTTCTGTATGTACGACGCGCATACCCTTGCCACCGCCACCGGCGGTGGCCTTGATCAATACCGGATAACCGACCTTTGCGGCAAGGCGTAGGTTTTCGTTTCCATCGTCCCCGAGCGGACCCTCGGAGCCGGGAACGCAAGGGACTTCGGACTTCTTCATCGCCTGGATGGCGGAGATCTTGTCACCCATTAGTCGCAACGTCTCTGGGCGCGGGCCGATGAAGATAAAACCGCTTTGTTCGACGCGTTCTGCGAAATCGGCGTTCTCGGCGAGAAACCCGTAACCCGGATGAATGGCGTTGGCGTCGGTGACTTCGGCCGCGCTTATAACGGCCGGTATGTTCAGATAGCTTTCCGCTGCCGGCGCCGGGCCGATACACACCGATTCATCGGAGAGCCTGACGTATTTGGCTTCGCGGTCGGCCTCCGAGTGAAGCGCGACGGTTCGAATGTCCAGCATACGGCAGGCACGCAGAATCCGAAGTGCGATCTCACCGCGATTAGCGATCACGACTTTTTCGATCATCGGTATTTACGTGCTTGGTTGTGCTAGTGCGATTATTCGATTACAAACAATGGCTCGCCGTATTCTACCGGTTGGCCATTTTCTTTCTGAATGGCGCGAATAACCCCGGATTTATCCGCTTCGATTTCGTTCAGCATCTTCATGGCTTCGACGATACACAGGGTATCGCCCACTTCTACTTGGCTGCCGACTTCGACAAAGGGTGTACTGTCGGGAGAAGCGGCACGGTAGAACGTCCCCACCATGGGTGAGGTCACGACATGCCCAGACGGAATGGCAGGAACCGGCGGTTCGGATTTGGCCGGGGCCGATCGTTCTGGCGTAGCCGTTGGGACGACCACGGGTGCCGAACTAGCACGACTAATACGTATGGATTCCTCGCCCTCACGTATCTCGATTTCACCTAGGCCCGATTCCTCAAGCATTTCGATTAGTTTTTTGACCTTGCGAATGTCCATGACCACGATCCTATTCTGCGAGATGCTCCAGCGCCGCCTGCAGCGCAAGCTCGTAGCTATGTGCTCCGAGACCGCTGATAACGCCGACGGCAATGTCGGAGAAGTGCGAATGACGCCGGAAGGGCTCACGCGCAAAGATGTTCGACAGATGTACCTCGATAAACGGGATGCTGGTGGCAGCCAGCGCGTCGCGCAGGGCCACACTGGTATGCGTGAAGGCGGCCGGATTGAGAATAATGAAGCCGACCTTTTCGTCCATAGCCGCTTGCACCCGGTCTATCAGCTCGTGCTCGGCGTTGCTTTGGAAAAAAGAAATCGTATGGCCGACCGCGGTGGCGCTCTTTTCGAGGCGCTGGTTGATTTCATCCAGGCCAACGTGCCCGTAGACCTCCGGTTCACGCGTGCCAAGAAGGTTCAGGTTGGGTCCATTGATTACCAGGAGCTCAGCCATGCCGATATCCCTAGGCGCTGCCTTCTACGACCCGCGATCTCTGGCGATTTCTGGTCAACTCAGGTAAGCATGATGGTGATAACGGCATTTTGCACCGCCGGCACCCGATTGTCTAGTTTCCTGCAAGTTAGCCGAACTTGCCCTCTATATCAAGGAAGATCGATGCAAATATAGGCTAGAAGCGATCCGGGCGACTGGTCGCTACTATTTGCGGTGGCGGTTCAATTCAGGAATTGCGAGCGATTGTGGGTGGGCTTAGCTTGTTCAGGATCTGTAGGAACCGGTCGGCCGACCGGAAACCGTAAAAGCGCAAGTCACGGCGCTCATCGCCGCTGGCAGTGATAAATACCGTCGCCGGCGGACCATAGACGCCGAAGTGCTTCTTCAGGGCGCTGATTTGGGGATCGAACGCATTCGTCACGTCCAGTTGCAATAGCACAAATGGGTCCAGGGCAGCGCGCACATCGGCATTGGCAAAGGTTAGTCTTTCCATGCGCACGCAGTCGGTACACCAGTCCGCATAGAAATCGACGATTACCGGTCTGCCGGCGAGCCGAGCCGCGGTGAGTCGGTCTTCCAAAGTGGCGAACTCGGTGATGCGCTCGAACGGGCCATACTGTGCGGCGACGTTGACTGACGGATCTGGCCCGGATAGTAAGGTCGGCACTGGCCGCAGGACATCGCGATGCCCAGTGAGGCCGCCCACGAGGGACAATATTCCCCAAATGAGTAGACCTGTCTCCAGGCCCTTCCATAGAAAACGCCATCCCTTGGTGCCCCGAGGCAGGCTTTGGGCCGCACCCAGATATATCGCGATCGCGATGAAAAGCGCCGCCCACAAAAACAGCACTGGCACGTTGGGCAGAAAACCGAGCAGGTAAATGGCGACAGCGAGCAAGAGGACGCCGAATCCTTGCTTGATCTTTTCCATCCATGCCCCGGCCTTGGGTAGCAGCCAGCTGGCGCCGACGCCGCATGCGATCAAGATGACGCCCATACCGAGGGCCATCGAAAACATCATGGTGCCTCCCAACACAGGGTCCTTGCTGACAATCGCCACCCCCAGCGCCGAGATCAATAGTGGCGACACGCACGCACCGACGATCAACGCGGACACCAGACCGAGCCCGAATGTGCCGGCCAGCGATCCCCGTTGCAGACGTTGGGTGGTTTGCTGAAGCCGCGATTGAATAAAAGACGGCATCTGCAGTTCGTACAAGCCAAACATCGATAGCGCCATGGCCACGAATATTGCACTGAGGATCCCAATAGCCCAGGTGTTCTGGAAATAGGCCTGCAGTTGATCGCCGCTGGCACCAGCAACAATACCGATGGCGGTGTAAGTCACGGCGGTGCCCAATACGAAGGTCAGCGACAGCACCCCACTCCGAAACTTGGTGATGCCGTCGTTGCCATGCCGGACAATGATGCTGGATAGGATCGGGATCATCGGTAGTACGCAGGGTGTGAACGTCAGCAGCAGTCCGGTGCCGAAGGCCAAGATGATCGCCAATAGGAAACTGGTTGACGCGATGGTGCTGGCGTCTGCACTCGGCTGACTTAGGCCAAGTGGATCGCGCCAGGTGACCCCGACGATGGCGGTATTCGCCAGGCGGATATCGAAGTACTTGCTTATGGGCGGATAGCAAATGCCTTTTTCCGCACAACCCTGATAAGTGGCCTTTAGCGCCAGGTTGGTGGGGGCTGACGTTTTACCCGCAAGCGGCAGTCTTACCTCAGCCTGGCGATAGTAGACCTGGGTTTCACCGAAATACTCATCAAACTTCGGTTTGCCGGCGGGGAGCTCATACGTGGTCAACCGGGCCGCGGTTGGCGAGGCGCCGGCCGGGGTGCTCAGTTCGAATTTGGTCTTATCGCGGTAGAGGTAATAGCCGTCGCTGATCTGAAACCGTGCGAGCAAGACGTCATCCGCAACGGGTTGTACCGTGAGTACGAATGCATCGTCCGGATGCAGAAACTCCTGCGCGCCCGTCGTCGGGGTCAATAGTTCGCGGAGATCGGTAATAGATCCGGCGCCGCTGCCAGCGGCCACCGTTTCGGCTGCTGCCGCCGAGATCAAGTTAAAGCTCAGCTCTTTGATGATGGGCGGGTAACACACGCCCACGGGTTCGTTGCATCCCTGGGCGGTGATGCGCAACGTGGTGGTTTGCGCATCTGCTTGTTGACGTGCCATCGGCAACTTTATGACCACATTTTTTACATAGGTTTCGACTTCGCCGAAGAAAGGATCGGATTTTCTGCTGCCGGCTGGGTACGACGGCGACCCGAGCGCGATGGCGTCGTCCTGGACCTCGAACTTGAACCGATTCTGGTACATGTAGTAGCCATCGGCGATTTGCCAGCGCGCCTCTAAGGTGGTCGCATCGATGGTGCGCGCTGACAGACTGAAGGCCTCATCGGGTGGCAGCAACTCATCTGGCGGTGCCAGCAGCTCGGCCGGGGCAAATTGCGAACGCCCGTCGTCGGTATGGCTCGCCAGCAAAGGCGTGACTACCAATAGCGTGGCGAGTACCAAAAACGCTCTCATCATGTGATGATCCATGGATTTTCCAGCCAGCGAAGATAGTCACTGGAGGCATCAGCGATTGGGACTGCCAAGATGGCCGGAAGTTCGTAAGGATGCGACGCACGGATGTGTGCCTCGATTTCCGGGTAGTTTCGGGTTGCTGACTTGATCAG
>CAXMNC010000301.1:0-3068 GCA_964194625.1 Acidiferrobacterales bacterium
GCACGAAATCGCTATCGCGATATTTGTTTCGTGGCGCGGGTTTGGGTTAATCGCGATCGCCTTGCCCAACTGAGATAATTTGCCAATTCCAGAACTCCGACCTGAAGATCGAGGTTGTCATCAACCTCATCCAGGTAAGGAGTTTCCCATGAGTACGAATACCATTAGTTCTTTGCGTCAGCGCATGATCGAGGATATCGAGGCGCGCCAGCTGTCTACGGCAACGCTTAAGAGCCACATCCACTCTTGCAAACGGTTTGCGGCCTTTCTTGAACGTTCGCCCGATACCGCCACACCGGACGACCTCCGCCGGTTCCAGCATCATCTGGCTGGGGCGGGATTGAGCATTGGCAATCGCAACCGGATTATGACCGGGGTCAAGTTTTTAGTCCGCGTGACGCTCAGGCGATTGGATCTGGCCGCCGAGATCTACTATATTCGTGAACCGCAGAAGATTCCGCTTGTGATGAGCCGGGACGAGACCAAACGCCTGCTGGCAATGGCCAAGTCCATCAAGGTTCGCGTGCTTTTAAGCCTGGCCTACGGCTGCGGCCTGCGGGCGGGCGAAGTGGTTCGGCTGAAGGCCGGCGATATCGACAGCGCCCAGAACATCATCCGCATTGTGCAAGCCAAGGGCCGCAAGGATCGCAATGTCATGCTGTCGAAGAACCTGCTGGGTCTTCTACGGCAATGGTGGAAAGAGCGGTCCACACGCTATGATGCGGATGTGCCACTTACCGAGCGTTGGCTGTTTCCAGGCCGTGTTCCGCACAAGCCCCTGACGACCCGCCAGTTCAGCCGCCTGTTCCATGATACGGCACACGCCGCCGGCATCACCAAGCGTGTGAGTTTGCATTCGCTGCGCCACGGTTTTGCCACCCATTTGCTGGAACGCGGCGTCGGTATTCGGCATATCCAGGCATTGCTTGGTCATCACAAGCTGGACACCACAGCACGTTACACCCGCGTTGCCACCGGTACGATCGCCGGCATCGAAAGCCCGCTCGATGTGCTGACCGGGCCGCTCAAGACGCCAAAGAAGCGCAAAAAGATCAAGCCGGAATAACAGCCAGCGGCGATGACCCGTCCGGCTTTGGAGGTCGCGGATATATTCCGTGACCACGGGGCGGCGTGGCGGCGTGCCAATGCCGGCCATGTCAGTCTTGAGCAGATGAAGGTAATGTCAGCCATCGAGCGTTGCCGTACGGCGGCGCTCGGTGGGCATGTGGCCCGCTGTGAGGACTGCGCTCACACGACGATCGCCTACAACTCGTGCCGCAACCGCCATTGCCCGAAGTGTCAGGGAGCGGCAGCGCGGGATTGGCTGGCCGACCGGCAGGCCGAATTACTGCCGGTCAATTATTTCCATGTCGTCTTCACCGTGCCGGCACGCATCGCCGACATCGCTTACCAAAACAAACGCGTCATCTACGATATCTTGTTCAAGGCATCGTCACAGGCGATGCTCACCATTGCTGCCGACCCCAAGCATCTGGGTGCCAAGATCGGTATTACTTCGGTGCTCCACACTTGGGGATCGGCAATGACCCACCATCCGCACATACATATGATCGTTCCGGGCGGCGGCATATCACCCGATGGCCGACGGTGGATCTCGTGCCGGCCGAACTTTTTTCTGCATGTGCGTGTGCTGTCGCTGCTGTTCAAACGGTTGTTCCTGGAGATGCTGGTCGCCGCCCATGAAGCTGATCGCCTGAAGTTCTTCGCCGATCACCGGGCGCTTGCTGAAAGGAACGCTTTCGATGCCTACCTCAAGCCGGTGCGCAAATCCAAATGGGTGGTTCACGCCCAGGAGCCGTTCGCCGGTCCCGATCAGGTCCTTGCTTACCTGTCGCGCTATACCCATCGCGTCGCCATTTCAAACAGCAGGCTGATCTCAGCCAACAACAACGGCGTCACCTTCAAGTGGAAGGACTACCGGATCGAGGGCGCGGGTCGGTACAAAACAATGACCTTGCCAACCCACCAGTTCATTCGCCGGTTCCTAATGCACGTGTTGCCAAAACGCTTCCACCGCATCAGACATCACGGGTTCCTGGCTAATGGCAATCGTGCCGCCAATATCGCACGAGCCCGAGAGTTGCTGGATGTCCCGCCACCCGCAACAGTGCCAGAGCAACATGAGGCAACCGAGCCGGAGGAGCCTTCGGACACCTCGCGCCCTTGCCCGTGCTGCGGTGGACGCATGATCATTATCGAAGTCTTCGAACCGGGCGCAACACCCCGGCATACATCGACGCCGGAAGGAATCGACAGCTCATGACCGCGCCATCAAGACGCCACAACAACAGCAATATGACCCACCGCCGGCCAAACCCCGGCAACAACACTCTATGGCTGCCTCCACGAAATCACCGCTGCCGACGCCGGATATTGTCATCTGCAACATTCGCCCAGTGGCTTTCAATGGAGCGGATTGCTGGAAATTCGAATTCCGACAGTCCACCGAACATCACAAAGCGACACCATCACCCCGCCACAACCACAAGCGTAAATCTCAAATCCCCATAGAGCTTGCCGCAATCCCCACGCCTCACATCCCGCGATTTCGTGCCTTGGCGCTTCTCCGACGCCGGCAAGCGCCTCACCCCAACTCACGCGCCAGGCCAGGCGTCCGAGAAACCTGCACAATTTGAGACCAAAATCGCTGTCGCCGATTGTGCCCGCAATAGGCCCGAAAGCGGACTACTTTTGACAGTGACTTTTGCGGTATGAATCAATCGTCGTTTTTGACAAACGACGAACTCAATTGGAAATGTCTGAAGTCCCCCCGTTAGCGACCGTAAATTTAGACAGCGCCATACGGCAGCTAAGTGCCATAGCACGAAATCGCTATCGCGATATTTACAGCCTGGCGCGGGTTTGGGTTAATCGCGATCGCCTTGCCCAACTGAGATAATTTGCCAATTCCAGAACTCCGACCTGAAGATCGAGGTTGTCATCAACCTCATCCAGGTAAGGAGTTTCCCATGGGTACGAGTAACGGCAGGCCTTTGCGCCAGCGCATGATCGAGG
The DNA here is from genome assembly GCA_964194625.1 of Acidiferrobacterales bacterium. Lineage (GTDB taxonomy): Bacteria > Pseudomonadota > Gammaproteobacteria > Acidiferrobacterales > SPGG2 > SPGG2. Next base: position 3,037 of record CAXMNC010000301.1, read on the forward strand.
ATATCGAGGCGCGCCAGCTGTCTACGGCAACG
>CAXMNC010000302.1:0-3436 GCA_964194625.1 Acidiferrobacterales bacterium
TCGGAAGTGTCTCCATCACGGTCCGTATAACCCGGGCGCAGAATGCCGACTGCAACCACATCATGAAAAGTAATAGGGTCGCCCATAATCCGACGCAATCTTTCGGGCATTTCCAGCTTATCGAAACCTTCGGCAATGCCCTGGGCCAACTTATACTGAGAACTGGGCGGCCGGCCAGATCCGCCATCACCGTGCAGGACAACCACGAGCACGGGATTTTCACTGAGTGTATTCGATTTATAGAGCTTGGTTTTTAGCTGCCCTCCGACCACATCAATCCAGCGGATTTCGCCATCGACTCCGCGAACCGGTGTGTTTCCGGCACAAGATACACATGCGGTAAGCAAACAACAGAGAACTATCCATCGGCATGTTCTTTGAGAGAGTGTTGTTGCGTTCTTGTCCCTCTCTGTTAACTCGGGGGATAGGTTTATCACAGTGTTGTTTCCCCTGAAGGTATTTTCCGGTCCTGAAAGTTTGCTGTTGCACTAATAGATATCGAGACGAGTCTGGAAATTTTATCAGAGCAATTTTGTTCGATTTCGGACAGAGCTTCGAGTTAATTAATCATTTTTTTGAATCTGTTGTTTGAATGCGCAGAACAGCAAGTGTCACAGTTCCAGCCAGGGTTATGAGGATTGGTCGATTCCTTCCCTGAACTTTTGCGGATAGGAAGGATAACCGGCCTGGCTAAGCCTGGCTAACGGCTGCCAACAGGGCAGCCAACAGGACGCCAATGCTACGAAACGGGCCGTGGTTGCGGAATCCGGGCGATGAGGGGGACTGGGCGTGGTCGGCGGAGCACGAGCTGCCGCACAAGGTCCCCATGAAACCTTCAGGTATCCTACTCCAAAGCCGCCATTGGGCAAGCATGCCACGCAGCAGTCGGTCGAGTCCGCCCTTGCCTAGCTGCGGACCGCCTCGACCAGTTGAAACCGCAGTCGAAAAAGGACGTTCACGTGGACCGGGAGCGGCTACGAGTGGGACGCCTAAATCCACTGTGCGGCCACCCGCGGTGAAGATGGGGGGGGGCCTTCACTCCTTGTTGGGCTGGAGGGTGCTCTAACTCCGCTGGCTCGTTCGCCCGCTTGGTGACTTATTGGTGACTCGTTTGTGCGCCGCGCGGAGAGCTACGCCGTAACTCTTTGATTTCTTGGCGCGCCCGGAGGGACTCGAACCCCCGACCACCTGGTTCGAAGTCACACAGGCGAAATCAACATTTCAACTAGAACAGTCACTTGCGACGCTTGCCGCATTCGCAAACCCGACGTAACTCGCTGTTTCTCTGTTTCACCAACTATCACCGTGGCACAAATCTGGCACACGTCACTAATGTCTCAAGGCGACCCAATGCAGGCACTCGCAGCGTGCTCCTCGAAGGTCCGCTCATCAGCTAGAGCGGTCATCCATCGGCGGGCATGCAGCCGACGCGCTTTAGCGTGCGTCGGCTGCATGCCATTTAGGCGCTTGCTTGATGATCTTGAGCACTAGCTGGAAACGCCCAGCAGCATATGCCCCACAAGACGATCGCAAACAGGACGTGCGGCACCAGCGACGCGACGATAAGCTTTGGACTCACGGCGAGACCGAAGAAGCCCCACCCCACAATAGGAAAGAAGAGCACGAGAACCGCCAGCCATAGTCCGAGCGCCAGCCACAGTGCATTTAGAAAGCTCTGCCGCTTGAAAGCGGCAACATATACGACCGACCAGAAGGTCACATACGCAATATGAAAGAGAAGACCTACCGGAAGGGGAACCTCGCCAAGTAACACTTGGGCAAATGCGAGACCCAAAGGCTTGGGCAATGGCGAGATACCGGCCTTGAATGCGGGAACCATGACCAGGGAAAGAATCACCGCTGTAGCAATACCTACTCCAATGGCTTTGGCATAGCCTTTTGGTGTCATCTGTTGCAGCGTCATGTCAGCACCTCCTATGTTCTTAGCCCGTAGTCCCTCTGACCACGTAGGAGTGAAGGAGTTTGAACGGGCGCCTAACGTTTTCGATGAGCCGCCGGGGAACCGCGCAGCGGCTTCACGGTCGGCTCCATTGCGTTGTTAGGTGGCAATGATTCGCTCCTGGCGCTGAAGGCCATGAGCTTCCGATTCGTCGACTGATTCAATGCCCATCAGAAGGCAATCCGGCACGGGAATATGAGCATATGGATTCACAACAACCCGCCACCGGCAGCGCACCGCCTCAGGAGGGCCCAGGGAGCCCTGGTCGAACAACACAACTGCGCCAACCTTGCGATTGCGTGTAGGCTGGAGAAGGCGAGCCACTTCGCCAGGCCACGACTTCATGCCGTCTGACACGGCGCAGACATTTACGACAAGGACATTCGCTACGCGCTCTGAGAAGTGATGATACTCGTCATTAAACACTCGTTTCGCCCGAACATCGGATGCTTCCAATCGGACGATTACGCTTGTGGATTCACGCTGAGTACTGTGCTCTCCCCCGACAGCGATTTGTGCGCCATCACCGTCGAAAAGCGGTAGAAGGGGTTGACCCGAGTCGATTCGACGGACCCTGGCCAGCGAGGGGATCAGGCTCCACGCTGATGGCGGTGCCCGCTGTACCGCAGCAGCTATCACATCCAAATCTGTGGCTGGAAGCGGTCTCAGAAGCTCAATTTCCACGCGGCATTTGAAGTTACTAGTACGAACCTGGGTAGTCAGTTCTTCAATTCGCAGTTGGTCCTCGGTAGACGAATCCGAACGTTCCGGCGCAACCACTTCGAAGTAGACAGCTCTGCCATCTATGTCGCACGCAGCATCGAGTACGCGGCCATCGATAGGTGCAGCGAATTGAGGTTCATATCCGAGACGCCGTAGCACCGCAACCACCACGAGCTCTGAGTAGGCTGATCTCTCCCCGGAAACTAACCGGGTAAGCACATCCGAAAAACCTTTCGCGGGTTCGGAGATGTCCAGTAGTAGGCCGAGTTCTACTGCGGATGCCACTATTGCCAATCCCCGCGACGACTCGCTGGCTAGCCGTTGGACTTCCTCGGGCCAAAGGCGTTTCAAGGCCGATAATGCTCGGGAGGCCTCGTCGATGTTGCGACCGAGGACGCCGCCGAGGCACCAGTCGTCCACGAACGTTTGCCAGGAGCCCCCGAACTCTAGCGGGATCGCAACGTCAGAAAGTTTGGCCATTCCAATGATGTGCCAGGATACTACTTGTCTCGCCCCGAGGGTAACGACTGAACGGTGGCAATCACGGCAGCAGCGGACGTTCAGGAGCCTAGTTTCTGGGTGCACCGTATATCTGGAGATGGCCGATTTTCCCCGTTGACGCTCGGATGTGTACGCGCTGAGTCAGCAATGATGTTGCGCTGCAGCGGTATGCCCGGACTCGACCCCTTTTGGTCAGTCGCGACGTCGTCGCCCAGCGTCCGCAACGCAGCAACAGCGGTCATTCAGTTCGTG
>CAXMNC010000303.1:0-2029 GCA_964194625.1 Acidiferrobacterales bacterium
GAGACACCTGTTACGGAGAGATCGGGCTGCTTGCGCTGTGCTTCCTTTATGGCGGCGTTTGCCTCGTCTAAACGGTCGAGTTCAATAACCGCTGTCGCTAGGTGCGTATTAGTCCAGAAACTGCTGGTGGGATGTCGAGTCGCTTTTCGACACCATTCTGCGGCCTCATCGTATTCGCCCAGCTGATAATGGGCGGCACCTGCTATCTCTTCAAACCCAAACAATAGTGGGTCATTCGGGCTCTGGCGGATTGCCTTGCGGACAGACGTTAGAGCTTCTTGCGCACGGCCTGACCATAGGAGCGTCTTGCCGAGGCCATAGTAAGCAATCGCCAGATTGGGATTGAGATCGAGCGCCTTTTCCAATTCAACGATTGCAATCTCGTATTGCCCTTGCAACAGATGGACACGGCCTAACGCGAAGTGGGCGAAAGCGTCCTTATCGTCCAGGGAAACCGCCTGTTGCCCTGCCTGAAGGCCACGACTCAGGGTCTCTTCAGGCGCATCTGTCCAGCCAGAATACAGTTTTATATAGCAGACCTCGGAGAGGCCCGCGTATGCCGAGCTGAAGCTGGGGTCGAGTTCTATAGCGCCCAAAAACAGCCTTTCGGCCTCCTCCGCATCGTCCCTTTCCCTCCGCCAGTAGTGCCAGAAGCCACGCTGGCATCGGTCCCAGGCGTCGAGGTTTTCAGGCGGTTTTCGTATGGCGCGCAGCCGCTCGGCATCGCCAAGTTCGGGTTCGACCGCGCCTACGATTGTCGCCGTCATTTCGTCCTGTAACTCAAATATGTCATTGAGGCTCCGGTCATAACGTTCGGCCCAGACATGGTTTCCACTTTCCGCCTCAATTAACTGCGCCGAAATCCGCACACGGTTCGCAGCCTTACGCACGCTCCCTTCGAGGACATAGCGCACGCCGAGCTCACGCCCTACCTGTTTCGCACCGACGGACTGGTCTTTGTAGACAAATGTCGAATTGCGAGCGATGACGAAAAACCAACGGAACTTGGAAAGGGCGGTGATGATGTCTTCGGTGATACCGTCGGCAAAGTACTCTTGATCTGGATCGGTCGACATGTTGTCGAAGGGCAGAACTGCGATCGATGGTTTGTCGGGGAGCGCCAAGGACTGTCTAACAGGTGAAGCTGCACCGGTGCCGGAACGGCCCGAAGCGATGCGATAGATCCGGACTGGCTCGGCGACGTTCTTGAGGTCTTGTTCGCCCAGGTCCTCGAAGTCGAAATCTACCTTCCCTTTTACCTGACGATATGCGTCGCTGGATAGGCAGATTCCACCCGGTTCGGCCTGACCTTCGAGGCGCGCGGCGATATTTACCCCGTCACCGTGGATATCGTCGCCTTCGACGATCACGTCCCCAAGGTTTATGCCGATGCGGAAATTGAACCGCTCACCCTCATCGGCCGTCGCGTCCCATTCGGCTACGCTATTCTGCCAGCCCACCGCGCATGTGACAGCATCTACGATGCTGGCGAACTCGATCAGCAGCCCGTCACCCGTGAGTTTGACGATGCGTCCACGATGCTCTGCAATGAGCGGCTCCAAGACTTGTTGGCGCAACTCGGTGAGACGCCGAAGCGTCCCCGTCTCGTCCACACCCATAAGACGGGTGTAACCGACCACATCGGCGGCCAAGATTGCGGCGAGACGACGCTCCATGCCTAGTCCCCCTGGATTGGGCAGACTACCCGTTGGAGGGTCGAAAATCCATGTCCTCCGAAGAGGCCGGAATGTCGCATGTTGGCTGAGGCTGTCGAAGAAGTCGGAGCCGACAGATTTTTCGCAACTATCAATCCGATAAACTGCGCTTGAAGCAGTATTGGTTCAATATCGCCCCGGTTCTTGAATCATTGTTTCAAAATTTCTGACCCCCGGGACTTTTTCGACAGCCTCAGCCAATATGAGACATTGAGATTCTGGCGAGCGGTGGTAATCGCCCGAATCATGTGAGACGACCACACTGCTAAATTCTTTCAATGACCAAAATTTATCGCCAGCCGAAATGGCGGAAG
>CAXMNC010000304.1:0-4490 GCA_964194625.1 Acidiferrobacterales bacterium
CCGAAATCGCCTACGTCATTGGAGCCTTTGAGCTCTTGTTGAGCCTTGCAATCATAGCGGGATTCCTGAAAACCTATAGTTACGGGCTTGGACTCTTGCTTCATGCGACAAGCACGATTGCCAGCTACCAGCAACTGTTAAATCCATTTGGCGGTAACCATCTATACATTGCCGCCATTCCCGTCCTAGCGGGCTTTATCACTCTATTTCTCATGCGCCACCAGGACACACTCTGGAGCCTGGATGCAGCGTGGCGTAGATGACGAATGCAACTGGGCATCATTACAGAACGCAGGAGATCATTTTCATTCAAAGTTGCTCGGAAGAACCAAATAGCTCAAAGACCCGAGGGGCGGAGTACATCATATGACGACGCATGGGCATCATCACCATCATGGGACAGCCCTCAAAACGTCGGCTCACGCAACGCTGCACTGCTTGCTCGGCTGTGTCATCGGCGAAGTGCACCGTCATTACCACTGTCTATTATGGGCCAGGCCCGAATAGAATGGTGCGTCGTGGAACCCATGGCTCAAAGCTGGTCTAATGGATGACTCAAGGTAGAACAATTCCCGATGGAGGAAATATGAAAACCACAATTGCAGCCGCCACAGTGTTGGTGGCGGTGCTGGCAATGCCCGTTTACGCCTTTCAATGTCCAGTCGATGTAAACCAGATAGATGCGGCGTTGCAGGCCCAAACAAGCCTCGGCGCGGACCAGCTCGCTGAGGTGAAAAAGCTGCGCGACGAGGGTGAGCAGCTACACACGGCGGGTAAGCACGCGGAGGCAGTCGCGGCGCTAGCCAAGGCCAAGGAACTGCTCAACATCTAAAAATCTTGAGCTTTACCGGCCGCACGATGTATTGTGCGGAACATCAGGAGGGTCGAAACTATGGATCACAGAACACTTAGGGGCGTGGCGTTAGCGGCTGCGCTGGTCTTAATGCCCACGGCGGCGTTAGCATGTGGCAGTGCCGCACAGCAGACCCATGTAGGACAGGTAACGGCGGTTGACATGGGAGCGGGGTCGTTTACGATCTTCGATGTGCAGACAGCAACTCCGATCACCTTCGTTTCAGATAAAACGCTCCTCGAGGGGCTCGAGAACGTGAACGGCATGGTACAAGTGAAATACGAGCACGACGGGGACGCGCTCAGGGCCATCGACATCCTTTACTAAACATATCCAACCTGGCTCGCCCTCGGGTTTCGATAGACGAGCATGCGGATGCTGCGCCGCTCGGTGGATCCCCGCAAAACACCGGGTAAGCGTTGACCGTAAGACTAGTAGGGGTATTTGGCGCGGGAGCGAAACTTGCAGAGATAGTGCTAGTCTAAAATAGACTGAGGCGCGTCTCCTGACAGTTCCGGTGCTTTATCCCCTTTGGGTGTGCCGCAGCATAGAAAGGTATTCGACAATGGTGAAAAAGAGCCTACCGTTGCTTGTCGCGGGAATCCTGGGTTGGCAAGTCGCGCTAGCCAACGAAAAGATAACACCTGCCCTCGTCAGTTCCATGGGCCAAGTCATACCGGGGCTGAAACCTGATTCGGTTAGCCACTCGCCCATCAACGGTTTGTATGAACTCGCCATCGGCCCAAGTATTGTTTACGTGAGCAGAGACGGGCGCTACTTGTTTCGGGGAGATGTGCTTGATTTAAGAACCCAGGCAAATCTAACTGAGATAAAGCGCAAGCAGGCCCGCATCAATGCGATCAACGGTCTGAACGAGAACGGCATGATCGTGTTCGCCCCGGAGAAGCCAAAGTACACGATCACCGTGTTCACTGATATTACGTGTCCCTACTGCCAGAAGCTTCACCGCGATATGAACAAACTGCACAGCCTGGGTATCAAGGTCAGGTATCTCGCCTTTCCTCGTGCCGGCGTTCCATCGCGCGTTTATGACGACATGGTCTCTGTATGGTGCGCCGATGACGCGCAGAAGGCGCTGACCGACGCGAAGGCAAATGGAGGTCGACAGGTAGTACCCAAGCGTTGTGACAACCCGGTAGCGGCACACTACAACATGGGTCAAGCGGTCGGAATTAGGGGCACGCCGACGATCTTCCTGGAGAACGGAGACATGGTGCCCGGCTATGCACCTCCACCGCGCCTGGTCCAGCTACTCGAGACCGGTAAGGCTGAGCTCGCCCGCCAATGATCAATGCGATTCGCCACCCTGGAGCGTAACTCACCTATGAGCTCACGGAATATTCGGCGCAGCGTTTCACTCGTCGTGGTATTGGCATTATGGCTACCACTTCAAGGCTTACACGCTGGAGATAGGGCGGTATCCAGTGCGCCCGGATGCATCGGGGTCAGCGTACCTGTAAACACTCCTGACAATCCGGACTGCCGTAACGGAGAATCGCTAAGCGCTTCTACTTGCATGTTGTTCTGCTCAGGAGCAGCAGCAATACTTTCAGACGCACCAATAGTTGATGACTATTCTGCGGAGCAGACCCCTATCTTCTCAAGAATTTTGCGGTTCAACTGGCCAGTCGGCCCGGAACCTTTTCCTCCTAAATACCTCGTATCTACTTAGGCTGTGACAGTTTGCCTACTGTGGGTCGTCTCCAGTCGCTGATTGACTAACCACTTCAACGTTCGGCAACAGACCAGCCGCGCTCCCACTGTAGACTGCAACATCGGCTGCATGGTCATACCGCATTCTGAGCCGTGAAAAGAGGTTCTTGTAGAATTTAGATGAGACTGACAAAAAAACTCCTCATTGTGACCGTCGTGTTCGCAGCGTCTATGACCGCTGCTGCGCTGATCTACAAGTCGCGCGTGGCGGTTCAATCCGATACATCGGTATCCGCGACCACAAAAGTCCCTCTAACCAGCGAGCCGGCATTTGCCTTCGCGATCCACCCGCAACCGAAGGCCTTGAAGGAATTCAAATTCGTGAGCGGCGACCTGAAAGCGGCAAGCCTCGCCGACTTCGGTGGCAAGGTGGTGTTGCTCAATATTTGGGCGACGTGGTGTGGGCCATGTCGCATAGAGATGCCAACCCTTGATCGGTTGCAAGCCATGCTGGGCGGTCCTGACTTCGAGGTGGTGGCGCTATCCATCGATCAAGGCGGCATCACTGTCGTCAAGGACTTCTACGAGGAGCTCGGGTTGAAGGCATTGCGCATTTTCGTTGACCCGTCCATGACGGCGCCGGTGACGCTCAATGCCCTCGGTGTGCCGACCACCCTGCTCATTAGCCGCGAGGGTCGCGAGATCGGCAGGTATACCGGTCCCGCGGAGTGGGACAGCCCCAAGGTAGTGGCCTTTATTCGCGGGTATCAAAAAAATTGAAGTGCAAACCGCTGAGTAACTTGATCACCAACTTGATCCAGACAGCACACAAGCCAAGTGATAAATCAAACAAGTCAGAGAGCATATTGTAATGATTGAAATCTCAAGTATTGGCGTGCTGACAGCCTTCGTTGCTGGACTCGTTTCGTTTCTCTCTCCCTGCGTGCTGCCGCTGGTGCCCGGATACATCTCCTACGTAACGGGCCAGTCACTGGGCCGTAATCACGGGCAAGCAACCACACCCGCTAGGCTTTCAGTTCTTACTTTGAGTGTGTTTTTCGTCCTCGGTTTTTCGACCGTGTTCGTGGCGCTCGGGGCGAGCGCTACGACGCTTGGTCAATTCCTACTAAGTTACCGTTACGAGGCAAATATCGTCGGCGGCGCGATTATCATTCTTTTTGGCCTGTTTCTAACCGGACTTTTCAACTTCTCGTGGCTTCAGCGCGACTTGCGCTTTCACACTAACATCAAGGGCGGCCGTCCCGTGGCCGCTTACGTACTCGGCTTGGCGTTCGCCTTTGGTTGGACGCCGTGCATCGGGCCGGTGCTGGGGGCGATTCTGACCGTGAGCGCAGTCTCGCCGGCCATGTCAAATGGAGTGGCTTTACTCAGTGTCTACTCACTCGGGCTAGGGGTGCCGTTCCTACTCGCGGCCGTGTTCGCGGGTGCCTTTATGGATCGCCTGAAGACGATGCGCCGCATCGGCCGCCCGCTCCAGATCACCGCCGGTGCGGTTCTGGTCATCATGGGCATCGCCATGATCACCGGCCAGCTCTCGGTATTCGCGTATTGGCTGTTGAAGACATTTCCTGGCTTGGCCACCATCGGATAGCTGCCTGGAGGTCTTGTTTGCGACATGTGCCTACCCACGAACGCCTGCGTTGGTAGTGACGGCGACGAAACATGAAGGAAGCGACTAATGCCTGACGCGTTTACTGTCGGCCCGGTTCTGATCCCGACATTGCGTGCGGGCATCATTGTCTCGTTGCTATTCGCCATCTGGGTAGCAGCGCGCATCTCCGGATACATGAATCTTGAATCAGGTTTGGCACGGCGTGTGGCCGAGACGAGCGTGTGGCTGGGTCTCATCGGCGCTCGGTTAGGCTTTGTCGTCACCAACTGGAGTGCATTCCGTGACACGCCTTGGACCGCACTCTACTTCTGGCAGCCCGGTTACCTACCT
>CAXMNC010000305.1:0-30529 GCA_964194625.1 Acidiferrobacterales bacterium
GCGTGGGCCAATGTGGAGAAGGCGATTGCTAACTTAAGGATCGCAAATTTGCTATCGCCGCGGGCCATCATCGATACCCGTTCCACGAGACTTGCGAAGTTAATTCGACCTTCCGGCTATTTCAACGTTAAGGCTAAACGTTTGCGTGCGCTGTGTCATTGGGTGATCGACCAAGGGGGTATCGATAACATCCATACATCGTCGACGCCGAGTTGCGTGCGGCGCTGCTTGAAGTGCACGGCGTGGGACCAGAGACTGCCGATGACATCTTACTCTATGCCTTTCGTCGCCCGGTGTTCGTGATAGACACCTACACGAGAAGAATATTTTCACGCCTTGGTTTGATAACGGGAACGGAAGACTATGAAGGACTACGTGAAAGTTTCGAAGTGGCGTTGGGCGAGGACACATTACTTTACAATGAATACCATGCGCTAATCGTTCGGCACGCGAAAGAGGCCTGTCGCAAGAAACCACTATGCCAAGGGTGCTGTCTCGCTCCGGTTTGTTCGTATGGTGCTGGCACATCGCTCGGCGCTGATATTGCCCAACCTGTAGAGCAATTATGACCGTTTCGGGGTGCTTGCGGGCGATTAGTTAGCCGTAACGAATTGATACCTAACCATTTGCGCAAGCCATTCACAACCGATGCTATTATGTAGTAACAGAAGTAGAGAGTTGAAATTGAAGTATTGATGCCTACCAAGAATACTGATTCCCTCGCGATTTCAGCTCATCCAGCCATCGCAACACGGCAACATCTGCAGTGGCTGGATGGTATCGTCAAGGCAGTTATTGTCCTCAATCTGCTCGATATCCTTTTTACATTGGCGTGGGTCGGCTTTGGGCATGTCGAGGAAGCAAACCTACTTTTGATCAGTTTGGTTCGCGATCACCCTATATGGTTCGTAGTTACGAAGATCTCGCTGGTTTCTCTCGGTTCATTCTTTTTGTGGAAGCACCGCGGCCATCCGCTAGCGATAATGGGAATCTTTTTGGTGTTTGGATTGTACTACTACGTCTTGCTATATCACTTGCGATTTACCAGCGTCGTTGTGAGCTACCTGATAGGTTTGTAGTAGCAAGTTCAACCACGATAATCCACAGCCAATCAAAGCTGTTCCCCCTCAAGTTAGGGCTGTCCAGGCCGTGTAGGCTTATGTACCATAGTGGGATCAACGGCAGGGAGATGGGCGACCATGAAACATTTGCCGATACTCGTTGCCATGCCCGCTATCTGTGCAGTGCTGATTGTGGTGCTATCGATTGGTTTAAGCCCCATAGCGGTGGCGGAGCTAAATTGCAACACCAGCATCGAATTCTATCGCAATAATGGCATCAAGAGTTGTAACCTTAATGGCAATCACCAGCTCTATACGGCAGGGCCAGCGGTTGGTTTGCTCTAACGGTTATGTGCTTGTTCAATATCCTGGCGGTAAATTGAAAAGCTGTACGATTTCGATTGTACTTAACTATTGATGCGGTACAGTGCGATCGACACAGCCAAGTAGATGATACCCGACGGCACCATAGTAAGATGCGAATGATTCCAGTCTGTCGATGTTGGTGAAATTGATCGACGATTTATGTCGGCGTTTCCGCGCTTCGGTGCCCTATGTTTTGGCGTCGATTATTATCGTTGTGATAGCCACGCAATCAATGGCGCAGGCTCCGTGGCACTATAAGCTGGGACAATTGAAGTCTAATCAGCAGGTGAACCTATGCGTCGAGAAGCGGGATGCCATCAGACTCGCCAAGATTTTTGAGAACGAAGGTGCGCGACCCGGGTATGCGGCGCTTACACAAACGAATGGCTGCAGCACAAGGATTGCATCATTTACGCCGGTAAAGATAGTGAGACGAGTAATGATCGAAGCGGACAGCGTCGCGAAATATGTGATCAGTTTTGTGAAGGTACGAATGGTGCAAGGTGATGTGCAATACCTCGTAACCACACGTCAAGTAAAGAAAGATTAACGAGACACTGTCGATACCATGAGAATCGGCGGTGTTAGTTCCCCTCATCTCTCAGTCCTGGCTCGTTTGAATGATACTATGTGCCACACGCTAACCGTGTTGCCTTAGAACAACGGGGCGGGTGCGAGCGTGATGAAGACAAGATGTGAATGGGCAAAGGGAAACGAGCTCTATCTAGCCTATCACGACACGGAATGGGGTGTTCCAGTCCACGACGATCAACAGTTGTTCGAGTTTCTAATCCTTGAAGGTGCCCAGGCCGGTCTGAGTTGGGCGACGATCCTTAATAAGCGACGGGGATACAGACTGGCCTATGGTAATTTTGATCCACAAAAAGTCGCACGTTACGGTGACAGAAAGATAGAACAGCTGCGTCGCAATCCAGCGATAGTTAGGAACAAGATCAAGATTCTTGCTTCGATCGAGAACGCGAAGGCGTTCCTGGAAGTACAAGCGGAGTTTGGTAGCTTTGATGCTTATATATGGCGTTTTGCGGGCGGCAAGCCGAAACAAAACACTTGGCGTAGTGCGAGTAAGATCCCCGCAAACACAAAAGAGTCGGAATTGATGAGCAGGGATCTGAAGAAACGCGGTTTCAAGTTTGTCGGTAGTACGATTTGCTACGCTTTTATGCAGGCGGTCGGCATGGTCAATGATCATCTCATAAAATGTTACCGGTATGATGAGCTGAAAAGAGAGTAGTCCGATGTCTATCTATTTGAAACGGGTTTATGAGCAACCAAAAAGGGGTGATGGTTATCGGGTGCTTGTGGACGGACTGTGGCCGCGGGGTGTGAATAGAGAGACAGCTAAAATCGCCTTGTGGCTCAAGGAGATCGCGCCTAGCGGTGAGCTGCGAAAGTGGTTTGATCACGATCCAAAGAAGTGGAGCCAGTTTAAGACACGTTATTTCCGAGAATTGAATAAAAATTCAGAGACAGTGGCCGGACTCGCGAAGAAAGCAGAAAATCGACGCGTAACATTATTGTTTGCGGCTCGGGACATCGAGCATAACAACGCTGTGGCCCTCAGGGTCTATCTGGAAAGAGAATTCGGCCTCTAATAGGGGAGAAGGGCGGCATGGTTTACCGGCCAAATTCGCATAGACGCGTTACCGCGCATTTTCTTATGGTCCTGTTCGCGGTGGTGCTCGCTGGCTGTGCTAGTACAAAGGGCGATAGACATAAGCCCGCCGGGTCTGCGGAAGCAGAAGCGCAAGCGTCAGAGCCGGAGAACAATGAACGCGATCCCTTCGAGCGGGTGAATCGTGCGATGTTCACGTTTAATCTAAAGGTAGACAGATATTTCGCTAGACCGATAGCGAGGGGCTACCGCCGGGTCATCCCCAGGCCCGTGCGAACGGGCATATCCAACTTCTTTAGTAATCTGCGAGAACCCATCGTTATTCTAAATGGCTTATTACAGGCGAAGTTTAAGCAAGCTGGGTCTGATCTCGGGCGGTTTCTAATGAACTCAACCGTAGGGTTTTATGGGCTGCTCGATGTAGCGAGCAAGGCGGGATTAAAGAAACATGACGAAGATTTCGGCCAAACCCTTGGAAGATGGGGCGTCAGAGAGGGGCCGTATCTAGTATTGCCTTTATTTGGCCCTAGCGGTGTTCGGGATGGCTTCGGATTGGCCGTAGACATTCAGGTCGATCCGGTTTGGCAAGAGGACGACAGGAGCACCCGCCGCGCGCTGGTCGTAACGAGATTTATCAGCACACGTGCCAATCTCTTGGACACCACCGATATCCTCGAGCAGGCTGGGGGCGACGACCCGTATTTGTTTGTCCGGGAGTTCTATCGCCAACGCCGCCGGAGCCTAATTTACGACGGCAAGCCCCCCGAAGAAGATGAGCTTGATCCCTTCTTGTTCGAAGACGAAGATCCATCGGCGACATCACCGGCGCCCACCCAGCTGACCACATCTCAAACGGCGTCCGCCGAGCGCATTGCGTTTCTAGATCGGCCGGATCCTTAAGGCCAGTTTTGGGTTGTTTCGTGTGGTAGGTACGTGGCCGGTCGGAAGGTCAGTTCGCAGGCTCTGTGGATTGCGTCCCTTTCTTTGGGCACCGAATAAAGGGTAAAATCCGGCGCCTTCGAGCCGAATACTTGTTCGGCGATTATTGAGAGGAACCTGAGTATGGTGACCATAAGGCTCGCTCGTGGCGGTGCCAAAAAGCAACCTTTTTTTAGAGTTGTCGTTGCGGATTCTAGGCGCGCAACCCAGGGGAGGTTTATCGAGCATGTAGGCTTCTTTAATCCCCGTGCGACTGAGAAAGAGCAAAAGCTGCGCATCGACATGGAGCGGGTGCAATACTGGCTAAGTCAAGGGGCCAAGCCCTCCGAGCGCGTGGCCAGCCTACTTAAATCGGCTGCCTCAAAGCAGCAATAAGCCGCAATGGCGAAATCGTCGTCAGCGGACGACGTAATAACCCTGGGGCGTATTGTTGGTGTTTTTGGGATTAAGGGGTGGGTCAAAGTCCGATCTTATGCGCGACCCTCCGACGGTATTCTTGGAAACAAGCAATGGCTGATAGGTACCGAGGGCGACTGGCGAAGTGTTCTTTTGCTCGACGGCCAATCGCACGGCAAAGGGATCATTGCTAGTCTCGAGGGTTATGCTGACCGCGATCAAGCCACGGCTTTGGTTGGTACCGATATCGGAATAGCAATGGCCGAACTGCCATCGCTACCAGAGGGAGAATACTACTGGGCGCAATTGCAAGGGCTTCGTGTCCGAGACTTGGCGGGGATCAATCTAGGGGTAGTGAGTCACCTGCTGGAGACGGGATCAAATGATGTGATGGTCGTTGTGCCCGAAGCAAGCAATGCCAAAAGCAAGGCAAACCCGGATCGGCTCATTCCGTACACACCGAATGTCGTTAACCGTGTAGACCTTGATGCCGGTGTGATCGTGGTGGATTGGGACCGAGATTTTTGACTCGGCGGGTAGTTGGCCATGAGGATCGATGTTGTCAGCATATTCCCCGATATGTTCAGCGCCGTTACAGAGTTTGGCGTTACCGGTAAAGCGGCCAGTCGCGGGCTGTTGCAAGTGTGCTTGTGGGATCCACGGGAATATGCGGGTGACAAACACCGCACGGTTGATGATCGGCCTTACGGCGGGGGGCCAGGTATGGTCATGTTGGCAGAGCCGGTGGCGCAAGCCATTCAAGCGGCGAGACGAGAACAGGCGGAGGATGCCAAGGTCATCTACCTATCACCCCAAGGGCGTCGTCTTGAGCAAATGGGCGTAGAGGAATTAGCGGCAAGACCTGGTCTCATCATGCTGGCCGGGCGTTATGAAGGCGTGGACGAGCGACTGTTGGCTACGGAGATCGATGAGGAGTGGTCGATTGGGGACTATGTACTGTCTGGGGGTGAGCTGGCATCTATGGTGATGATCGATGCAATTGCCCGACTGCTCCCAGGTGTATTGGGCGATGCCGACTCCGCGCGAGAGGATTCCTACGCCCAAGGTTTGCTAGACTATGAGCACTACACACGCCCGGAGGTATATGGCGGTCAGCGCGTCCCCGACGTGTTACTGTCTGGTAATCACGAACAAATTCGTCGATGGCGGTTAAAGAGATCGCTGGGCAGAACCTGGCTACGACGCCCGGATTTGCTCGACAAGCTTGTACTGGATGGAGAGTCGAAGCAATTACTCGAAGAATTTCGGCAAGAACATGCGCAAGAGTCGGGAGTTGGAGAATGAGTAAGATAATTCAGGAGATCGAGGCCCAGGAAATCGAAGCATTGGGCAAACAGATTCCGAAATTTGGGCCCGGCGATACGGTGTCGGTCCATGTTACGGTGGTCGAAGGCGAGCGTAAGCGGTTACAGGCGTTTGAAGGCATGGTCATTGCGCGCCGCAACCGTGGTGTGAATTCTTCTTTTACTGTGCGCAAGATTTCCTACGGCGAGGGTGTAGAGCGAGTCTTCCCGCTTTATAGCCCCACGATTGCCAAGATCGAGGTCAAACGGCGCGGAGTTGTTCGCCGCGCCAAACTATATTACTTGCGTGACCGGACTGGTAAAGCGGCTCGTATTCGCGAAAAAGTTTAAAATTAGGTGTGAACTAAGTTACGCCGTTTCTCGCCATTGCGGCTGTGCGAGGGCCAGTATTGAGTCAGTGGATCATGGCTAGGCCCAAATGCTCCAAAATTCATCGCCACCGCCCGGTAGTCCTGTTTGTTTTGGGTTTTCTATTGGCGCTGAGCCCACAGATTCAAGCCGATGAGCTTGAGCGCGTGGCTGCCGTGGCCCGAGGTGGCGCTACCGAGCTTGCACTCCGGCTTTTGGATAAATATCAACCTTCGACAACTGATCAGCTTAATTGGGTTCGCTGGGAAAAGCTAAGATTCAAGCTTCTCGCCGACAAGCAACGATGGAGTGCGTTAGCGCCGCGGGTTGATGAGTTTCCACCCGAGTTACCCCCATCCTTTGTGCAATGGGCGCTGACAGAAACGAGCCTTGCCCAGCTAGCAATAAAGGACGGAGTCGCGGCACGCAAATATTTGCGTCGTCTGCTATGGACCACTGAGGTCGACACAAAGCAATTCGCCAAGTGGCGCCGCATGGTTATACGAAGCTACCTGGTCGACAATAACGTGGCGGATGCTCATACAGCGTTGGTGCGTTATAAACAAGACTACCGTGTGAACAATGATGTGTGGCGCCTACTGCACGCAAAAGTTCTGCTGCGAGCGGGTCGCTATGAGGGCGCACTCGACGTATTGCAGGACATACAATCGGTCGAAGGTAAACTGCTTCGATTGTTAGCCGGCTTGCGTAGTGGAATCTACCAGGCCAGTGTGGTTAAGGATCGAGGTTCGCAGCTCGTCAAGTTAGCTGAGCGTAAGCCACCATTACAACGCAATGTATGGGCTTTAATAGCGGAGTCGGCAGATAAGGCAGGTGACGATGTTCACCACGTAATCGCCCTCGAGCAAGCGCTTTCGCTATCCAACGGCTCGACCCAATCTGACAGCTTGTTTGAGTTAGAGGCGGATGATCTGTGGCAGGCTTATGAATGGCTGGCGGAAACGCTTGGCAATAGATTGCAATTGCTCGTGGGTAATGATGAAGCTTGGCTTGCGCAGGCAAAGGAATACGAGAACTCGGATCAAATATATGCTCGCGCGCTCTACGCTTTCCTCACGCGGCGTTCACCCAAGACCAGTGTGCGCGAGAGTGCACACGTGCAGCTTGCGAACTCTCTATTTGCTGATGGGCAGGAAGAGACAGTGCACTGGTTGTACACACAATCAAAACAGTTCGCTAGTCTCGGTGCAGTTCCAAGCGCTATCCGTAACCGGCTATCGGAAGTGGCGCTCAAACGCCAAGATATTCACTTCGCAGCACGCCTGCTAAAAGGGCTCGACGTACCACCGGCCGATGTCGATGCTGACCAATGGTCGCTGCGGCGCGCGCGCGTGCTCACCTATGCCGGTGACTTTAAGGCGGCGGCGATTTCGCTAAGCCAGATTCTTGATGGCAAGAAAACGCTGACACCGGATTTCGCCGATCGCTATTTACAGGTGTTATTTGATTTGCAGGCGGTTGGTCAACATGCGCAGGCGTATATCTTGCTGGAATCGGTGTTCTCGTTGGTAGAAGATCCGCGACAACGGCGGGAGATTTTGTTCTGGATGGCCGACTCAAAGAAAGCGATGGGCCAACATCAAGAAGCCGGCGAACTCTATCTGCGCTCGGCTACTTTTGGCGCTGGGCAGGGTGGTGACCTATGGGGACAGACCGCTAGATTCCATGCTGCCGAAGCCTTGGGTAAGGCAGGACTAGTGGCAGATGCGCGTGATGTGTATGGGAAACTCTTGGTCCACACGGTCGATCAGCGACGCCGAGCATTGATTCAGCGTAACATGCAACAATTGTGGCTGCGCGAAATTCAAACTACAGTGCCGTAATCACAGCGCCCTTTGGGCGCATAGGGATCAAGGTGACACGAGGCCGGTTGGCCGGCATTGACCTTGTTCCCGATCAAGCAAAGCTTTCTTCATCGACAGATCCCTTGACGCGCGACGTGTGTCGGCAACTGAACGCCTATTTTTCCAACCCTCGACACCTCTTTACTGTGCCGCTAACCCTCGAAGGGACACCTTTCCAAACTCGTGTCTGGCAACAGCTGTGTCGCATTAGGCCAGGCGCAGTCAGGCGATACGCCGACATTGCAGATCGCCTGGGTGCGGGTGCACGTGCGGTGGGCGGTGCCTGCCGTCGCAATCCTGTGCCTATCGTGGTGCCATGTCATCGGGTGGTTTCAAGCTCTGGCCTAGGCGGTTATATGGGTAAAGTGTCCGGCGCCGCACTCGGGATGAAACAATGGTTGTTGGCACATGAGCGAGCTGGATAACGCGGCGATCGAGCGTTTTCTCGATGCGCTATGGATGGAGCATGGCCTCAGCGCGAACACGCTGAATGCCTACCGCAGCGATTTAACGGGATGCAGTAACTGGTTGTCGAGCAAACACCAACGGTTACAGGATGCGCAACGCGCAGACCTACTAGGTTACATATCGCGTTGTGTCAAAAACGGCGCGCGCCCACGCACAACGGCTCGACTGCTATCCGCATTACGTCGTTTCTATCGTTACCTTGTGCGCGAGGGTGTACTTACAAAAGATCCCACGGCAGAGCTCGAATCGCCTAAACTGGGGCGCCCGCTGCCTAAATCATTGACTGAGGAGCAAGTCGAAACGTTGCTCGATGCACCGGACGTTAGCAAGTCGCTTGGGTTACGCGACCGTGCCATGCTTGAGACTCTTTATGCTACTGGACTCCGTGTTTCCGAGCTCGTGGCGCTGACACTCTCGCAGCTCAGACAGGAGGCCGGCGTAGTCCGTGTCATCGGTAAGGGCAACAAAGAGCGGTTGGTACCGATTGGGGAGCAGGCTTCCGACTGGTTGGCCAAATACCTTAGCGAAACGCGTCCGACGTTGGTAAGACAAAGACAGACCGACGCGTTGTTTCCGACAAACCGCGGAGCCGCAATGACGCGCCAGGCGTTCTGGCATAACATTAAGCGCTATGCCAGCATTGCCGGCATAGATCGCGGGCAGTTGTCGCCACACACTTTGCGTCATGCATTTGCCACTCACTTGTTGAATCATGGTGCAGATTTGCGGGTGGTACAGATGCTATTGGGCCACACGGATCTATCTACGACCCAGATCTATACGCAGGTTGCACGCGAGCGACTCAAGACACTTCACGCTCAACATCATCCAAGGGGATAACTGCAAGTGGCAAGTGTGAAGTGGCAAGTATTCTAAACCCGAGTATGAAGTGCGAAGTAGCAAGGCTCGTTCTCTCAGTACAGCGAGTTAAAGAATTTTAGTTACTATCTATAGCTTCAAAGTTCAGGTTTACCTGTAGTACATACTTCATACTTCCCACTTGCTACTCGGCGCTAGACGGTTGCTACTTGTAACTCGCTATTAGTCTTACGCGTGACTATTGATCGGGAAGACTTCGAGGCCAGGGATGCGTTTGTAGCCGAGAATCAAAGACAATTTATGGATGAGTCGCTTCCAGTTCAAAGACTCTACCCTTATGCGCAACACTTCGTTGAGGGCTGGATTTAGCACGTCTGGCTCTTTGTCTATGTTAGGAAGCGAATGGAAACAGTCCCATGTCAAATAGACCAAGATTAAGGTCAGCAACTGAATCGCCCAGCCTGGATCGTTGCTGGCAAGCCATGTCATCCCAGCAAAGATTGTTGCTAGCAGAGAGAGTAGACCATGGTGGACCAATTTCGCTCGAGTGTCGCGAATATCCGCTAGCGCGTTACGCAGACTTATCTCAGCAATCCGTGATGCACGCAAATGTGCCGCATGCAAATCGCGTATCATGGCCAAAATCTTGAGTAACCGTTCACAGTGATAAGTGTTCTTAATACCGAAGGAATCGATCGCGGCGGCCAGGGCTTTGCGAAACTGGCGTTCATCCGCCGTCGGTGCCGGCTCTACATAGGCATCCGCCGCATGGTTTAACAGATAGCGCAACTCGAGCACATGAGCAACATCGATGGGGAAGCGTAGTGCCAGGATAGTATGGTAGAAAGATGGTAGGCCGCGCGCGGTTAATTGCAGGTCAGTGACAGTGCGCGTCGCAATCTCAGACCCCATAAACGACACCTCATCTATATTTTAATATTGAGGAACTTCCCTGCGTCGTCAACGCCATGCCGTCTATGGCAGTGCAGACCCGGACGCCCGAATACCTGAAATTATAGCTATGATCACGGATAGGGCCAACTCGACCGGTGCTGAGGTTCTGTTGGAGAATGACGATATACGGCGCGAGATGCCGTTGGACTGGGGTGGGAATTGACAACATTTAAGCCTGATTTGACGCGTCTACTGGTGGTGCTTGTTTTGTTGAGCCTTGGCCCCGGGTTCGCGGCAACGGTTGACGATACGGATATAGCTGCCAATCGCCTGCCTGAGGCCATGGTGCAAGCATTACGGCGTTATCACATTCCCATCAATAGTGTCAGTGTTTTCGCCCAGGAGATTGGCAATGAGCGACCGATCGTGTCTGTCGCTAGCGATGTGGCACGCAATCCCGCGTCGGTCATAAAGCTTCTTCCTACTCTTGTGGCGTTGGAAGAACTGGGTCCAGCGTACACATGGAAGACCGAAGTCTATGCGACGGCTGGGATCGAGGAAGGAAATCTAGCGGGAGATTTGTACCTCAAGGGTTACGGCGATCCTTATTTTTTGACTGAGCATTTCTGGCGCTTATTGCGGGGTCTGCGAATCGCGGGCATCAGCAGGATCGATGGCGATCTGGTGCTAGATAGGAGCTTCTTCGAGCCCGATATCGTCGACCCCGCTGATTTCGACCGCCAGCCCTACCGCGTTTACAACACATCAGCAAGTGCTTTGTTGCTGAACTTTCATGCTGTCAATTTCCGAATCGAACCGGACACGGCCGCGAGCCGAGTGCGAATTGTTGCTGATCCGCAACCAGACCACGTCAAAATCGTTAACCGGGTGAAGCTGATCGATGGCCCGTGCCGACACTGGAACAGTCGACCGAAGATGCGCGTGATACATACCCCGCACACAGATACGGTACACTTCAGCGGCCGCTACGCGGCCCGGTGTGGACAACGCGCTCTGTTCCGGTCTATCGGTGAACCGGCACCCTATGTCTACGGTGTGTTCAAGAATCTGTGGCGTGAACAGGGTGGTCGCTTTAGTGGTCAATTGCGCGAGGGCTTGCTACCGGCAGAAGCACGACTTCTACACACCGCCTATTCTCGGCCACTGGCGGAAGTGGTTCGCAGCACAAACAAGTACAGCAACAATGTCATGTCGCGGCAACTGCTGTTGACCCTGGGAGCCGAGACCTACGACCCGCCTGGAACCTTGGCCAAAGGGGTACAGGCGGTGCACGCGTGGCTGGAAAAAAAAGGCCTGCATTTTCCTGAACTCGTGTTCGACAATAGTACTGGCCTATCGCGTGAAGTACGAATCTCTGCCGGCCACCTGGGCGAGTTCCTGCTTGCCGCCTACCGTAGCCCAAGAATGCCGGAATTCGTGTCATCGCTGCCGATAGCCGGTGTCGACGGTACGCTTCACAAACGCTTTACCGATAGTGATTTTGCCGGGCGTCTACACGTCAAGACGGGGACATTGGACAATGTTAGGGCCATGGCCGGCTACTTGCTGGATGGGCAGGGCCGACGTCTGGTGGTTGTGTATTTGCACAATCATCGCAGCGCGCACCTACGTGCCGGTGCTCGGGCAGAGGCCGAATTTCTTAAGTGGCTTTATAATCGCCCATAGATGCCAAAAACGCAGTCTTTTTGGCGCTTACATCAGTGATTTCCACCATTTGTGGCGTTTTTTCAGCAATCTCTTCCATCTGCGATGATCATCCAGACCTACGTCTGGGGTAGACATGCTGGTTGGGATCCACGATCCTAAAGGGTCAGTCGGAAATCACTGATAAACCGAAGAGCAACGCGGGGTTTTCGACTCAGGTCCTGTCTGGCCCGCGCCAGGCCTAATAGCGAGATCACTAAGCGCCACCACCCGCGGGTGAGCTATGGCCGGTAAAGCTGAACAGCCGCTAACAACTCCTGGGGTTTTCGGATTAATGGGAAGGGGAACGATATGGGAAAGCAGCGCTACAAGGCGATTATCTCCGGCGGGAACGGCGAGGCCAGCCTGCCCATACTCGAAGGTACGATGGGCCCGTCGGCTATCGATATCCAGCAGCTTCATGCCGAACATGGACTACTAGCCTTCGATCCGGGTTTTCGTTCGACCGCATCCTGCGAAAGTGCGATTACCTATATCGATGGCGATGAGGGCGTGTTGCTCTATCGCGGCTATCCGATCGAAGAACTCGCGGAACATAGTAACTTCGTCGAGGCCGCATACTTGCTGATGTTCGGTGAGCTACCGAACAAAGCAGAATATGAGGATTTTTGGCAATCGATTTCGCGCCATAGTCTGTTGCATGAACAAGTGCTGCATTTCTATCACGGATTTCGACGGGCCGCCCATCCCATGGCCATTATGATTGGCGTAGTGGGAGCGTTGTCGGCGTTCTATCACGAAGACATGAACCTTGAGGATCGCGATGACCGAGTTAATGCTGGTATCCGCCTTATCGCTAAAATGCCGACGATAGCGGCGGCCAGTTATACATATAGTATCGGGCGGCAGATGCGGTATCCACGTAACGATCTCGATTATGCCGCTAATTTTTTGCAGATGTTGTTCGGTGTACCGAGTGAGGATTTCGTGGTGGACCCGGTGTTGGCGCGCGCGATGGATATGATTCTATTGTTACACGCTGATCACGAGCAAAATGCGTCCACCTCAACCGTACGCCTGGCTGCATCGTCGGGCGCGAATCCCTTTGCCTGTATCGCAACCGGGATCGCCAGCCTGTGGGGGCCGGCCCACGGCGGTGCCAATGAAGCGGTGCTGCGTATGCTGATGGAAATCGAGAGACCGGAGAACATACCCGATGTCATCGTCCGTGCTAAAGACAAAGATGATCCATTCCGGTTAATGGGTTTCGGTCATCGTGTCTATAGAAACTTTGATCCACGTGCGCGGGTGATTCAAAAGATGACACGTCAGGCGCTCGATCACCTAGGTATCAATGATCCGCTACTAGAGATCGCGATGAAGCTGGAAGAGATTGCCCTCAAGGATGAATACTTCGTCGAGCGCAAGTTATATCCGAATGTAGACTTTTACTCTGGCATACTGCTACGTGCCATGGGATTGCCAATGACAATGTTTACCGCCACCTTCGCATTGGCGCGAACGGTAGGGTGGGTGAGTCATTGGCTAGAGTTGTCGGCTGAGAGCCACGGGATCGATCGACCAAGACAGCTCTATATGGGCGAGAAACTTCGCCACTACCCCAAAAAGAAATAATCGCTACGCACCCGAGAAGGTGCGCTGTGGTCCCAGCTGCTGTTGCGCGAACGATTGTGCCAACGATCGGCGCTTTTCATAGGCCTCGCGGGCAATCGCTATATCTTCAAGGAAGTACGGTAGCTCTTCTAGCGACAAAGCCTGAGGCCCATCGACTAACGCTTTCTGGGGGGCCGGATGAAAATCGGCGAGCACCATGTTGGCTCCCACTAAGACTCCCTGGGCAGCGACATGTAGGATGTCCAGCATGCCATCTGGATCCTGCTCACGCGACCCGACCGAGTGTGATGGATCGATGCATACCGGCATGCGGGTGAGGCGTTTAACCACCGGCACATGAGCGAAGTCGACGAAGTTGCGGTGTGGGTCACCCAAATTAGTTTTCATACCACGAAGGGCAAAGATGATCCTATAGTTACCCTCGCTGGCTAGATACTCCGCTGCGTTAAGCGACTCTTCCAAAGTAATCCCGAAGCCACGCTTGAGTAAAATCGGAAACTCCTGTTGCCGTCCAACCATCTTTAGCAGTTCGAAATTTTGGGTATTACGCGTGCCAATCTGTAACATCACCCCGGTTGGGTGTCCGCACTGATCAAGCGCTTGCCGAATTTCGTCCATGTGCGAGTCGTGGGTGATCTCCATCGTGATGACTTTGATGTCGTATTTTCCCGCGAGCTCAAATACCCACGGCAGACATTTGGCGCCGTGTCCCTGGAATGCGTATGGATTTGTGCGTGGCTTATAGGCACCCATGCGTGTACATGGTTGACGATGGTCCTTGAGCGTTTGCATCATTTTTTCGACGTGCTCGGGTGTATCAACCGCACATAGGCCAGCGAATATGTTTAAGTTGCTCTGGTCGAAACGCACGCCGTTGTATTCGAAACCGGTGGAGCGGCCATCATCACGGTGACGACCGATGATCCGGTATTCCTCGGAAATCCTCACCACCCGTTCAACGCCGGCCAGGCTTTCGATCTCGGTCTTGTCCAATCCCAAGGTATCGCCGATGAGGTAGATTTCGGTGAGGGTCTGGCTGGCGCCCACCTCGCGGTGCACCCGCGTAGTTATATTTGGTTTGCCATTCAAGAAATCGACGATCTGTCGGTACTCCGGGCTCCCCTGAACGATGTTGGATTGCAGAATGACTATCATTGAACAGATCTCGGTTTCACAAATTCAGCGCTATTGTAACAACTGAGCACAAATAAGTATGCGGGCCGATGCAACATTGGCGCGCTTTGAGGCGGTCAGGATCTCGTGCCGGTGCCACTCGACGACAGCAGCAATCCGTCCACCCAGCTCGATGGGAGTAGGCGTTTTAGGATTGCGAATACGTGGGTGGGTACGGTGACGCGGTATCGAACTTTCGGGCGTCTAGCCTCGAGCGCGTGTACAACCTTCCTTAACACGGCCTCTGGCGGCAATGTAAAGGGCGGCTCTGCCGTTTGCTCGGCGAGACGCTTTTCGAGTGCCACATAGCTGTGTCGATGGACACTGTGGTCAACGCGGATGTTGGTCTTAAAGGCGGCATAGGCGTTTTTGCGAAAGTCACTTTGGATGGGTCCGGGTTCAATCAAGGAGACATAGATACCAGTGCCGCGTAGCTCCAAGCGCAGCGTGTCAGATAGCGCTTCCAGCGCGTACTTGCTCGCATTGTAAGCGCCGCGGTAGGCGAGACATACAAAACCGAGCATTGAGCTGATCTGGATAATGCGCCCACAACCCTGAGCGCGAAATATTGGCAATATCCGATTCGTAAGTTCTTGGGTGCCGAACAGGTTGGTTTCAAACTGTGATCGCAACGTGTCGCGAGTTAAGTCTTCGACGGCGCCAGGTTGCCCATACGCACCGTTATTGATGAGGCCAAACAGGGTGCCGCTGGCCCGCCTCCGAACTTCGTCGACGGCCTGTTCAATCGACTCGGATGAATCCAGATCCAAAGGCAAGGCTTCAAGCTCGGATCGCGCAAGCTTGGCCGCGTCAGCCGGTTTGCGGGTGGTGGCGATGACGCGGTAGCCGCGCTCTCGTAGCCCCCGTGCTAGGCATAGCCCAATACCGGTAGAGCACCCCGTGATCAGAATGCTCTTGTCTTCATGCCGTTTACCCCTAGCCAAGTCTTCCTCCTACCACGCCCCAGGCGCCGGTTCGCTTAGTGTATCTTCTGCTCGATCTCTATTGGTACTGCTTTGGTGTTGATCAGTCTGAGGGCGTGCTGTAGGGTGGCTACGGGCAGTGTGCCCAACCAGGTGCGCGACTGATTATCACGTCAGCACACGTATTTGAGCTTTATGTCCGAGACACAAACGCGCTTGTTGGTAGTAGATAAAGCGGCGATTGAGCCCGAGATCTTGCAACGTCTTTCGGTCCGTAGCCACTATGAGCGCATCGCGGCTACCGAGCCGATCCCGCCGCTAACGCCTGGGACACTTCTGGTGCTTACCCCCGAACTGGCACGGGTGCTGGTTACGCGCCAAGATTCAGACGCCGACTCTAATCCCAATGCGATCGCCATCGTGCTCTGGCGTGAAGCGTTAAACACTGATTTGGATGCTACGCTTGTCGACCACCCTATGGTCGTCGGGGTGTTGGATTCAAGCTGTCCGGTTGACACCACATACGCAACCCTGAATGCGGGTCTTAGGCGGCTGCAGCACATGGATGGTTCTCGGGCTGCAGATATGTTGGAGCGAGTGCTAGAGATAGGACGCGCCTTATCCTCCGAGAAAGACCTCGACACGCTACTAGATCTCATTCTCACTTATGCGCGCGACCTTACGAATGCCGATGGTGCATCTATCTATACACTGGACGCGAACGGAAAGTTGTACTTTCGGCTTTGGCAGAACTTTTCTACCAGCGCAAGATCGAACGCACAGAAAACACTGGTTGGTGAATACAGTATCGCTGGTTACATAGCACGCACCGGTGAAGTCATTAACGTCGATGACGCCTATGAAATTCCCGAAACCGCTCCATACCGGTTCTCTCCCGCCGTCGACAGTAGTATCGGTTACCGCACGCGTTCAATGCTGACAGTACCACTGAAGAATAAAAGCGACGAAGTCGTTGGTGTATTGCAACTCATCAATCGAAAGGATCAACCGAATGTGTTGTTGTCGACACCAAAAGACGTCGCTAGCCATGTATTCCCTTTCGACGAGCAAAGTCAGTCGGTCGCACTGGCACTAGCTGGTCAGGCGGGCGTCGCTTTGGAGAACAGTATTCTATATAAGGACATAGAACGTTTGTTTGAGGGTTTCATTACGGCATCGGTTAAGGCCATCGAAGCCCGTGATCCCACAACGGCAGGCCATTCTTTTCGTGTCGCAGGTTTCACTGAGGGGCTTGCCCTAGCGGTGGATCGGGCGGATGGAGACGGGCTGCGAGATATCGGGTTTACACGTGAGCAGATGACGGAGTTGCGCTATGCGGCATTGTTGCATGATTTCGGCAAGGTGGGCGTTCGCGAGGATGTGTTAGTAAAGGCGAAAAAGCTTTATCCGCATCAGCTAGAACTCGTCAAGCAACGATTCAAATACGCGCGCGCGAGTACAGCGCGGCAAGCTTATTATCAGTTACTCGATATGCAACAGCAACGGCATATGGATGCCGAGGAGTTCACAGCGCGTCGCCAGGAAGTGGAAGATATGCTGGCTAAAGAGGGCGAACGTCTGGACGGTTTCTTGAGTATCGTATTGCGCCTGAATGAGCCAACGGTGTCGCGGGAGGTGGTTCCCAGTGATCTCAACGTAGTAGCTGAATACAGCTTTTCTGACGAAGATGGGCAAGCTAGATCGTTGTTGCAGTCCTTTGAGTTCGCTAATCTAATGCTTACGCGCGGCAGTCTTGATAGTGAAGAACGGGCGCAAATCGAATCACACGTTAGTCATACGTTCTCGTTTTTGAGCCTGATCCCATGGACTAAAGACCTCTCACGGCTGCCAGAGATCGCCTACTCACACCACGAAAAACTTGATGGTAGCGGTTATCCGCGCGGCCTTACCGGCGCCGAGATCCCTATTCAATCCAAGATCATGACGATTGCCGATATCTATGATGCGCTAACGGCCCGTGATCGACCCTATAAAGCAAGCCTGCCAGTGGAAAAGTCACTGGACATCTTGCATGCCGAGGCGCGAGAAGGAAAAGTCGATCCGCATCTGCTGAAGGTGTTTGTGGAATCAAATGCCTATGTGCTTACGAGTTGAGTACAGCGGCAGTTCGTACGGTGCATCGGCTCGTTGTATGATCGCGCGCGTGTTTCAGGCGCACGCTAGCGATCCGGTAACCTCCAGATCTCCATGAGTTCCATTCGGCAAGCAACCAGTCCCTCCGCGGATGCGGCCCGCAAGATTCGTGTTGGTGTTGTCGGTGTGGGCTATCTTGGGCGATTCCATGCGCGAATCTATAACGATATGCCGGATGTCGAGCTTGTGGGTGTCGTCGATATCGATCCGAAGTCAGCACAATCGACGGCAGAGAAGCACGGCTGCAAGGCGTATACGGATTCCGTTGAGCTACTCGACCAAGTCGAGGCAGTAAGTATCGTTGTACCTACCGCCGCTCACCTCCAAGTAGCACGACCCTTTCTAGAGCGTGGTGTACATATGTTGATGGAAAAACCCATCGCCCCAAGCTACGAAGAGTCGTTGGAGGTCGTTGAGTTGGCCGAGCGCGACAATTTGATTCTACAAATCGGTCATCTTGAACGATTTAACGCGGGCGTCATGGCATTGGCTGAGCACGTCAGCAATGCCCAGTTCATAGAAGTGCACCGTTTAGGCACATT
The DNA here is from genome assembly GCA_964194625.1 of Acidiferrobacterales bacterium. GTDB lineage: Bacteria > Pseudomonadota > Gammaproteobacteria > Acidiferrobacterales > SPGG2 > SPGG2. Next base: position 18,207 of record CAXMNC010000305.1, read on the forward strand.
CGTTGAACGGGCGACCGACGTTGATGTTGTCACGGATCTGATGATCCATGACATTGATATTGCTACCTCGCTGGTAAAAGCGAAGATCAAACACGTAACGGCGGTTGGTATTCCAGTGTTGACAGAATATGTAGATATTGCCAACGCACGGCTAGAGTTTGAAAACGGTGCCGTTGCAAACGTAACGGCGAGCCGTGTATCGAACAAGAAACTACGTCGCATACGGGTGTTCGGACATAATACCTACTACGGACTCAATTATATTGACCAGCAGCTGGAGATACTTCGCGCCAAACCCAGCGAAACGGACGGTGGCCGGCGTGAAATCGTAACCGAACGACTCAATATCGAACCACGACCTCCCCTAGATGCAGAGTTGCAGGACTTTATCGAGGCTGTCCGGGAACGCCGCCGCCCGCTGGTCGATGGCCGTGTAGGGTTAGAGGCGGTGCGTGTTGCCCAGTTAGTGAAAGACAAGATTACGGCTTGCATGTAGTGAAACAATTTTCGGAGGCATGCGAACGTAACAAACATGGGATCCTTGAAGTACTGCGCGAAATACTGACAACGCCTGGTCTGGTCCTGGAGGTTGGCAGTGGAACCGGTCAACACGCGGCGTTCTTTTCCCGTAACTTGCCGCACCTCCAATGGCAACCCACCGATCTCGCCGAAAATCTTGCTAGCATCCGGGCTTGGGCCGCCGATGAGGGCGCGCAGACTCTATTAGAACCGCTTGTCTTGGATCTGTTATCCGGTGAATGGCCGGTTATCCAGGCACAGGCGATAGTGTGCATCAATACGATTCATATCGTGTCTTGGGCCGGGGTACAGCAATTGTTTCTCGGCGCCGGCCAGTTGCTTCCGGTTGGCGGCGTTTTCTATGCATATGGTGCCTACCGATACGCCGATCGACCGCTAGAACCCAGCAACCAGCGATTTGATCGTTGGCTGAAGGTACGCGACCCCGTAAGTGGGATACGTGACTTTGAGGCGGTCAATGAACTTGCAAAAGAGAACGGGTTGCTTTTGGCCGATGACCGTGCCATGCCGGCAAACAATCGATCCATCTGCTGGACCAAGGGGTAGAATCGATTGGTGTGCCTACCGCATAAGATGAATACCACTTCGCGCTTTGGCGACGGTCTCGGCTAAGGTCGCGCAACCCGACGTTTCTACTCGACGCGCAAGGCCGGACACAATGTCCTGAACCAGCCGCGGGCCCTGATAGATCAAAGCAGTATAGACTTGAACCAAGTCCGCGCCGGCCACAAGCTTCTCCCAGGCATCCTCGGCATTTTCTACACCGCCGAGCGCGATAATAGGTACTCTACCTTGCAACTCACCGTACAGCTTTTTGATGACTGCCGTGGATAGGTCCTTCAACGGACGTCCACTTAAGCCGCCTTGTTCACGGGCGTAGGGATGCCCTTCCAAGCCAGGGCGCGAGATGGTCGTATTGGTTGCAATGATCGCGTCTAGCCTATGTGTCAAAGCGAGTTGAGCGATCGTGGTGATGCGATCGTCATCGAGGTCGGGGGATATTTTGATTGCAATCGGTACATAAACTCTACGGGTCTTCCCTAGTGCTACTTGTTCATGCTTGAGTTGGCCTAATAGTTCATCTAATCTTTGCTGGTCCTGGAGGTCGCGTAACCCCGGCGTGTTGGGGGAAGAGACGTTGATCGCGACATAGTCGGCGTAGGTGTAGACGGCGGTAAAGGTTTTCAGGTAATCCTCTATCGCCTGTTCGTTCGCAGTGTCTTTATTCTTCCCTATGTTGATACCAATAATACCAGGCCTGCCCCGCTTTCTTAGGTTGTGAACGAAGGCCTCTGCGCCGATACTGTTAAAACCCATTCGATTAATGATGGCGTTGCTCTCAGGCAGCCGGAATAGTCGTTTCGACGGGTTACCGGTTTGTGGGAGCGGGGTGACGGTACCGAGCTCGAGGAAGCCAAACCCCAGATCCGATAATGCGTTTTGGTATCGCGCATTCTTATCCAAGCCGGCCGCGAGGCCCACCGGATTAGGAAACTGTAACCCCATTAGCTCGACAGTAAGTGATGGCGTCCGGTTCGCGAATAAGGCGCGAAGCAGACCACGCCCACCTGGGAAAAGCGCGATACAGTGCAAGGCGAACAAAGTGAGGTTGTGGCTCTGCTCAGCATCGAGCAGAAACAGTAATGGGCGCAAGAACCGGTACAATGTTATTTTCGCCTCATTGCCCGCGGTTTCTTAGGCCTCTGCTGGTACGTATATCAGAACCGTTCATTAGGTCGGAGGTAGCGCCATTTGCCGACAGCCAGGTTCCCCAGGCGGATATTGCCGATGCGAACACGCTTGATGGCCGTGACTTGCAGTCCTACCTCCTCACACATACGCCGGATCTGTCGTTTCTTCCCTTCCGTGAGGATAAACTTTAGTTGATCCTTGTTTTGCCACGATACTCGTGCCGGTCTTAGAGGTTTGCCATCGAGACACAATCCATGACGTAGCAGCTCAAGCCCCTTGTCACTTAAGTTGCCGCGGGTTCGCACGAGATACTCCTTTTCCATTTTCGAGTCGGCACCTATTAGTTGACGCGCCACGCGACCGTCCTGCGTCAATACCAATAGACCGCTTGAGTCGATGTCGAGCCTCCCTGCGGGCGCCATACCGGTGCGGCGTACTGGCGAATGGTGCAGCGAATCTTGGTCGGCATCGAACATCGTTTGATGGATAATCAAAGACAATGCGGTGGGATAACCCTTCTCCGGTTGGCCTGACACGTAGCCGACGGGCTTATTGAGCAAGATCGTGACCCGGCGTGCCTGCTGCTCGAGGGCTTGCTTATTCAGTTTAATCGCTTGGTTAGGGTCGATCTTGGTCCCAAGGGTGGTTATTTTTTCGCCGTCGACGTACACCCAACCACGTTCGATGAATGAATCGGCCTCCCGCCTCGAACAAAGTCCCTGACCAGCCATGAGTTTTGAGAGCCGAATTCGTTCTGTCATCAGGAGGCTTGACGGTCGGTGCGATTGCCAGGGTAAACCATATCATGGCCACCGCGGTTGTCGAAGAAATTGGGGTTTGACGGAAGCATTAATTCGTACACAGGTTCGTCACGGGTTTTCACGATCCAGTAATCTCACCAAGATGGTATTATAGTGTCTGGCCAGCCCCTATCGGGCGGGGCAGGCTAACGGTTATGCTGGGCAAAAACTAGTGGAGAAAACAATGGCCCAAAAGCTAAATAAATATAGTGCGCGCATTACACAGGTCAAATCGCAGGGCGCCTCCCAAGCAATGCTCTACGGCACCGGCATGACTGATGAAGACATGAGTAAGGCCGAAGTAGGTATTGCGACAGTATGGTGGGAGGGCAATACGTGCAACATGCATCTCAACGACTTGGCGGCCAAGGTCAGAGAAGGGGTTGTCGCCGCCGGTCTTGTCGGAATGCGCTTTAATACCATTGGGGTTAGTGATGGCATCACGATGGGGACGGCGGGAATGAGTTTCTCATTGCAGTCGCGCGACCTTATTGCCGATTCCATTGAAACCGTAATGTGTGGTCAATGGTATGACGCCAACATCTCGCTTCCTGGTTGTGACAAAAACATGCCAGGCTGCCTGATGGCTATGGGTCGGCTTAATCGCCCAACCCTCATGATTTACGGCGGCACGATTAAACCCGGCCACCTTCAGGAGAAAGTGCTCGATGTAATATCGGCATTTCAAAGCTATGGTGAATTTATTGCAGGCAAAATCGATGACAATACTCGCCAAGCCATAGTGCGAAACTCATGTCCGGGGCCGGGCGCATGCGGTGGTATGTATACGGCCAATACCATGGCCTCAGCCATCGAGGCGCTTGGCATGACACTGCCATACAGTTCTTCTACCCCGGCGGTAGATCCACAGAAACTACAAGAATGTTATGCGGCCGGTGCCGCGATTCGCTTGCTTTTGGAAAAAGATATTAAACCCCGCGACATTATGACCCGCGAGGCGTTCGAAAATGCCATGGTAATCGTCATGGCATTAGGTGGTTCTACCAATGCGGTATTGCACCTGATCGCGATGGCGCGCGCGGTCGAAGTTGAGCTTACCATTGAAGACTTTCAGGCTGTCAGTGATCGGATACCCTATTTGGCAGACCTTAAGCCAAGCGGCAAATATGTAATGGAAGATCTGCATAACGTCGGCGGCATTCCCGCCGTTATGAAATACTTGCTTGAACACAAACTATTGAACGGCGAGTGTCTCACCGTTACCGGTCACACGATTGCAGAGAATCTATCGGATCTGCCGGGACTAAAGGATGGACAGGACGTCATCCATTCACTGGACAACCCAACTAAAGAAACCGGGCACATTCAGATTCTCAAAGGCAATCTTGCACCGGACGGCGCCGTCGCAAAAATCACCGGTAAAGAAGGCGAACGTTTCTCGGGACCCGCCAAAGTGTTTGATTCGGAGGAAGATATGCTTTCTTCTCTCGAGGGCAAGGGTATCAACAAAGGTGATGTGGTCGTCATTCGTTACGAAGGACCCAAGGGTGGCCCTGGTATGCCAGAGATGCTTACGCCTACATCGGCACTTATGGGGGCGGGTCTGGGCGGTGATGTCGCATTGATTACAGACGGTCGTTTTTCCGGTGGTTCGCATGGCTTTCTGATAGGCCATGTCGTGCCCGAAGCACAAGAGGGCGGCCCGATCGCGTTGATAAAAGATGGTGACCGGATCAATATCGATGCGGTCAATCACACGCTTGATTTCGATGTCTCTGAGGTAGAAATGGACAAGCGCCGCGCCGCCTGGGATATGCCGCCCTATAAAGCGAGAAGGGGAACGTTGTTCAAATATATTAAGAATGTCAAAAACGCAAGCGAGGGCTGTGTGACGGACGAGTGATCGAACCGAATGGAAAGGGGTGATAACAATGATCAGGATTACTGTTAAACAGAACGGACCCTACGTAGTTCAGGGCGACAACGTGGAAGTTATCGACTGGAACGGCAACGCGTATCAAGTTCCAAATCGACCGTTCGCGCTTTGTCGCTGCGGCGGTTCAACCAATAAGCCGTTTTGCGATGGGACGCATTCGAAAGTCGGATTTCAGGCAGCCGAGGCGGCTATTCCCGGCAGCGAGGACAAACCTGCTTCGTAGTCTAAAGCGGTTGAAACTAGGCCATCGGCTCCTGAATTATGCGATTGGCCTCGGCGCCCGACAGCGTTTGGTATTCCAGTAGGACGGTGGTTAAGTTGGTAATGCTTTTCCAGATGAAATCTAGGTCTAGTAGATTGCGGGTTTGTATTTGTAGCAGTCGAAAGTAGATTTCGAGCTCTTCGTGGGAAACAACGAAATAGCTCAGAAGGTCTACCGCTTGTTGCCAGTCGTCTTCGGCGTGGGCCCGACGAAATCCCACTAGGCTAAATTTTCGCTGCGCCAGCGGCCCGGCTGGACAAACGCCAACAAGCTGTTCCATGCGAATGCGGTCAGCCACATTGGTACCCCAGGCGGTGTCGACGCCTTGCAATGGATTTACGTGTCGTGCGCGACCCGTCTCGTCCTCAGGGGCGCCAAGGGTAATCACTTCCAGGTTAATGTTGTGATACCAAGCAACGACGGCGTGCCCGGCTTCATGGTGGGCATTAGATAGCGGGTTCACAAAATATTTGGTGCCGGAATTTCCCGCACCACGGGCCTGCACCGGCGATTGCACGAACTGAGTCGTGTACTCGGGCCCAACCCGATTCGATTGTTTTTGCATAGTGTCCTCGATGTTTGGTTTTGCGGTCTTTCTTAAAGGTAACAGCTCCAAAGCGCCGGTCGTCGGCAATCTGAACCACTTATCCGGTAAAGCCAGGCGGTGATCTGGGGCCGCTATGCTGCATTGCGGCATACATCCTATCGTCTATAATTGAGCCTAATTGCCTATGGATTGGGTACTTCCAACGAGACAGCGGCTTTGTGACTGGGCCTTGCCTAACGGCGCTCAACCCAACCCATTAGGGCTGACCGAATAGCGTGAGGGCATTGCGTTGGACACCTTTGATAAAGCCTGTGCAGAATGTGGGGCCACCAATTCAGCCGCCGCCATTCGCTGTGGTTGCGGCTACCTCTTTAACCCGCTGTTTCTCGAAGACCCGCACTTGGCGTTGGAGTTAGCCATACGCGAGGAGCGGTTGATCGAAGAATATCTAACGGCCCGGGCTGAACAGGCAGAAGAAACCGCCAAGGAAGCCGCACAGACTGCCGCCATGTACCCCGAGAACGAGCACATGGCACTAGAAGCAGTCTATGCAGAGCGCAATGCGCGCAAGGCAAAGGCCGAATTCGCCCAACAGCGGGCGCGCGCGGCACGGGCGGAAGCTGAGCTCAAGACGTATATGGCGGAATCGGGGGCCATCGCCAGGACGACTCGATCGTGGCAGAGCGTTATCGTAACCGAAGCCCTTAAGGCTAAGAGCGCACAAGAGATTGCCCCGCCATCAAAGGAAAGTGCGGTCGATGCCGGTGTTGAAATGCCGAGTGCCGCCTTCAGGACAACGCAAGCGGCAAAGGCGGCAGGAGCAGTGAAAGTCGAGTCAAGTGACATTGATCTTTCGCGGCGCCTACGGCGTCCGAATAAGACTGGACAATACGTTAAGCCTAGTAAACGACGCTAGCCCATCCCGACTAACGCCGCCGTTTATTTTTCTTTTTCTTTTTCTCTCTATTCAGAAGGCGCCTTTTCCTGCGCTTGATGTGGCGCTCAACCATAACCGCCGCCGTCCCGATGACGACGATAATAATGCCGTATCCCCACACGGGGAATCCTCGTCTCGGAAGTTTCTTCTCAAGAAACTGACCGCCGGAAAAATTCGCGTAGTGCACACGCTTAGTAGTCCTATCACCCGGTGTCAGCGTTACAAGAGTGTCAGCCACACCAGCCGCTGTCTTGATTTGCAGCTTCTTGCCACGATCGGGGTCGTGTAGATGTAACCGAATGCTATAGAAACCGTCAGCATCGGTCTCGCCAAAACCGAGCACTTGGTTGTTCATAAGAATCGAAACGTCTGTGCCCGATAACGGCATTTGTTTTTCGTCGAGCACGTAACCCATAACGTGGTAACGGTGATCGGCCTCATGGGTCGCTAAGGCTAAACCGCTCAACGAGAGAAAGCCGACATTTACAATCAAGAATAGTGGTATGACGAATCTCATAGATAGAAGGCCACCACTTCAGAAAATTGAGATGATCGGTGTACCACAGACGTCCTTATCTATTCCAGCCATTCCCGCACAAACCCGCACAAATTCATGAAAAAATGAGCGTCGCGAGTTATTGGCTATATATTTGGGACTGCGCTTCTGGTGAACGCGCTTGGCGCCCGGGCGCTTGAGTTTCAGTGGTTTGGATAATCCGCCTTTAAGATAACGAGCGCCAATGGCAAAGTAATACTGAGAGATCCGATTATAAGTAGAAATCCCAAGACGCCCGAAAAGCTCAAAGACCTCAGCAAGCTCGGAAATGTAGACCTTATCCTTTTGACCCATGGTCATGGTGATCACGTAAGCTTGGCGATCACGGTAGGCCATCCTCTTCACGTACCTCTCGAGGTCGTAAATGCCCACCCCGGCACGCGCACGACGGGATCCTTCGTTATTGGGATTCGTGTCACCATCGTGCATCGCCATCCATTGATAAACTTATTCTTCCAATCCAACTTCGTTCCAGCTTAAGAGTCGACGCATGACGCCAGTGATCATCATTGGTCGTCCTCCTTATAGTCTTCTTCGAAGTAATAGATGCCGACACCGGCACGTTTGCGACCAGTGCCCTTGGCATCAGGATTACTATCTCGGTCGCGCTTCGCCATCCAGCGATCAATCTTCTCTAGCAAGGCCTGTGAGTGCTTTGCGTTCATTTCTCGCAGTTCTTTCAGTGCCTCAGCCGGCAGGTTGTCGTACTCGACCTTACGCTGAAACCAAGGCTCAGCCCCTTGTTCGTGCACATTGTGATCGATGGTCTCTATCAAATGTTTCACATCGGTGCCCAGAATCCCGAGCTTATCGGCCTTGCTACCGCGGGGTATGTACGCGCGGGTGATCAGACGGATACGGCCATCTTTCAGACGCTCGACACCGCCAACATTGACCAGCTCATCAAGAATTGCGCGCGCGGGCACATCGCCGCTGAATTCTTTGACCAGCTCACTAAACGACGGACTAGCTCCCTCAATCGGTAATGGTCGTGGCTTCCCGCGTTTGTCGAGAAAACGAGCATCGCGAACCCAGCCACTGATGACCCGAGCGGCCCGGTTATATCGATCAGCGACTTTGGCGGCGTCGACGTTTGAGATTTCTTTGATCCGAGAAATCTCTTTGCGCGTTAGGCCGGTGATTACAGCCATGCGTGAAACTGTTTGCTTGCGGCCCGATATGTTGAATTCTTCGCTGGCAATTTTCACGTACGCTTGTTTAGCGATATCGGCAAACAGACCATAGGGAATGCCGCTACGTAGCAATATGCGTACGAGCGGTAGCAACATTTTCTGTAGCGCTACGGACAGAATCTGCCGGTGGGTGAAGGCAGGGTGAGCGTGTTGGCGAGCCGGATCAGCCATGAATTGGGAAATTAATCCCATGCAGTCCGTGTGTCAACCCTAAATCTGGCTAGCTGGGCCCCAGGGGAGACCACTGTAACTAATTAGGTAGGTTGACTGCCCTGACGGCCGGCATACGTGGCCCCAGAAGCTCCCAGGGGCCGATGGTGACGGCTACCGTAGGGCGGTTTTTGCCGGGCCAGGTGAGAATTCCGGCGTCTATCCGGTCATATATAGTGATGTCGGCTGTACCCGCCCTCTAGCACTTTGGCTGAGAGGGTGGGCTAAGCTTATTCGTCTTTGGCGGCCTTGCAACCCCAGCCGCCCTTGGCCGGGAAGCCTGCACAGCGAACGCCATGCTTGAATCTGGCGCCCTCGAGTTGCACACCGATCAGTTCTACAAACTCGAAGGCGATGTCGATATCCAGGTGTCGAAGATCGGCCTTACGGAGATCGGCGCCGGTTAGCTGGGTTTCGGTAAGATCAACGCCCAAGAGCGTAGCGCGTCGCAGTTTGGCGCCGCGTAGGTCGGTATGGCTGAGTTTCGCGTCCGTCAGTGATGCGCCCGTGAGATCTGCCCCTCGCAGATTCGCACCACGGAGGTCAGCCTTGTTGAGATTGGCTCCCTTCAGTTGCGCGCCATCCAACTGTTCGTCGCGGAGAACGGCGCTCTCTAGGTCACATTCGTTGCAGATCTTCGTATCGAGCAGTGTCGTAAGGTGCTGCGAATCAAACGCAGATGCAGATAAGGTATACGCGAGAATCAGGGTACTGGCTGCAATTGGCAAGGCACGATCGGAAGGCATGTAGAGAGTATACGAGATCGAAGTAACCTTTTCTTGTCATCGAGCTTACGTCACTAATGAAACCTAACCGAGATAGAAATCGATGAAATCCAGCATGCTCAGCATTGTGCTTATTCTTGCATCGACACTTGCCCAAGCGGCAGATAGCGATCCGGACAAGGGTAAAACACACTTCGCCGTTTGTCAGGGTTGCCACGGGGCGGAGGGACAGGGAAACCAGGAATCGGGCGCTCCTAGCTTGGCCGGCCAGCATGGCTGGTACTTGATTCGTCAACTACAAAACTTTCGCGATGGTATTCGCGGCGTACACGATGACGATGCGTATGGTCAACTAATGGCTTCGATGGCGAAAACGCTATCTGATGAGCAGGCGGTGAAAGATGTTACCGCCCATATCGCTACCCTGGCGCCGGTGTCATCTTCGCCGACAAAAGCAACGGGCAACGTGGACAAGGGCCGCACAATCTTTTCATCGTGTCAGACTTGCCATGGGGAGAAGGGTGAGGGTAGCGAGGCGTTGGGCGGTCCCCGCTTGGGCGGGCAACATGATTGGTACCTGATTCGTCAGCTGAAGAATTTTAAAGCCGGTGTGCGTGGCGTCCATGAAAAAGATACATACGGCCAAACCATGAGTTCCATGGCGCACGCCTTGCTACCCGATGACCAAGAGGTCAAAGATGTTGTTACTTTCATCAACACACTGCCGTAGGTCAGGCTAGAATTATCGTCGTTCGTGCCCTGCCGACTAACGTGCAATGGGTAGGTTAGGGCGACACTATTTGTATCGGGCGAGCGTTTGAACTCTTTAATGTGAATAGTGATGGCGGGGTGCCCTAAGCCCGGTCAAATCGCCTGGTAAAACCACATGATGTTAGTGTATATAGAGCTCAACCGCGGCCCCAGTGGTTGGCCTTGAGTGCTTACGCCACTGGTGCCAGAATGTGCCGAGCCGCCCCCAAAAAGCCGTAACAGCTTCAGGGAGCAGCCAAATAGACCAAACCTGAAGGAGGAGACCCACATGAGAAAACTCGTAAGCTTAGCGGCGATTGCGGTATTGGGTGCTGTACTGAGCGTCTCGGCCCTCGCCGCGACCCTCAAGATGGCCTACGATGCCGACCCCGTATCCATGGACCCGCATGAGCAGTTGTCCGGTGGCACTTTGCAACTGTCTCATATGATCTTCGACCCGCTCGTACGTTGGAACCAGCAGCTTGGTTTCGATGCGCGACTGGCCGAGAGCTGGCAGCGTATCGATGACAAAACGGTGCGTTTTCAATTACGCAAGGGGGTCAGATTCCATACCGGCAATGAAATGACGGCGTTGGATGTCCGTTGGACATTCGATCGGTTAAAGAGTAGCCCCGACTTCAAGGGTATTTTCGCCCCGTTTGAGGCCTGTAATGTTATCGCCAAATACACAGTTGATTTAGTAACCAAAGAACCGTATCCGTTGGTATTGCATACCGCGACCTACATCTTCGCTATGGATCGCAAGTACTATGATGGTTACGATGCCAAGGGCCGGCCCAAGGACGCCATTGTCAAGCATGGCGATGCCTTCGCTTCCGCCAATGCTTCGGGGACCGGGCCATTTATGGTTTCCAAGCGCGAGCAAGGTGTGCGCGTGGACTTTACGCGTTTCGCCGGCTACTGGGACAAGAGCTCACCCGGCAATGTCGACAAGATCGTGTTCACGCCGATTAAAGAAGACCCGACCCGGGTTGCGGCACTGCTGTCGGGCGACGTAGACTTCATCGCCCCGGTGCCACCGGCAGATCTGGATCGTATCGACAAGGATTCTAAGGTTGATCTCGTGACCATGAGCGGCACGCGTATCATTACCTTCCAGCTCAATCAGGATCGACGCGCGGAGTTCAAAGACGCGCGCGTACGCCAGGCCATTGTACACGCCATCAATAACGAAGGTATCGTCAAAAAGATCATGCGTGGCTTCGGCACCGCGGCCGCCCAGCAAAGCCCCAAGGGTTATTTGGGTTACGACCCAAATCTGAAGCCGCGTTACGATCTCAAGAAGGCCAAGCAGCTCATGAAAGAAGCGGGCTACGGAAAAGGGTTTTCTGTCACCATGATGGCGCCCAACAACCGTTATGTTAACGACGACAAGATCGCAGAAGCAGTGGCGGGTATGTTGGCCAAGATCAATATCAAGGTCGACCTGAAGACCATGCCCAAGGCGCAGTACTGGCCCAAGTTCGACGAGCGCGCGGCGGATATTATGATGATCGGTTGGCATTCCGACACCGAGGACTCTTCAAACTTCACCGAGTTCTTGACTATGACCCCGGACACGACCACCGGCTATGGCCAGTACAATAGCGGCAACTATTCGAACGCCACGGTCGATAGGTTGATCATCGACAGCCAGAAAGTCACTGACGAGAAGAAGCGTGCGATGATGCTGCAAAAAGTCGAGCAAATCCTGCATGATGAGGCCGCGTTCGTGCCGCTGCACTGGCAGGATCGAGCTTGGGCGGCGAGAAAGGGTGTGGACATTGCGCCTATCGTCAATGTCATGAACTTCCCTTATTTGGGAGACTTGGTTATCAAATAATAAAATTTGTGCTACCTAGCGCTGCAGACAGGAATCGGGCGGGAGTTTGGCGGTGGGTGGTAGCTCACCGCTAGGTTTCCGCCTCATTTTTTGGCACCTGTTTGATTGGTAGTGGCGCGCCCAAAAAATAGACACGAACTACACTAATGTTCGCGTTCCTGGTTAAGCGTGTGATTCAGGCGATCATCGTAATGCTTGTCATTAGCGTGATCGCATTTTCCATCCAAGATAACCTCGGCGATCCGCTCCGCGAGCTGGTTGGCCAATCAGTCTCAGAAGCAGAGCGCCAGAAACTTCGCGACAAGCTCGGTCTTAACGATCCGTTTCTAGTGCAGTATTGGCGGTTCTTGAAGAAGGCGCTTCACGGTGAC
>CAXMNC010000306.1:0-5757 GCA_964194625.1 Acidiferrobacterales bacterium
GTGGTGCAGGCGACAAGGCATTCTCGGCGGGCGCCGACGTTTCGCAGTTCGAACGCAAACGTTCCTCGCAGGACACGATTGCCGAATACAACGCCGCCGTCACGCGCGCCTCTGTGGACCTCAAAACTTTCGAAAAACCCACCATCGCGAAGATTGAGGGGTATTGTCTTGGTGGTGGGTTAGGGGTGGCACTTTGTTGCGATATTCGACTCGCAAGCGACAATGCGCGTTTCGCCATTCCGGCGGCAAAGCTGGGATTGGGCTATCGATACGATAGCATCAGCACACTCGTTGCTCTCGTTGGTCCGAGTTTCGCAAAAGAGATTCTTTTTACCGCGCGGCGATTCAACGCGGACGAAGCACACCAGATGGGCCTGATTAACCGGGTATTGCCCTACGCCGAGCTCGCGGATTACGTGGAAAACTACGCGCAAACTATTGCTGCCAACGCGCCGCTGACACACCGTGCGGTTAAAAAAATTGTCGGTGAGGTACTCAAGGACCCAGAAGGGCGCGATCTCACGGTGTGCGACGAACTGGTAGACAGATGTTTCGCCAGCCAGGATTACATCGAGGGCCGCAAAGCGTTTATGGAAAAACGCAAGCCTAATTTCGTGGGTCGCTGAACCCATCTTGTTCTTCTCCATTTCGGGAGAGAACTTAGTAATAAGGGGTCAGAGCCCTTTACAATCGCGCCAATGCCTTGGGAAAACCGGATACCCTGGTCAAGCCGCACCCGTTAACCGAAGCCTTGGGCCGCACAAGGACGAAGCGCCACGATCGCTACCAGGTGTTGTTTCATGCCGATCTCGATGCGGATGGGCTGAGCCATATTCGCGCCGCGTGCCAGACGGGCACGCCTTTGGGCAACGATGCCTTGAAGGCGAAGATTGAGCGCAAGCTGCACTGTAAGGTCGGCCAAGCCAGGCGCGGTCGGCCTAAAAGGCCTAACAAAGGGTTCTGACCCCTTATCTCGCCTGTCGATAAGTATCGCTAGAAAATCGTCATCGCAGTCCGCGGGGGATGTAGCGACAAAACCCGGCCGCAATAATCATCCACAGTGCTGCGCTCGAAAAGACAATCGGAAGCGCGAAGTAGTTGAGCAGTATTGCGAACAAACCCGGCGTCGCCAGTTGACCGGTGTCCCGATAGGTGACAAACACAGCAGTCATCTGCGAGCGTTCGCGCGAGCGTACAGCGCGGTAGAACAGTACGTTTCCGATCCCGTCGAGTATGGTCGCGCCAAGCGCGCAAAAAACCAGTAACACAGATGCGATAATCGGCTGGGCTGTATTGGCGTACACCAAAATCGTTAGTGCACTGGTGGCGATAAACCCGGTTTGCTGCAGTCGCCTGGCCCCGTAGCGCCTGCCCATCCAACCCCAGAAAGGCACCGAAAGTGTCCACGCAGTACCCAGGGATACGATCGCGGCGCCAGTTAATTCGCCTAGGCCCGATTGCTTTGCGTATATGGGGACGTAAATGACAAACATGGCCCACCAGCAAGACCGCGCTAGCACAAGCCCGTAGGCCAGGTTCAGGCGTGGCTGGCGGAGGTATTGTCGCAGGTACTGCAAGGGATTGAAGCCGCGGGATTTTGATGGTGGCAGGACCACCTTGTGAAGGCCCAGCAAGCGAAAGTATGCGATTGCCAGAAATACAACGAACCCGCTGATGATGAACGGAAGTTCATGAAAAATGCGATCCTCGAAGTAGACCCCGAGAAACGGACCAATTGACAAGGCTAGTACCGTGCAAAGCATTCGGAATGGTTCAAAGCTGGTCATCTCTGCGCGGGGAATTCTGGCCAGCACGCACAGTGTTAGGGTGACTTCGGCGGCGGCAATTGAAAAGGTGTGGAAAAATAATCCCGTTGAAAAATAAACCGCGTTTTCGCTGGACAACAAGACGGCAGAAAGAAACATAGCCGTACAAGCCAACAGGAATGCGTGATAGTTGCCTATTTTTTGTATCAAGACTGGCAGCGTCAGGGCTGCAAGAATGCCGCCTACACTGACCGCAAATAACAAGGTGCTGGTAAGTTGCGCATCGCCCATCAGCGCAAGTGCTTGTAGTGGAATAACCGACAGCAGAATACCCCGGGACAGGTTCTGCAAAAAGAAAAAACCAGCGAGCGTTAAGTGCTTGTTGGATCGCAATTTAGGTGTAACGTGCGCATAGTTCAAATGAGTCTGCCAGCAGGATTTTTATCCGCCCGGCGTCCCGGTGCATGTCGTGCAGCGTGGCCACAGCCGGGAACTCGTCTTCTTTGAACCCGGTGATCTAGGAAAAGAAAGTGGCAGGTAGACGCTTACGGCAGCGCGTAGAAACCGATAAGAAGCTCGGCAACCAAGCCGTGCGGAAGAATAGCAGCAAACATCCTGGCGGCGCCTAACGGCGCTATGATTGAGGGCTGGCCATCTAAATTACTGATTAATAATACTTTTATCATCTGTGCCTTCGAACCAGGTGATCGGGGCTTCGCTTTCTCACTTCGCTCGAAAGTCCGGCCCTCGGCAGGTAGGCCTCGGGCGTTCGCAAGGGCCAAAGCACTGCTTTGGCTGTTTCCTTGCTTACCCCTCCGGGTGCGCCAATCGCTTCAGCGAGTTAGGTAGCATTAACCTTGCCCGAAAAACGCTTATTCCCAAAACAATCTCAAAAAAAGGCTGCAGTAGCCTCTGTGTCGTGAATGTAACGAGACGTGTAACATAGTTAACCTTCTAGGCAGAGGGACCAAGGAATCTACGATGGGTGCCGAGCGTTTGGCGCGCAAGCTTACTGCGATCTTCTACGCCGACCTGACCGGTTATAAAGGGCGCGACCCCCGCTGCCGCGGGCTTCTGGGAGGAGACAACTTATGAGAGGAACTGTCATCTCTTCCACAGGGAGTTATCTTCCCGATACGATCGTGCGTAACCAGGATTTGACGCAGTTCCCTGCGAAAGCGGTCGCGGGCATCGTCGAGAAAACGGGGGTCAGCGCCAGGAGGCACGCGGCAGAATCTCAGTGCACTTCAGACCTGGCGCTCGAGTCTGCACGCAGATGCCTCACTAAGATCAACTTCCCACCCAAACGGGTCGAAGCGATCATTGTCTCGACATCGTCGCCTGATCGCATGCAGCCGGCAACAGCGACTCGGGTGCAGAATCTCCTCGGAGCGGACAGCGCTTTTGCGTTTGATATCAACTCCGTTTGTTCCGGGAGTGTGTTCGGCATTTCTCTTGCCGATTCCCTCGTCAAGTCGCGAATGTGCGACAACGTTTTGTTTATCGCTGCCGAGGTCTATTCGAGAATCCTGAATCCGAAAGACTTCTCGACGTATCCGTTCTTTGGCGACGGTGCTGGAGCCATGCTCTTTCGCGCTGATGATGCCTCAGACGGTGTTTTGCATTCGTGCCTGAGGTCGGATGGTCGTGGAAGTGAAGCGATTCGTGTGCCCGGCGGAGGTACGATGTTGCCTTTCGAAAAGTTCGTCGACAACCGCTCCGCCTACTTTCAGATGGACGGGAAAGCGGTATTTGAATTCGCCGTTGCGAAGGGAACGGAAATCGTCGTCGAGTTGATGGAACAGTCAGGCGTTACTACCGATGAGGTTGGCTGTTTCATTTGTCACCAAGCGAATCTGAATATTGTCGAAGCCATAGCGGAAAGCCTCGGCGTCGAATCCGATCGGTTTTTCGTAAATCTAGATCGATACGGAAATACCGCCAGTGCGTCGGTTCCGATTGCTTTGGACGAGGCCATCTCCGGCGGCGTACTCACCACGGGCGACCTGGCCGTTACAGTTGCCTTTGGAGGGGGGCTCTCCTGGGGAGCCAATCTTTTGCGCATATGAATCGGGAAGGCGGCGGAGAGAGGGCATTAGAGATGACAACAGAGAATCAGAAAAGAGATACGCTCAGTATCGTCATTGAATGTGTACGAGACACGCTACCAGGGTTGAGTGGGACGACAGTCAGTCGTGAAACGCGGCTCGGGGATTTTCCCGAGTGGGATTCCATGGTGGCTGTGAACCTGCAGATGTGCCTGGAGGAGACTTTCGAAACGGAGTTGCCGGTTGAGTTCCTGGGGATCCAAACCACAATCGCGGAGATCAGCAGCCAGGTAGATGAATAACCAGCATGACTCCGGCTCCCATCCGTCGGATCCGTTTGGGGTCGTTGGTTCACTCAATAAGATTTGTCGATATTGGTCATCCAACCATGACGAGTGGACTGCCCTGCTCGACGAATTGAATCGTTACGTTCAGACAGTCGTCACCCACGAGCTTTCACGGTTTTCCTTTGAGAACCGATCGTCGACGCTGACGGATGATGGAAAGAACTTGTTCCAATTCCTCCAGACGTATTCCGAGGTCGCGGAGAAATCCCACTCCGCTTACACACGTTGGTTGTATCACATCGTAGATAGAGCACTGGAACGGGAGGGAGAAGTCGAGAGGCAATCATCCAGGTTTTGGGCGAAACAACTGGTACAGGCCTCGTCTCCCGCCAACTACTTCTGGACAAATTTCGCAGCGGTTCGGAGATGGTATGAGACAGGTGGTGAGAGCCTGACAAAAGGGCTCTCCAATCTACGCCGAGATGTTGCCCGTGGCGACAGTCTGCCGCGCATTACCGCTCCGGATGCGTTCAGGGTTGGACGTGATCTAGCCAACACGCCGGGGTTCGTGGTGTTTCGCAACGAATTGATCGAGATTCTTCAATACAGCCCAACGACAAAGACCGTACGCAGCATTCCGATCGTGCTCGTACCGCCGTGGGTGAACAAATACTACATTCTCGATCTGAGCGGCCAAAAGAGCCTGGCCAGATATCTCGTCAGCAACGGGTTTACTGTTTTTGCCATCAGCTGGAGGAATCCCACAGCCGCAATGCGTGACATCTCGTTCGTAGATTACGTGTTTCGAGGTGCACTGAAAGCTGTTGATGTAGCAAAGCACATCAGCGGCAGCAGCGAAATCCATGCAGTAGGTCACTGCATTGGAGGAACATGTCTGGCGACACTGATGGCGTGGCTGAACAAGGAGCTGGGGACCGGGGCCGCGTGTCCCGTAGCCCACTGGACGTTACTGGCGACCCTCGTAGATTTTTCCGACCCGGGGGAGCTCGGGGTCTATATACGAGGCGATACTATCGAAACTGTTGAAGAGCTGATGAGGAGGGACGGCTACCTGGATGGTAAATACGTCGAACTGGCCTTCCGCTCACTGCGTGCCGATGAGTTGATCTGGCGGTACTTTGCGCGCAACTATCTGCTCGGAGAACAACCTCTCAAACACGACATTCTCTTTTGGAACAGTGATACAACGCGACTGCCGCAGTCCATGTGCTCGTTCTATTTGAGAGAGCTCTATTTAGAAAACAAGCTCGTTGAGCCCAACCGGCTTGTGATGGGGCGCCACCCGATCGATTTGGGGTGTATTGCACAGCCGCTTTATGCCGTAGGTGCCGTGCAGGATCACATCGCTCCCTGGCAGGGTACATTCCGCACGTGCGAGCTGGTTGCTGGTCCTGTGCGATACGTTTTGGCGTCTGAGGGTCACATAGCTGGGATAGTAAACCCACCGTCACTACGCTCAGGGAAACAGCACTGGGTAGGTGATGTGGAGGCAGGCGATGACGCCGAACGCTGGATCTCGGATCGGCCCGCGCATCGGGGTTCCTGGTGGGTGGATTGGGTGAGCTGGTTGTCGGATCTGTGTGGGCCGCTGGTTGAGTCCCCCACCATGGGTTGCGACACCTATCCACCACTCGA
>CAXMNC010000307.1:0-4380 GCA_964194625.1 Acidiferrobacterales bacterium
AAGCTGGCAGCGATCAAACCACTCATGGCCGCGTAACCGACATGAAAACGTTTGGTCCAGGCACCGTCGACGAGAAACTGCATCGTCCCCGCCGCCTGGCTTAAGCAGATGCCGAAGGCATTCGCTATTTGATCCGCTGATAGACCAAACACGCGTGCTGCTGCCGCGGCCGCGCCAAATACACCGCACGTGGCCGTTGGATGAAAGCCTCGGTCGTAATGGTCTTTAGGCACTAGTGCCAGACTCAAACGGATCTGCACCTCGTAGCCAGCCACAATCCCGGCGATCACGTCGCGTCCATGCGCGCCCGTCATCTCAGCGGCGGCGAGCGCCGCCGGCACGATCGGCGCGCTTGGGTGAATCGAACCAGGTGCGTGTGTGTCGTCGAAGTCCAGCGAATGGGCCAGTGTGCCGTTGATGAGCGCCGCGCCAGGCGCTGCGTAACCTGCCGCATCGCCGATGACGCTCGCGCTACCATTCGTCAAACCGAGCTTTTCCGTCGAAGCCAGCAGACTCGGCGTGGACTCGGCATCATGCCGCGCCCGCAACGCAATGCCGATCATATCCGTTATGAGCAACTTAGCGCGTTTCCCTACTTCGGCCGGTAGCGTGTCATAAGAAATCTGAGCGACGAATTCACTGAGTTCACGGGTTATTGCAGACATGGCTTCCTCCGTTCAGTAGGTGCTGTATGTGCAGGTCTACCAACCCGACATCATAGATAGGCGGCGGAAATTCATCAACACGCGCCAAAAGCGAGCGACTTCAAGCTTGCGGGTAGCGACGAAACTTGGTGAACTTGAAAACCCCGTGAATCTACGCCGCTCGAATTGATCGCTGATGTGGTTATAAATGCCGAAATCGGTCCGACCCTGGGCACGGCCGTTGGTATCGAGTAACGCAAACTTACGACCCAGACTGGTCCGACGCGTATTTGATCTCCGCCTCGTAATACTCAGGGAAGCCGACAATCTCACGCAGGTATGCAAACGTCGCCAATTCCTCGGGGTGACGACCCGCTTTTATCGCCGACAAGGCGTTCTCCATCGCCCGCACACTGGCCAGCATCAACGTGATCGGGTAGATCACAATCTTGTACCCGATTGCCTCCAGGCGTTCGGGAGGCAGGAACGGTGAATCACCCTGCTCGACCATATTGGCCATCTTCGGGCCGGGTAAACCCTCGCAGTAGACATGCATCTCGTCTTCATTACGTGGTGCTTCCAGAAAAGTGATGTCCACACCCATCTCGGCGAAGGTACGAGCACGAAAAATAGCCTCCTCCAGACCGTCGGTCGCATTGGCATCGGTGCGCGCCATAATAAGTATGTCAGCGCCCGCGTCGCGTGCGTCGATCGCAGCCTGTATGCGTGCGAAGGCTTCGTTCCGACCGACTATCTGCTTACCACGCGTATGACCGCAACGCTTCGGCGCTACTTGATCCTCGAGCATGATGCACGCGAAGCCCGCATCGGCAAAACCTCGAACCGTACGTTGTACGTTAAGCGGGTTGCCGTAACCCGTGTCGCCGTCTCCGATCACGGGGATAGAAACAGCACTACAGATGTTACGCCCCTGATCAACGATCTCGGCATAAGACATCAGCCCGGTGTCTGGCAGACCGACGCGCGCCGCGGATACAGCGAAACCACTCATAAAGGTTGCCGAAAATCCGGTGCGCTCAATAAGTCTTGCTGACAAAGCGTCGAAGCAGCTCGGCATTACGATAATACCCGGCTCAGCCAATAACGCCCGTAACTGTTCGGTTGGTCTCATCGCGTATCCCCTCTAATCACGGCCACGGGTCTGTAATACATAGTCACTATCTCATCTCCTGTTGGAACGGTGTGGGTTCGGCCTTTTGCAGCCCGTGCGTACCACAGGCAAATAGTCGTGCGATCGGCGCAGACCTAGAGACCAACGATACAACATTTTCCCCCCATAGGTTAACCTGACCATTTACATTCGGCAAAACTCATACCACAAGGGCGGACACCACCCGGCAGAAATCAGGACAATCGGTAGAAGGCGATTATCCCATGCGCATTGTGAACATCCACGAATGCACGGTTCCGATCTCGCGCTACTCCGATAAGGGACTCGATCGCGGCACGTTGACGACAAGCGCCGCCGCCATACGGACCGACGTGGTACGCGAGGGCCGGCGGTTGGTCGGTTATGGATTCAGTTCCTTTGGACGCTATGGCCAAGGCGGTCTCATGCGTGAGCGTTTTATCCCACGTCTGCTCAAGGCGCGGCCGGAGGACTTGCTCAATGATGAAGGCGACAATTTTGATCCTTCTCGCATCCGAACTTGCATGATGTCCGGTGAAAAACCCGGGGGTCACGGAGAAAGGTCGGTTGCCATCGGGACTATCGATATGGCTGTGTGGGACATGGTGGCCAAAGTCGCCGAAAAACCACTCTATCGGCTACTCGCCGACAAATATAGCGACGGGAAAATAGATGAGCATGTTCCTGCTTATGTAGCTGGTGGATATTACTATCCTGATAATGATGTCGCGCAATTGCAACACGAGATTCGCCGTGCCCTCGACCTGGGCTACACACAAGTGAAGATTAAGATCGGCAACGCAACGCTCAAACAAGATATGCGCCGCATCGAAGCTGTTCTGGAGCTCGTTGGCTCTGGTGAAAATCTGTCGGTCGATGCCAACAACCAATTCGATCTGCAGACAGCGCTGCGCTATGGCGCCGCCATAAAACCCTTTGGGCTCAGGTGGTACGAGGATGCGTGCGACCCGCTTGATTACACGGTCCAGGCAGCAATCGCTAAATCTTATGAAAAGCCCCTAGCGGCAGGGGAAGGCCAATTCTCGCTACAGGATGCACGTAACTTGATCCTTTATGGCGGCCTGCGCCCTGAGATCGATTACCTATTGTTCGATTGTGTGCACAGTTACGGGCTTGTCGAATATCTCCGCATCATATCGATGCTGGAGGAACACGGCTGGTCGCGCCGGCGTTGCTACCCGCACGGCGGCCACCTGTTTTCTCTCCACATGACATTAGGGCTACGCCTTGGTGGCACGGAATCACACGTAGGCACATTTCAACCTTTTGGCGGTTTCGCCGACGACACTGTCGTCGAGCACGGTTATGTTAAACCACCCGAGACACCCGGAATCGGATTTGAAACCAAGCAGGCGCTGTGGGACTTATTACAGTCGCTGGGGAAAGACTAAGAGGACGCCTCGACATGTTCGCGATGAGCCACAGAAGGGTTTTCCAGCTCCACACTCAGGCATTGGCGAACAGGACTACACACAGTACGGCAAACACAACGCCAAAACCCTTTCGAATCGTTAGCTGTTCCTTGAGAACGACGATCGCGAGTACGCCGGTCAGTACAAAGCTGAGCTGCGCGATCGACGCGACCACTACCGCATCGCCGTACCTCATCGCCACTGCAAAGGAAACATAGCTGCATGAAGTAAGAATCCCACAGACAAACGGCAACCAAAGTGGAACGCCTCTGCGCGGCAGCGGATCGCCCTGCTGGATAGCAAACGGCAGTGCTATAAAAAACACGCCAACACTCTGGGCAACAGTCATTGCAGCAGGTGCTGCACCTGCATTGAGACCAAGCTTGTAGAACAAGCCGATGAAGCCAAACAGACACATGGCGCCTATCGCGAGCCACAGGCTCCGGCGATCTCCAGCGGCAGATATCACACTGCCACCTACAGCAAGCACAGCGAAAACCGCTAATAACAACGCAAATGCCTTGATAACCGTCAGCTCTTCGCCAAGCAACGAGATCGCCAACAAGGCGGTAATAGCGAAGTTCAATCGTACAATGGGCACCAGCGCGACCGCTTCTCCACGGCGCAACGCCAAGAGCACAAACAGAAACGCCGTAAAGGCCAGAACGCCGTTGAGAAGACCAAACCACAAACCCGTTGACCAGACAATCTCGTCCCGCAGGTAAGCAAGCGTGAAGGCGGTGGGAAGGTAGGCCAAGTTTTGCAACAACATGAACGGCCCGCCACGAAGCTGCCAGCGCTGACCCCATTTGTAGAAGAAATCGCTGATGCCGAGGAAAGCTAAAGAGAAAAGTGCAAATTGAATTTCGGGCGCCATCATTTCGATGGTGGACGTACCGTGTGATTGGCTTTTATAGGCCCGTTCGTTGAGAAAATCGCTGATTCCCAAGCACGCCGGGGAGACAAGTGCGAATGTAACTTCGGGCTTCGCATGCCCCAGTGCTATATCTAAACGACGTAATGTTCGTTGGGATACTCGGCGAAATAACGGTCTCGTCTGTCGACAACCACGGTCACAATCCTTGACCCGTTTTTCATTGTCTTGGCCATTTCCATTGCCGCACACACGTTGGCTCCTGATGACATGCCGCAG
>CAXMNC010000308.1:0-4911 GCA_964194625.1 Acidiferrobacterales bacterium
ATTCCAATCCCGAAACTCTTCAGTCACGTTATGCACTGTGCTGAGTCGGACTGCCTGCGTACCCTGCTTGACCTGCACCGCCAAGTAGATTAATGAAGCGATTACCGCCAAAGATGCGATGATTTCCGCAATGTAGTTGAATGCTTCCAAGGTCATGGTCTTACCCCCCGTTTGGACTTACGCCAATGGTACGCCGCAAATCAGGGCGATTCGCCAAACCCGCGCACCGTGGCAGTGCTGGTTAAAGCAAGTAGATTAAGTTGCCGAGCTCGAGTGTCCGCTTTCGGCCAATAGCGGACAGTCAGATGGGACTTGCAACCGGAGTCGCCGGGGGCTCACTCACCGTATACGCCAGCTCCCACGTACAGCACGTCGTCGCCGACCTTGATCTTCCTCACATAGGACGACTTCTTCGAGGGAGCAGTCTCTCCCGGCCTGGGCCACATGTAGTCGATCCAGCCGGCATCCTGGTCCCGGAGCATCGCGATCGTATCCCGCAGGACGAACTTCCCGTTCACGTCCTGGAAGTCGAGCAGACTGGTCCCCTCAAGCTCCGGGAAGATGGGATTCACCAGCTGCACACCGTTCTGGTCGTGGACGAACACGTAGACGTCCTGATATCGGAACGGACTCGCCAAGTCTCGGAGCGTGGCAAAGGCATCCTTCCCCCGCTCGACGAAATCCGCAGCTGCGTCCACGGTCTCGACGACAAACAGCTTCTCCGTCCTCATCTCGTAGAGTCCGCTCCCGACCATGACGTCTTCACCCGACTGGTCCTCGACTCGCACGACGTAGGAGCTCTTCCACACCGGCGTCCCGGCCGGGTCTCCGGGTCTAGGCCACTTGTAGTGGACCCACGCCGCGCCCGGCTCTTCGGAAACCCGCTCGAGCATCGTCGCAACTGGGCGCTTGCCATCAACGTCTTGCAAATTGATCCCTTCCGTCCCTTCGAGTTCAGGCATGGGGGGATTGCAGAGGATCGTTCCCCTCATGTCGTCGATGAAGATGTAGGCGTCTCCCTGTCGCCAGGAACTGTTCTCCTTCTTGAACTCTGCGCACGCCTCTTGCCCTTGGCGCTTCACCACCGCGGCGGCTCTATCAACAAGATCGATGAGTTGCTTTGTCTCAGCGTACGTGGGCTCGGGAGCATCGGGACGGCCCGCGTCGGAGCTCTCTGGAGCGTCGGGTGCGCAGGCGGCCAGTGCGGCGAGAGCCGTCGCAAGAAATGCGGCGTACTTGAGCATTCTCATCGTTCCCCCCCGTTGTTCGTATTTTCAGCCCGGATAACCGTGGCCAGGAACCATCCTACTTCATTCTACCGTCTCCGAATGTCCGCTTTGGGTCGTTAGCGGACACTCGTAGTGGTTCAAAATCTGGGTTCTCAGCCGTCCAAAGCGCCAAACTTGTCGTCAAAACAACTGTTCGGAGCTTAGAACCGCCTAGCTAAGCCGGTGTGCAGCGGCGTGTCGAGCTGCAGTTGAGCGAGGATGCCCTCCGGTCCCCCGCGCCCGGCGACACGTCGCGAGGACTAAGCGAAAGGGCGTTGATAGCGTGAGGGCCGGGTCGCCGTTAGAATGGCCGCCGGACCAAAACGACCTACTTAAAACAAACAAGCCCCGAGGAATCCAATGTCTGACTCAGATGCCCGCAACAATCGCGAGAACTTCTCGCGGCGTGACTTCATGGCCACAGCTGGTACCAGCCTGGCGGCCTTGGCCGCGACCAGT
Source organism: Acidiferrobacterales bacterium (assembly GCA_964194625.1). Lineage (GTDB taxonomy): Bacteria > Pseudomonadota > Gammaproteobacteria > Acidiferrobacterales > SPGG2 > SPGG2. Next base: position 1,728 of record CAXMNC010000308.1, read on the forward strand.
TGCGCGCCAGCCGAACAGAACTGTGTATCCACTTCCGCCGCGGCCGGTTCTGTACTGGACCCGGCGAATGCACCGCAAGCCCCATTCGATACCTTGCGCGATTGGATGGCAGCGATGGAAGCGAACGGCGTGGTCATGCGCTTCGATGGCGTCGATCAGGACGCTTTTCACACGACCGGTTTGTTTTTCCGCACGACCGATAAGTTTGGCATGTACGAAGCGCCAGCGATGATTTTTGAAAATATCAAGCAAGACGGCCAATGGTTCAAGGGACCGGTGATCGTTAATCATCAAGGTCACTGGATCGCCGAATCGCTGATCTGGGGTCTTGAACCGGTACCGGGAAATCACTTCGCGTCATATCGTCGTGCCAAAGCGCACCTGCACAAAATGCTCGAGGCCAACGGTGGTGTATACCCGCAAATACCGCCGGCCGAAGTCGGGAACGAAAGGGCACTGTGTAAACAGGTTGTGTTGACGGGCGATAAAATCAACCTGAACAGCTTCGCATTCCTGAAAACCAACCCGGCGGATGGCGGGCGCTACGTCAATACCGGTTCAGTGTTCACGCATGACCCGGAGATGGGGCCAAACTTCGGTACCTACCGGTGCCAGATCAAAGGGCCGCGTAAGCTCGGTCTGAATTCCGAAACCAATCACATGGGTTACAAGATGGTCGTCGCGGCGCGGGAGCGCGGCGAGACACGCGTGCCGGTGTCGATTGTCCTTGGTCAGGATCCGGTGACCTGGGCAATCAGCAGTTCGGCGGTTGTGGACCGGCGTGTCATCAAGGGCAAGGTCGATGAACTGGCCGTCGCCGGTGGTATGCGCGGCAAGTCCATCGACGTCGTCAAGTGTGAAACCAACGACATCCAGGTGCCCGCACATGCCGAGATGATCATCGAGGGCTATGTGCCGCTGGATTTACCGCTGGAAGACGAAGGCCCGTTCGGCGAAATGTTCGGTTACCTGGGCCCGGTCAAAGAGGACAATTTTTGGATCGAGGTGACCGCAATTACGCATCGCCGGGATCCGTGGATCATCAATGCCTTGACCGGCATGCAGAAAGGCATGGTGACAGCGCCAATGGATTGCCTGTACGAAAATACCTTGCGCAGGATCGTGCCGAATTTCGTCGATTATCACATGCCGCACGATGTGATGGGCGTCGTCGCCGTCAGCATCGACAAGGACGCACCCGGGCAGGGTCTCGAAGCCGGCCGCGCCATCGCTGCACGCAATCCGATTGCCAAAGTCGTCATTGTTGTCGACAAAGACATCGACGTATTGAACCGCACGGCGATCGTATTTGCCGTTGGCTCGCGCTGGCAACCGGACCCGGCGTCTGAAATCATCGCTGATGCGCGCGGAATCATTACGGACCCGAGTCAGTTGGTAGAAGGGCGCACCAGCAAGATCATCATCGATGCAACCCGCCAATGGCCGGGCGAGGGCGGTCGTGACAAATTCCCGGACACCAACCGCGCGCTGTTGTTGCAGGGAGCGCCGGAAATTTTCGCCGAAGTCGACGCACTGTATGGTCAGCGATTGATCGACTACAAACGGGTTTGACAATGCCGCTGACGCGCCGGCAACTGCTGCGGACGACCGCCGGAATGGCTTTGGCGGCTGTCGAAGCCGGATTGGCGCAGGAGCCTCCAGCCGGCGCGCAATCCGCTGACCGTGACGATCCCGTCGATGCGCTGACCGCATACGTCAAGCTCGGCGCCGCGTTGGATGACCGGCTGACGATCTGGTGGATGGACGGTCTGCGCTATGGTGTCGTCGATCAACGCTCCGAGCTGATGTACGGAATGAAAGTCGCGCTGTTCCAGCGCTTCTTTGCTCAAACTGATGGCACCTATAAGCTGGCGATGTTTGAGCTGACCTATTACACCGATCTCAATACCGGGGAGTTACTTGAAGAATACGAAAATCCGTACACCGGAATCGTCAACCGCGTCCAACACGTTCGTCTTGGCCCCGACATTCGCCAGGCCACGGCGAGCGGAAACGCGAGACCGGAAAACGACACAAACCTGAGTTATTTTTACAGCCGTCTCGGACCGCCGCTTGTGCATGGCGATCAGATGTGGATTTCGACGGATGTGCAGGCCGGTATCAAGTTCCCGTCGCCCAAGGCACCAAAAATCCGGCTGAATCATTACCTGACGCTGCACGGACAAAAATCTGCGGTCGAGGATCAGGCTGTATTATCCGCGCCGGCATCGCTGGGGTTTCACAACATTCTGACCTGGGAACCGTGGATGCGCATGGGCGACCACCGCGGAGAGATGATGAGCCGCGCAGCGGGTCGCAAGCTCGAGCGTGTTGATGAGCTGCCAGCGGATTACCTGGCTATGGCCCACCGGGTTCACCCGACCTACATCGCCGACCCGCTGGCGACATTGGATCGCAGGGTCGCCGAAATCAAAGAATCCACTGGTTGAAGCGCCGTCCGTTGCCGGCGTGCGCCGGCCATCCGTCTTGTGTAATGTCTGCAGGATCGACTGCAGCGGGGGACCCAACCATGCCGAACTCCAACAATACAACTAAACCCAGTGCCGGTGAGCCCGTCTCGCGGCGGGATTTTTTGGCCACGACCGGCACCGCGCTCGCTGCACTGGCCGCAGCCGGTTGTGCGCCGGCACAACAGGATTGCATCGACGCTGATGCCGGCCCTGCCGTCGGCGCGGCGCTGAAAGCCGCACCGACAGCGCCGTTCGACACCTTTCGCGACTGGATTGCTGCGCTGGACGCCCATGGTCTGTTGATGCGTTTCGACCGCGTCGACCAGGACGCCTATCACACCACCGGGCTGTTTTTCCGCGCCACCGACAAGTTCGGCTTCTATGAAACGCCAGCGATGATGTTTGAGAACGTCAAAATCGACGGCCAGTGGGTCAAGGGGCCGGTGATTGCCAATCACCAGGGTCACTGGGCCACCGACGCATTGCTGTGGGGACTCGAGCCGGTACCCGGCGATAACTACGCGACCTATCGGCGTGCCAAGGCGCATCTTTCTGCCATGCTGGAACGAAACGGCGGCGAATATCCGCAAATCCCGCCGGTCGAGATTTCGCGAGATAAGGCCTTGTGCAAGGAGGTCGTCATAACCGGCGACGACATCGATATCGGGCGCTTTGCATTTATAAAGACAAACCCTTCCGACGTGGGACGCTAC
>CAXMNC010000309.1:0-11795 GCA_964194625.1 Acidiferrobacterales bacterium
GCGCCGTGTGACCGTGCCAGGCGCACGGCCGCATCCACACGGGCCGCACAGGCCTTACTATTGTCCACGTGCACAAGCAGGTCTTTCAGCGCCATAGGGCTCTCTATCAGTCAGCTTTTGCAAACGTGATAAGCAGATTCATCAGACGGTTCCTTGATCAAGATCAAAACAACGTGCTTCCTTTCTATTTTGCAAAGCGAGTTGCCGGTGAACAAAGTGAAACAAATGCCGCACGGCCAAGATACTACCGTTTTCGACACCTATTGTGCTTGTTTAAAGTTCGAGTGGTTGTCGGTGATCAGCAGTTACTTCGCTTTCTCTGTACTGCGGCGCGACTGCACAGAGTCCCTGGGGCTCGACGCCCAGAGCAGCGTTGAACTTGCTGGAGAGATTCTGAAACACAACGAGTCCTGTAAGCTCTATTAAGGTGCAATGCGCGAACGTCCGCAAAGGGTCGTTTTCTGCCTGTCGTAACTCTATTATCTGACCGGCAGCTCCTAGGCGAAAGCGGTCATTGGGACGCTAGCTTAAAGTCTCACATCTATGATATTCGCGAACGTCAGCTACGGGTCGAAAGCGGACACTGAGACGCAGGGGACCGCTGAGCTTTTTGGGAATTGTTTTGGGAGTAGTCTTTTCGGTGGAAACTTAATAATACGTAACTTGCTGAAAGAATTGGCGCGCCCGGAGAGATTCGAACTCCCGACCCCCTGGTTCGTAGTCGCGTCCGGTAAATTCAAACTTTAACTGAAACAGCCATTTGCGACGCTTGCCTTATTTACAAACTCAACGTAAGTCGTCGATCCATTTATCTCTGAGCGAATAGGTGCTTTAATGTTGCGAGGCTGCTCGCGTAAGATCGCCAGCGCGAGAGAACACATACAGATGGGACGTGCTGGACGTGGCACCGGAGAAACTGGGCAACATTCGCATGGGGAGACAGCCTAAATGACGAACGAAGTTTGCGCCCAGGACCTCAAAATGTTCCTGATCGATCGGGGCGTGAACACCTCCTCCCCTTGTGTAGCCAAATAGCAACTACACACACGACGCAAAGGGGCAGCCATTCCGGTGCATGAACCTTGTTGGCTAGGAAGACGAGATACTTCGTAGCTGAAACTTCCTCATAAATCATGACACTTATCTCAAGGAGGTGTCTTCAATGTCGAGTTACATCCTTTCAGACCCCAATTTCAGTGATGGCACTCGCTCAGAGGTCATAGACAAAATTATTGACCAGTTACGGGGACGCGACGGCGTCAAGCTCATTGGGTACGAGCCAGATTCTGATTTCAATCGTCTGCCTGCTGAGGTGCTAGGTCGCCCCGAGGCGATGAAAGAGGCATTGCTCGACGCGGCCGGCAAGGCTTACGAACTTATCGATATGGAGAAGCAGCACGGTCGCCACCCGCGTATCGGGGCCGTGGACACTATTGAGATTTACCCATGCAAGGGCATTACCATTGAAGAATGCAAGGAGTTCGCCGAGGACCTTGGCCAGGAGTTGTATAAGCGGTACGACGTGCCCATCTATTTTACCGGTAAGAACGCACGCCGCCGGGAGAATGAAGGCCTGACCTTCATCCGCAAAGGCAACTACGAGGGGCTCAAAGAGGCCGTCCTCGTAGATCCGGAGCGGGCTCCCGACATTGGGCCTGCGAAGTTGCATCCAACGGCGGGGGCCACAATTGTCGGCGCCTTGGAGGAACACGACGCGTATTTCAACGTGGTGCTGGACACGACGGATTTAGCAATCGCGAAAAAGCTAGCCAGCTATGTGCGCGGCAAGCACGGAGGCTTCACCAACATCCAGGGCGTGATCGGCTTACCTCAGACGCACCGTCGAACGGGCGAGGCTTGCGTGGTGGTGTCCTGCGAGATAACCAACCCTCTTAAGACACCCCTCCACCGCGTCTACAACCTGCTAAAAGCTGAGGCCGCTCGGTATGGAGTTAATGTTCTAGCAGGGCAAATCTGCGGCACCATCGGGGCGGAGGTGCTTGTCCAGACCGCCGAGTGGTATCTGCAACTTGAGGCGATTAACGGGCCTTGGGATTACAAAAGCCAAATCCTCGAGAATCACCTCCTCGAGCTCGACTCTTAACCCATTCCCGAGTCCTTAGTCTTTGCCCAAAACTGTGACCGCGGTGACGGTGAAAGGGTGGGAATTCGGGCTTGCTGAGGAAACCAAAATGGGTATGGATGCCGTTGAATAGCACCAACATTCTATCGCCTAAAAAAAACGGAAAACGGCAGCAAATCGATTCGTTGAGAATTATTCCTACTTGAAAATATGGCAACCTTGAAGCAAGAATAAAAATGACAATTGAGGTAAAGCGGGCGTCTTCAAGAACCGACGGTCGTGTGGAGACTTGTATGGTGCGTGCCGCCAACTGGGTGGCGTGATTGCAACCGGTAGTGATCGCGACCTCGGCGGGCGTGATGGCGGCGCCATATTCTCGCCACAGGGACGAGGCCAGCCCCTCCAGCTTCCGATACCAGTTCATCCGGGGAATGTCGAACTATTGAGATCAAATAGCGAGGACTATCAATGCTTGTAAAATTATCAGTTGAAGAATTTAGTCGAGTACTAGGATCAAATTCCCCTGCACCCGGTGGTGGAAGTGTGGCAGCGCTCTCTGGAGCCTTAGGGGCAGACCTGGTCTCAATGGTCTGTAACCTGAGTATAGGCAAGAAAGGTTATGAGTCCTTCCATATCGAACTTGCCGAGGCTCTCAAAAAAGCTCAGACCCTTTCAAAAAGTCTTCTTAAAAGGGTAGATCTTGATACAGAAGCTTTCAATGGTGTAATGGCTGCCTTCAAAATGGCAAAAGAGACCGAGGAAGATAAGAAATCAAGAAAAGAGGCAATACAGAAAGGCTTCAAGGAATCAGTTCAGTCACCTCTCGGAATAGCGCGCGAATGCCTTGACGTTTTGAGACTGGCAGGCAAGCTTCTTGGCAAATCTAATTCCAACGCTCTCAGCGACCTTGGTGTCGCGTCACAACAGGCATATGCCGGACTTGAGGGAGCAGCAATGAATGTAAAGATAAATATTCCTTCTATCAAGGATGAGGACTTCATATCTGAAACTTCCTCAGAAATTTCGACACTTCTCGAAGAAGGAAGTAGAGTCAAGAACGATATCTATAAGTATGTATCTGAAAATATCGGTTAAAAGAACGGGCACTCTTCGCTCGAGATCTTACCGCGTGTATCACATGCACTCTAAAGTTTCGATAAAGGACCCGTACCAACCAAGGAAAGTGTCTGTTTTGATGCCGTGCATTGTTAGCCCGAACATCTTCTCGTTTTCCCCGTAGACAATCATGTAACCGTCCCTAGTTTCTGAGTCCTCTTCAAGGACCAGCCATAGTGTGATCTTCCGACTTGGATTGAAGCTGTCTTCATGCTCTTGTTTTACCCAGTGACACTCTGACGTAACTACCTTAATATGGCGATCAGAACGCCAGGTTAATCGGACGACAACCCTAGATGCAAGGGGGAATCGATTTGCGAGTCGGTAGTAGTACGCTCATGTTGTTTGCACTAGTGGGCTGCGAGGAGACGAACAAATACGTTGCGCCACTACCACCCAAGGTGACGGTCGCCCGGCCGCTCGTTCAGGAAGTTACAGACTACATCGATTTCACCGGAACCACGGCCACATCTAACCGAGCTGAGGCGCGCGCCAGAGTGTCTGGCGTCCTCCGAAGTATGCACTTCACCCCGGGCACCGACGTGAAGGCCGGCAAATTGTTGTTCGTCATTAATCCGGAGGAGTATCAGGCCAATCTGCAGGCGGCGCGGGCCGAGCTGGCCGGTGCCCAGGCAACGTTCGAGCGGGCGGACATTGAAGCCGTTCGGGCAAAGCGGCTGTATGCGCAACAAGCGGGCACCGACAAGGAGCTCGTGAAATGGCGTGTCGAGCGGGACCTCGCCCGCGCCGCCATCCAAAACGCCCAGGCCAGTATCGCTCGCGCAAAGTTAGACCTCAGCTACACGCAGGTGAAAGCACCCATCAGCGGCCGTGTCGGTAGGAACAGGGTCGACATTGGAAATCTCGTCGGGCAGGGAGAGGCGAGCGTGCTAACGGAGATCACGAGCTTCGACCCCATGTACGTCTACTTCAGTCTTAATGAGCGGGATCTTCTACGCCTCAGGGCCCTGTATCGGGAGCGAGTCAAGGAAAAAGACGTCGACCCGACCAAAGATTCCGACGTCAAGGCGGAAATACGACTGCATCTCGGCCTCGCGGACGAAGAGGGCTATCCGCATGAGGGTGTGCTCGATTTTGCCGAATCCGGTGTCGACTCGGACACGGGCACGTTACAACTGCGTGGTGTTTTCGCTAACAAGGAAGTGCCGCCTGCACTCCTTCCAGGTCTGTTCGCGCGGGTGCGGTTGCCCATCGCCAAACGCCCGAACATGTCCCTCGTCACGGAACACGCAATCGGCGCCGATCAAAGTGGGCGCTACTTACTGGTCGTCAACAAGGAGAACATGGTCGAGAAGCGCAATATTAAACTCGGTCAGCTCGTCGATGGGTTGCGCGTCATCGAGGAGGGTGCGCGAAGCGACGACTGGATCGTAGTGAACGGCATTCAGCGGTCGCGGCCCGGCGGCAAAGTCGATCCCGAGAGGACCGACATGGCCTCCCTGACCGCGTCCGCGAGGAAGTCCGCGGCGGAGGCCGCGAAGGCGCAGAGTCTTTCCGTTAATCCCGATAGCTCGGAAACAAACAAGAAACAGCAATAAGCTCAACTCAGGGTTGCCATGTTCTCACGCTTCTTCATCGAACGCCCGATCTTCGCGAGCGTCATCTCGATCGCCATCGTCATCGCCGGTGGCGTTACCCTCGGGACCCTGCCGGTCTCCCAGTACCCCGAGATCACACCGCCAACCGTCGAGGTATCGGCCACCTATCCGGGTGCCAACGCGCAGGTGGTGTCGGAAACGGTGGCCGCCCCGATCGAACAGCAAGTGAACGGTGTCGAGGACATGATCTATATGTCCTCGACGAGCGCGAGCGACGGCTCCTACAAGCTCACCGTGACCTTCGAGGTGGGAACGAACCTCGATATGGCGCAGGTGCTGGTGCAAAATCGCGTGAAGCTCGCGGAGCCGAATCTGCCCGAGGAGGTCAAGCGCCAGGGTGTCAACACTAAGAAGAAATCGACGAACATCATCCTGTTCATCTCGCTCTTCTCGCCCGAGGGCCGCTACGACGAGCTCTTCCTGAGCAACTACGCGACCCTTCGCATCCGTGATGTGCTGAGCCGTATACCCGGGGTGGGTGAGGTCGCGGTGTTCCCGCAAAGCGACTACAGCATGCGTATCTGGCTGGATCCGCGCCAGCTCAAGTCACGCCGATTGACGACGCAAGATATTTTGAACGCGGTCAGGGAGCAGAATGTCCAAGTCGCCGCAGGACAGATAGGACAGCCGCCAGCACCACGAGGACAGAGCTTTCAATATCCGGTCAACGTACTCGGGCGACTAAGTGAAATCGAGCAGTTCGAGCAGATCATTATCAAGACGGGGGAAGGCGGCGCGCTCACCCGGCTCAAGGACGTCGCCCGGGTCGAGCTCGGTAGCAAAGGTTACGAGATCACATCCCGCTTGAACGGCGCCCCCTCGGCCAGCATTGGCGTGTACCAACTGCCCGGTGCCAACGCGTTGGATGTGGCCAGTCGGACGCGAGCAGCCATGCAGGAACTGAGTTCCTTGTTCCCCGAAGGCGTTACTTACAGCGTACCGTATGATACCACCGTGTTCGTCGACCAATCGATCAAGGAAGTCTACGTCACGCTGTTCCAAGCCGCGACCTTGGTTTTCCTTGTGTTGTTCGTTTTTCTTCAAGATTGGCGCGCCACTCTCGTACCGGCCGTGGCCATTCCGGTATCGCTAATCGGGACCTTCGCGGTCATGGGGGTACTCGGTTTCTCGTTGAACATGCTCACGCTGTTCGGGCTGATCCTCGCTATTGGCGTGGTTGTCGACGATGCGATCGTTGTGGTCGAGGCCACGGTGTCTCATATGGATCGAGGCTTACGCGCCAAGGAAGCGGCGATCAAAGCGATGAGCGAAGTGTCGGGTCCGGTCGTGGCGACGACACTCGTACTGCTCGCGGTCTTCGTCCCTGCTGCCTTCCTCCCGGGCATTACAGGCGAGATGTATCGTCAGTTCGCGCTCACCATCGCCGTAGCGACCGTGTTCAGCTCGATCAACGCTTTAACCATGAGTCCCGCCCTTTGCGCTCTGCTACTACGACCGCCAAAGGAACGAAAGAACGCCTTCTTCCGCGGGTTCGATCTTGTTTTCAGAAAAACAGAGCGTGGCTATGTGGGCGTAGCCAAGACGTTGGTACGTCGGAGTGCAATCATGATGCTGCTCTTTGTTGGTGTTAGCGGATTAACCGGCTGGCAGTTTGTCCAAATTCCGACCGGTTTCTTGCCCATCGAAGACCAGGGCTATTTGTTGGCCGCCGTGCAGCTGCCCGACTCGGCCTCGCTGGAACGAACGCAGGGAGTGCTCGACACGATCGACGGTATTTTGAAAGAGGCGCCTGGCGTACGGGACTGGGTCTCACTCGGTGGTTACTCACTAATAGACGGCACAAGCGCCTCCAATGCGGCCACCGTGTTCATCGTAATGCAGGCGTGGGACGAGCGGACCGATCCAAGCCTGAAACAAGAAGCAATCCTCGCGCGCCTGCAAGGGAGCTTTCGCGGCATCCAGGAGGCGATCGTCTTCGCGTTTCCGCCACCCGGCATCCCCGGCCTCGGCGTGGCGGGCGGCTTTCAGATGCAGCTCCAAGACATTGGTGGGGCCGGACTGCAGACGCTCAGTCAGGTGGCTCGCGAGCTGATCATCGATGGCAATGCGCAGTCGGGGTTGACCAATCTGAACACCACCTTCCGCCCACAGGTGCCACAGCTCTTCGTTGAAGTCGACCGCGAAAAAGCCAAGAAGCTGAACGTCTCCTTGAACGAGGTCTTCGGCACGCTCCAGGCCTATCTCGGCTCCGCTTACGTAAACGACTTCAACAAATTCGGGCGAACCTGGCAGGTCAAGGTTCAGGCGGATCACCAGTTCCGGATCGAAGCGGAGGACATCCGCCGTCTCGACGTACGTGATGTCGCCGGAAGGATGGTGCCAGTAGGTACACTCGTGAGCGTCGAACGTAGCCTTGGTCCGCAAACGATTCTTCGTTACAACCTATTCCCTTCCGCCTCCATTACCGGCTCTCCGGCTCCCGGGTTTAGCTCTGGGCAGGCGCTCAAGCTAATGGAGCAGATGGCCGATTCGAAGTTGCCGGCGTCGATGGGTTACGAGTGGACGGGGATGTCCTATCAGGAGAAGAAGGTCGGCTCGGAAGCGATCATCGTCTTCGCATTGGCAATCACCCTCGTGTTCCTGGTGCTCGCGGCCCAGTACGAAAGCTGGACGAGCCCGGTCGCGGTGATTCTCGTCGTGCCGTTGGCGGTGCTCGGCACCATCGTCGCCCTGATGATGCGGGAATTCGACAACAACGTGTACACGCAGATCGGCATCGTGCTGCTCATCGGACTTGCAAGCAAAAACGCGATTCTGATCGTCGAGTTCGCGGCGGAGCAACGGGCCCAGGGCAAGGGTCTCCTAGAGTCGGCCACGACCGCAGCCCAGCTACGTTTCCGCCCCATCTTGATGACGGCGATCTCATCCATTGCCGGCTTCATGCCTCTGGTGATTGCCTCGGGTGCCGGTGCTGCCAGTCGTCAGGCCATCGGCACCGCGGTCGTGGGCGGTATGATCGCGGCAACGATCATGTCACTGATCTTCACGCCCGTGTTCTACGTCATCATGCAGCGGCTGAGCGAGCTTCGGGCTAAATCGAGCGAACAAAAAAGAACACCAGCTACTAGACCAACCTCAGAAACGGGGTGAGTGGATCTGTGTCATTCCTAGGCAACCAAGCGCGTTTGTCTGAACGTCCGTTTCTGGCCGTAAGCAGTCATTCCTGAGGTCGGGGTTCAAGTTCCTTAGGACGCCCTATGCCGCTCGCGCTTGCCCGGAGACGGGTATGAGTAGCCGGCCCTTACTACATTCGAATCGCTTCGCAGTCTAAACGCATTACGCCGCGAAATGCCCGATATGGGATATATAAGGCAATCCTGCCGTATATTTCCACCAGCGGTATCCTACGGCAGGCTTCATCTATCCAATTACAAAGCCTTTTTCGGTTATGACGCCATTCTCCGGTGGAGAACTACTGCAATTGAGACGTCTAATCATCGTTAGGTTTTGCAAACTACTAGGATAGATTGTGGTGAACTACACGCAAGATGACCGGATCAAAGAAAATTTGGATGCGACTCATGAAAGCAATTGTATCTACCAAATACGGACCACCGGATGTTCTTCAGCTCAAAGAGGTAGAAAAACCTGCTGCCAAAGACAATGAAGTGCTGATAAGAATAAATACGACAACAGTAACGGCAGCGGACGGCATGATGCGAAAGGGAGACCCATTTGTTGGCAGATTTTACAGTGGTCTCACGAGCCCAAGAAGATCTATACCAGGGGTTGAGTTTGCCGGAGAGATCGAATCAGTAGGCAAAGATGTAAGACTATTTAAACAAGGTGACCAAGTCTTTGGAGAAACCACCGCACTTGGGTGTTATGCCGAGTACGTATGTCTGTCTGAGGAGGAGGTGTTGACAACAAAACCAACCAATATGACCTATGAGAAAGCCGTCCCCGTCTGTGGTGGAGCATTAACGGCATTGAATTTCCTTAGAAAAGGAAATATTCAGAGCGGACAAAAAGTTCTTATCTATGGAGCTTCTGGAAGTGTAGGTACTATTGCGGTACAGCTTGCCAAGTACTTTGGGGCAGAAGTTACCGGGGTAGCAGTACCACGAATTTAGAAATGGTGAAATCTCTGGGAGCCGATAAGGTCATTGATTACACTAAAGAGGATTTTACCAAAAGCGGTCAGACGTATAACATTATTTTTGACACGGTAGGCAAGAGTTCGTTTTCACGTTGTAAGGGCTTGCTAACGCAAAAAGGTGTCTATCTTTCAGCTGTCCTTGATCTGCCACTTCTTCTTCAAATGTTATGGACTTCAATGATAGGCAGTAAGAAAGCAAAGTTTTCGGCCACAGGCCTTCGACCCGTTCCGGAGCGTCTAATCTTCCTCAAAGAGCTTAAAGAGCTTTTCAAGGCGGGGAAGATAAAATCGGTCATTGATAGACGCTATCCGTTGGAACAAATTGCCGAGGCTCATAGGTATGTCGATAAAGGACACAAAAAGGGAAATGTCGTCATCACTGTGGAGCATAATAGCAAAACCTAACAAAGCGCTGCGCCCGACCGTTATTCCGCTGCGCTTCATGGTGACAGGTGAGTTAGAGGCTGTTAGGCGACGAAATCTCTACCGACAAGAGGTTGCCATGAGCAGACTCGTTATGTGGAATCGGATGTCCCTCGACGGTTTCTTTGAGGGACAGTTGGACGAAAGCGCCGCCACGGCCACGGCGCGAACCCAAAGGAGGACGAGATGTTTCGGAAAACGACGTTAGTGATTGGGGCAACCGGCAAGACCGGGCGCCGCGTGGCCGAACGGCTCAAGGCTCGGAACCTGCCCGTGCGGATCGGTTCTCGATCCGGCCAACCGCCCTTCGATTGGGCCGACCCCGCCACCTGGCCCCCTGCAGTCCGCGACATTGCAGCGGTCTACGTCACCTACTACCCTGATCTCGCGGCCCCTGACGAGTCGGACGCGATCCGCTCGTTCACCGGGCTGGCCGTCAAGAGCGGGGTCCAGCGCCTAGTCTTGCTTTCCGGTCGAGGGGAGCCCGAGGCGCAGCTCTGCGAGCAAATCGTCCGCGAGTCCCGCGATTTCGCCGACTACGTGCGCAAAACCGCCGCGACCGGCGTGTGGCACGCAGGACCGCAATCATGAATACGAGCAGCTTGATGGATCTCGCGGTGCTCGTGTCCGCTCTTGGTTGCGGACTCATGGCGGGGTTCTTCTTTGCCTTCTCGGTCTTGGTAATGAAGGCGCTCGGCGCGATCCCGCCGGCACACGGCATCTCCGCCATGCAATCGATTAATGTCGTCGTCATCAATCCCTGGTTTCTCACACCGTTTTTGGGGATGGTCGTGCTGAGCGTGCTCTTGAGCATCGCAGCGGTTTTGCGCTGGCACGAACCCGGCGCCGCGTATGTCGTTGCCGGCGGCCTGCTTTATTTCCTCGGCACATTCCTGGTGACGATGCTGTTCAACGTGCCACGTAATAACGCGCTGGCGGCTGTGGCGGCCAACAGCACGGAAGGTGCTGCGCTGTGGGCGGACTATCTGATCGCCTGGACGAAGTGGAACCACGTGCGCACGATCGCCGCGCTGGCGGGCGCCGCGTCGTTCACGATCGCGCTCGCACATTAGCGCCCTCACGCCGTTCATTCAACGCACTGCGTAGGAGAAAGACCATAGCAAGCGCAACACAATAAAGACCCCGACAAGCTAACGCCCCGACGGGCCGTTCGGTTAGTAATGTCCGCTCTAGCCAGAAGCGGCCTCTAAGGGCCGAACACGATAGTTGGCCTTATCGCTTGGGTAGCAATTCGATAAGCCGTCCTTATTGGTCATAAGCTCGAACAGTGCCGAAAGCTCCTGTTCAGTATATCGATGATACGCGGCCTCGAGGTACAATCTTGGCCGAAGCGCGGAAAACCAAACATCGATTAACACCGCAGGCTTCCGAGAAGCTCGGTCATCCGAGATATGTTGGTCGTAGGCTGTAATTGTCTCTTTGGGCATTTCAGAAAATAGGAGGTGGTGGTCATGCACGCAGTCGTAAGAAGCTATTCTGGTTCGGGGGCGAAAGAGCTATTTGACCTGATAGAGCACCGCAAAGCGGAGGTCGAAGGCGTTATCCGTCCTGTAACGGGGTTTGTAAGTTGGCTGTGCATCGGCACCGACGACGGTGGCGTCACGGTGACGGTCTGCCAAAACAAGGCGGGCACGGATGAGAGCATCCAGGTTGCACGGGCTTGGATACGGGAGAACGCATCCGACTTGGCCACGAGCCCGCCCGCGGTCTCGGAAGGACCGGTCTTAATTCGTGTGACCTAACGCGAGCAGGAGAGTCGATATCGCGGTGTGTCGACGGCACGCTAGTGTTCGGCAGTGCGAGCATGCGAATCAACCGTCAGCTTCAAGAGCAGCGGTCCTTACGAGGATAAAAGAAAAGGTGGCTTACTAGCGCCACCTTTTTTGCCGTGGTTTTCCGAAATCGGTTAGGAGCGGTAGCGAAGTCTGTCGGTAGCGAACGGCTGTTCTTACCGTAACCGCACCTTGGGCGCGACCTCGTCGAACGTCTCCTCTTGGCCGAAAGCGAACGTTCTCGAATGTCCGGAAACGATCCATTGCCGACCTTTGTGCTGCTTTCAGCCAGGTAGGTTATCGTGTGCCGCACCTCGGCGGTAAGGTTCGCTGTTGAAATCGAATCCGTGATAGCGTGGCAAGTCGTCGGCCACGTCGAACCAGGCGATTCTCTCTTTATAAAAAACGTGGTTGGTCGGAACGAAGGCGTTGGGGTCGTCGAGTGTACTGATGTGGAACTCGAGGATCATTCCGCGTTCAGGGAGATTGCTTTTCCCTTCCCAGGTCAGCGGCGTTCCGCACTGGCCGCAAAAGGCACGTCCTACACCAGGCGATGAATTGTAGATTTGACGCTGTCCCTTCGTGAATACAACTTGATGCTTTTTGAAGCATACAAACGTGACCACAGGGGCCCCGGTGTG
>CAXMNC010000310.1:0-3219 GCA_964194625.1 Acidiferrobacterales bacterium
TACTGCACGTAAATATCAACATTTTTATACGCACGCTTTGTCTAATTTTCGCGTTTTCTTATTTCATCGCCATAGGTACCAAGATGGGTGAAATCACGCTGGCTGCCAATGCTGTCTTACTTCACTTGCAGCATTTTTTGGCCTATGGGCTTGACGGGTTTGCGTTCGCAGTCGAGTCATTGGCGGGTAGCGCCTACGGTGCACGTAACCGCGGTGCCTTCCGTACGGCAGTACGCGTCACCACGATATGGGCACTTATCGTGGCCGGGCTGTTTACGGTCCTCTATGCGGTATTGGGTAGTTCTATTATTAGTGTCATCACCGGGATCGAACCAGTACGCCTAGCGGCGGCCGACTACCTGATATGGCTACTAGTATCTCCAGTGCTATCGGTTTGGAGTTACCAGCTAGATGGAATCTTCATTGGCGCCACGCGATCGGTGGAGATGCGAAACGGAATGGTTTTATCGCTGCTCGTCTATCTGCTGGCGATCTGGCTATTCGTACCGCTCTTAGGCAACCACGGGCTGTGGCTCTCACTTATGATATTTATGGTCACACGCGCCATAACCCTGGGTCTATGGTATCCACGAATCGAGCGATCGATGCAGTAGGCGGGCACGGTGATAAACTACGGCATCCAAAACCACCCTAGGTAACGTACCTACGATGCAAGCCGCATGGTTTCAAAAACAAGGGCCTGCCGCCGAAGTACTTAATATCGGCGAGCAGCCAATGCCTGAACCCGCTCAAGGGGAAGCACGCATACGGCTGTACGCGTCTGCCGTCAACCCGTCCGATGTCAAAAAACGTGCTGGCCTACAACCCGCACCCGTCGACGAGGGCCCAGTGATCCCGCATAGCGACGGGGCGGGCATCATCGATGCGGTTGGTCCGGGTGTAGCCGAATCGCGAATCGGCGAGCGGGTCTGGGTCTATCAAGCGCAATACCAGCGGCGACTGGGCACCGCCGCCGAATACGTGACCCTGCCCATCGAACGTGTCGTATCGCTCCCCGACAATGCCGAATTTGCCATCGGCGCCTGCATGGGGGTCCCGGTCATGACCGCGCATCGGTGCGTGTTTGCTGACGGCAGCGTCGCCGGACACACCATTCTAGTAACGGGCGCTGCCGGTCGAGTTGGCTATTACGCCGTGCAATGGGCGAAAGCCGACGGTGCGCGCGTCATCGCCACCATCGGCCGGGAAGAGTGCGAGGACGATGTACGTGAGGCTGGTGCCGATGGAATCGTCAACTATCGCAAAGATAATCTGATCGAGGCGGTAAGAGAGTTCACCGACGGTGTCGGTGTCAATCGCATAATCGACGTCGAGTTTGGCGCTAACTTACCCACCACACTGAAAGTTATCGCCACTGGCGGTGTTATCGCGACTTACTCATCCACGCAAATGCCAGAACCTAAGCTGCCGTTCTATCCACTCATGTTCAAGGACATTATGATACGGCTAGTCTTGGTGTACGCGATGCCGGAGGCGGCTAAACAGCAGGCGGCAGCGGACATCGTTACCGGACTTCAAGAAGACAGGCTGAAGCATCGCGTGGCCAAGCGCTATCCGCTCACAGATATTACCAAGGCCCATGAGGCAATCGAGGCTGGGGGCGTACCAGGCTGTGTCGTGGTGGAAACCCCCTGACTGAGCTTACCCCTCGGGTTCGCCCTTACTGGCCACGCTGATCGGCTCCCAGCTCAGCGTTTCTGGGTGTTGGTCAGAGAATTCTTGAAGTTGTTGCCCGAGTCCTTTCATGACGTTTCCCGGCAACGAGATGAATAGTTTCTGACCAGCGGGGTCGATGACCTCTAACCCAACAGCGCTGTTGTCGGGGTACATCACGACAGCGATGTCGCTTGATGCAATAACGAAATTTGGTTGCGCGGTCATAACTTCTCCTCCGGCATTTTTGTTAGAGTCGTGAAACGCTGGCCGTCGTTGATTGTATACTGATCGCGATCTTGCTGCATGGTTGATTGGAGGTTGGCATAAATTCGTTCTTGGCAAGGTACTTCGAATAAGGCTATGGCTACTCTGAGAGATCGCTCACTTGCGGTTTTCCCCGCCGGCTCCAACGGCGAATTCAATTTGCCACCCGAGCTGGCCATGGTTATCACCAATGGCAAGGGTTGTGAGCTTTGGGATAGTGATGGCCGACGTTTTATGGATTTCTCTATTGGTTGGGGCTCCGTGTTGGTCGGGCACGCACATCCCAAGATCGTCGAGGCCGTCAGCAACCAGGCGTCGTTGGGATCTAACTTTGCTTACATCACCGAGCCTGCGTTACTCCTGGCCGAAGAAATAATAGATTTAAGCCCCGCTTGTGAGTCGTTACGATTCTGCGCCTCCGGCACCGAAGCCACCATGTACTGTCAGCGCCTGGCACGTGCCTTTACCGGTCGCCCCAAGATTCTCAAGTTCGAGGGTGCCTACCACGGTGCCAACGAGATTGGGGTTACCAGTTTGTTTCCGTCAAATCCGCCACCGTTCCCGCAACCGGACCCGACCAGCGCCGGCATCGCCCACATTGTCAAAAACGACGTGCTCGTGGCGCCGTTTAATGACCTCGAATCGACACGACGGATTGTAAGTGACTACGCGGACCAGCTCGCCGGTGTTATCGTCGAACCACTGCAACGTTGTACGTCGCCCGAGTCTGGCTTCCTCCAAGGCCTGCGTGAACTTACCGGTGAATATGATGTGTTGCTCATCTACGACGAAGTCGTTACTGGCTTTCGACTCGCATACGGTGGCGCCCAGGAATACTACGGCATAATTCCTGATCTCGTCGCCTACGGAAAAGCCTTGGGGGGTGGCTACCCAATCGGCGCCTTTGGTGGCCGCAAAGAGATCATGGACATCGTACGTGAGGACAAGTTGGGTGATGAACGCTATGTATGGGTCGCGTCCACCCTGGGTGGCAACCCGATTTCAACCGCAGCGGCCCGTGCCGCACTTTCGATATTCTCGGAGCCTGGTGTTTATGACCGGCTACACGACATGGGCAAGTACCTGCGCGATGGCCTGCGGCGCGTATTAAGCGAGCGCCACGTGAGCGCACAGGTGATCGGCGATGGCCCGCTTGCGCAGGTAGTGTTCTCGGACGAACAAATTCGAAACTATCGCTCCACCCAGCGCGCAAATAAGGAACTAGCGCGCGCAACCATGCTGGGTCTGTTCAAGCGTGGAGTATTCTTGAATCCCATG
>CAXMNC010000311.1:0-3265 GCA_964194625.1 Acidiferrobacterales bacterium
CTCGAAGGTGGTCAGTTGCCCGCCCACATCGCGGCTGAGGAGCTTGCCCCGCGCATCGTAGGCGAGCGTGGTGATGAGAGCGTTCGGATTTTCCAGCGTGAGCGGCCGACCGTGCGCGTCATAGGCCGTG
Source organism: Acidiferrobacterales bacterium (assembly GCA_964194625.1). Taxonomy (GTDB): domain Bacteria; phylum Pseudomonadota; class Gammaproteobacteria; order Acidiferrobacterales; family SPGG2; genus SPGG2. The sequence goes on from CAXMNC010000311.1 coordinate 131, forward strand.
ACGCGGTTCACGTGACCGAGGGCGTTGGTAGTCTCGGTAAGATTACCTCGGGCGTCGTATGTGAAGGTCGTGACGTCGGTGACGTCCGTCCGCGGACCGTCGCGTGTCGCGAGGAGCCCTTGGGCGTTGTAGGTGTTGGTCGTCGTACGGTTACCCCCAGATACCGTATCGGTCTCGGTGCGCGTCAGTAGGCGCCCTTGGGCGTCGTAGGTGAATGCCGTCGTCTTTCCAGGTTCGGTGATGAGTTTTCGTAAGCGGAATGTCGTGTGCCACTGCGTTGTAATCGTGCGTTGTTCCGGTGTTCCGACGGCCTCTGTACGGCTGGTTTCGAGACCCCGGGCATCGTATACGAACGTCGTCTGGTTACCGTTGAAGTCGGTGCGTGATGCTGGGTAACCGTTGGTGTCGTAGGTATTACCCTCGGCGATAGCGCTGCACTCCATGCCACACGGGCCGCCCGTCAAATCGGCCAAGCGAACTTGCCCGTGGGAGATGTCGAATCCGAACGTCCGACTGCTTCCCAATGAATCGATGAGAGTGGTCGTGCCATCCGGATTGTAGGTCAACGAAGAGTTGTTCGCGCCGCCAGCGTGCGTGCTGGACACCGCGCGGCGATTGGCATCGTAACTCCATGTGGCAAATCGATTGCCGTTCTCATCCGTAATTCCGGTGAGTGCGCTGATTAAGGTAGAATCTTCGTAGTGATAGATCCGGGCGGGGCCATCAGAGAGATTGCCAGGCGTATCATCGGGGTAGGTCACGTTCACGAGATTGCCCTGAACATCGTAGGCGTATTGATACACGCCACCCGTGGGATCGGTCATGCTCTCGAGATGGTCTTGTAGATCGTAGCTGAATGTCAATGTGCGCCCGAATGGGCCGGCAACCTGGATCAATCGATCGGATGCATCATACGAAAGCGATTGCGTGAAACCAGTTCTACTCGTGATGGAAAGCAGCATTCCGTCGTTGTCATAGGTTTCGATGGAGTCGTCTGTCTCGGTATATTCCCAGCCGGTCGGCACTCCACTGCCATCTGCCAGGCGCCGCAATCGTCCGGGGACATCTGGATCGCCAACCCATTCACCGGCGACCTCTTGAAACTCAAGAATTCTGCCGCCGGCGCGATCTAACGTCGCCGTTCCGGTATCTAAGACGACGGTGCGGTCGTAGGTATGTTGCCACTGCACCCCAACGCGCCGTGTTTTGACACCGGCAACGCTGTTGTAGTGCCGCTCGAACCTGAGTGGAAACGGGCCCGTTCCCAGGTAATCTTGCTCGCGTTGATACTTGTTTCCGATGCCTACGTTTATTGGGTTGCAGACTTTAAGGCCGCACTGCTGGGGTTTGCCGGCGTTCTTGGTCATTTTTACCGGCGGCGATTCATGCAAGCTTGAATTGTAATTCAACCCGATGACAGCACCACTACAACATGGGTCTGTTAGAAACTCGCGGTAATTGGCAGTGGCCGCCCAACTTTGTTCGTTTTCCAGTTTGGCTCTGTGCCAGATCGATGGCCCATCACACGCTTGCCAAATAGGATCACACCACTTGGCCTGACCACCAATCTCCATGGCAGCTTGTTCATTCGAAATTGGCAACTCCGCCACAGCCTTACAGAACACCATCCCATTGGCTGGCTGATTCGGACTCGGAAAACTAGATATGTTCCAGCAAGCCGTAGCGTCATGGCTCGCCTCCACCGGCGACGGAAAGTAGCAAGCTGTCGCAACGATGACGGCGCCCCAGACCCACACGTTGATCCGTGGAGGTCGCACATATAAACGGCTAAAGGAGGATGACCACAATGGCCCTATCCGGATTCTCACGGGAATACGGGCTGGGCGAGAGGTACGGCGTATTGAAGCTAGTGCGCCGAATAAAGCGGAGATTCGAGTAAGCATGCTAGCGCACCCCCCTATCCTTTCCCCTTCTTGCCTTCCTTGACAGGATTTTTCTTGGCGAAGCTCTAGCATCTCCGCAGAAACTCAAAGTGGCAACCGATCGCCGCCCAGACAATGGTTCAGGAGACTGGAGCAGTTCTCTTTTTCTCTAGAGTGCCCGATCCCGTAATGGACCACTTCGGGCGCACGACAATACCGAGTTGTACTCTTCTATCGCCCACCTGAGGCTTGCCACGCAGTGCATTGCACTCCGGGCCTCAATCCCGCTAGGGCGCTCTCCCCTCGATCGGCGAGATCAGTCCGTGCCGTAGAGACAGGTGTGTGAGCTCCACATCGCTGCGCGCACCCAGCTTGCGCATCAGTCGTGTGCGATAGGTGCTGATCGTCTTGGGGCTCACGCAGAGTTTGGCGGAGATCTCGCGCCGGTGATGTCCTTGACTCAACAACACCAGAACCGACAATTCCCGTTGTGTCAGGCAGCCAAGCGGTGCGTTGCCATTCTGTATGTGTTCCAACAGTAGCGTCTGCGCGATTTCGGGGCTGACGTAGCGTTGCCCACGATCCACTTTTCGAATGCAGGCAATCATTTCGTCGCCACTGCTGGCTTTGGTAAGATAGCCTGCGATTCCGGCTTTGAACAGATGCACCGGATAGGCGCCGCTCGCGTGGGCGCCAAGCACGACGATTTTCAATCCGTCATCCATTCGCAGAAGACGCCGGGTGGCTTCCACGCTGTCCATGCCGGGTAGATTGACATCCATCAGCAGCACATCGATCTTGCCGAGTCGCATGGTAGCGAGCACCTGCTCAATTCTGCCCGCTTCGGCAATCACCGACAGACCGGGCTCGTCCCTGAGCAAACGCTGTATGCCGCTACGCATGAGTGTGTGCTGATCCGCAACCAATACATGAATCATTTTCTGTACCTCATTATCAATCCATTGACAGTGGTCTCCGCAGTTCTGAGTGTATGGCGACGCGCAGCGCTAAAGAAGCGCCGGTCGAGAGCTGTAAGTGAATGGTGATTCCACCATCGACGGCACCGGGGCGGTGCCGGACGCTTACTTTTCGATTGCTTCGGCGAGCTGCTCGAGTATTTGCTCGAGCAACTTTCTCGGAGTCGCGAAGTTGAGGCGCACAAATCCCTCGCCGACTTCGCCGAAGGGCACACCGTCGCTGAGCGCCACCTTGGCGTGCTCGAGGAAGTAGGCGTAGGGCCCGCCCGGTAAAT
>CAXMNC010000312.1:0-4121 GCA_964194625.1 Acidiferrobacterales bacterium
GGTGCGATTGCGGGACACCGGCGCATTCTCTGCCATGCTGCCCTTCCTGCCGGCCGTGGTCGACGAGACCCGCGAGCTATTCGGGGACGACTTCTGGCCATACGGTCTCGAGTCGAACCGGGCAGTGCTGGAGCAGTTCGCCGAGTACGCCTTTCAACAAGGCCTCACCTCACGCCCACTCACAATCGAGGAGCTGTTCCCGCCGAATTTGTTGGTCTAGCCCTCGCCCTCGCCAAGACCACCGTGGACGTCAAGATGGCAGTCAAGAAGGCAGTCAAGAAGGCCCGCGACGAAGGCTGTCTCCACGACTCCATCTCACCCAGAATCATTCCCAAAAAATATCGCAAGATCTTGATACTTCAAGGGTGATCTGGACACCTATTTTGGGAATGATTTCTGCAAGTTATTGATTTCCCGCATTTTTGTTCCTGGCTTCGAACCAGGTGGTCGGGGGTTCGAGTCCCTCCGGGCGCGCCAAGAATCAACGCGAACCCTGCTCGTGCCTCCAGGCCTGTGTAGACGCAATGCAGACGGTTGCATGGACCACCCATCACGCAATCTGGCTACTTTGCAGCGTATAATCCGCCAGCCTCCGCAAGGCTTCCTCGGCTCGTGACCCCCACAGTATTGCGATAACATCCTGAGGCCTTCCCTTCGGGCGCGGGGTCTCCCGATGGAAACAGAGCAATTCGAGCGGAAACTCGTTGCCATCCTCTACGCTGATGTAGCGGGATACTCCCGTTTGACCGGTGCGGATGAGGCCGGCACTCACCGAACTCTGTCCACCTATCTCGACCTTTTCACCAAGGCCATCGAGTCGCACCGCGGGACCGTCGTGCACTACGCAGGCGACGCCATACTCGCGGAGTTTGGCATGGCTTCCGACGCACTCACCTGCGCCATCAACGTTCAACAGGACCTACAGGAGCGTGACACGGAGCTGCCCGAGGAGCGGCAAGTGCGGTTCCGAATCGGCGTCAACCTGGGTGAAGTCATCGTGGATCGGGATGACATCTATGGAGAGGGCGTCAATATCGCGGCCAGGCTCGAGAATCTAGCTGAGCCCGGCGGTGTCTGCGTCTCTGAAGCGGTGCGGAACGCAGTGGGTGGAAAGCTCCCGCTCGATTACGAATTCATGGGAGAGCAAAAGGTCAAGAATATCGAGGAGCCGGTACGTGCCTACCACGCACGGCTTGCGCCCGGCGCGGAGCTGCCCAAGCCGAGCGCGCCTCGGAAAGCAAGGCCGAATTGGCTCTGGTCGGCGGGAATTGCGGCAGCACTCGTTCTGCTGATTGGCGGCAGCCTCGCTTACCTCAAGCCCTGGGAATCCAGAGAAGAGCCCGCGTCGGTTGAGCGAATGGCATTTCCCCTACCGGACAGACCATCCATCGCCGTGTTGCCCTTCACGAACATGAGCGGTGACCCTGAACAGGGCTACTTTGCCGATGGAATGACCGAGGATCTGATCACCGACCTGTCGAAAGTAGCGGGGCTTTTTGTCATCGCGCGTAACTCGACCTTTGCATACAAAGGTAAGTCGCCCGACATTCGCCGGGTGGCCGAGGAACTCGGTGTGCGCTACGTGCTCGAAGGTAGCGTGCGCCGCAGCGGAGATCAGGTGCGGATCAACGCGCAGCTGATCGATGCCACGACTGGAGGGCACATGTGGGCGGATCGCTATGACGGAAACCTTAAGGACATCTTCGGTTTACAGGACGAGGTCACACGCAACATCGTCACCATCCTAGCAGTGCAGTTGACAACGGACGACAAGGAACGAGCTACTCGTAAGGAGACAGAAAACGCGCAAGCCTACGACGCCTTCCTTAAAGGGTGGGAGCATTATCTTCGGCAGAGACCCAACGAATTTCGCACGGCGATTTCGCACTTCGAGAAGGCGGTCGAGCTGGATCCCCAATACGCCCGCGCCTACGCAGCTCTTGCCGCGACCTACTGGGAAACCTGGAAGAGATTCTGGCATAAGAATCTAGGGTTGCCGTATGGTTCGCACGAGCCGCGTTTCCGAGCAGAACAGTTCCTTGCGAAAGCCATGCAAAATCCAACACCGCTCGCGCACCAAGTGGCGAGCGGCATGCTATTGCACATGCAGCAGCACGAAGACGCAATCGCTGAAGCGCAACGCGCTATCACCCTCGATCCCAATGATGCAGATAGCTATATTGCGCTGGCCGGCGCCTTGAGCCTGGCGGGCCGGCCTGACGAAGCCTTCAGCTGGGTCGAACGGGCGATGCGGCTCAACCCTCACTACCCACCGTACTATCTGTACCAACTCGGCCTGGCACAATTTGGCATAAAGCAATTAGAGACGGCTGCAAGCACATTGGAAACAGCTACAGCCCTCAACCCGGACGACCGGTGGTCGTACCGGCTACTACTCGCGACATACGGTCTGCTCGGCCGCAGTGAGGACACCACAAGGACTATCCAGGCGATTAAAGAGAGAGACAAGCGTGGCTGGTTGAGCGCTATGGACCCCCTTACCGTCCGAACCAGCGCATTCTGGCTTCCCTTCAAATACCCCGAGGATGCGGAGCGGCTTGCTCAAGGTCTCCGCAATGCTGGAATCCCCGACTGACACACTGAGCGATTCAGAACATCACCGCCTGTCCAGGTTTAACATCGAGAACCTCAATCGGCGTATCCCCGAGCGCCGCTTTGAACTCCGCGGGCGTCCGATTGATGACGGGATAAGTGCCATAATGAATCGGTATTACTTGCTTAGGCTTGATCAGTTCGCGCACGGCGTACGCTGCGTGCTCGGGATCCATGGTGAAGTATCCGCCGATGCAGACCAGAGCCAAGTCGGGTGCGTAAAACTTATTGATCAAAGCCATGTCCCCGAATACATCAGTGTCGCCAGAGTGGTATATCTTGAATCCGTCTTCCAGCTCGATTACGTATCCCACCGAAGCGCCTCCCGCGAACATTCGTGGCGCTTTCGGTTCCTGCTTACTGAGACCGAAAGCGATGAGATCGGCTGAGGAGCTATGCTCGGCCGGCACCATGTGAACCTTGATGCCTCGGCCGAGCGGCGCCACGGTACCGCCCTTGTTCATCGCAATGATCTTCGACGCATCGATGACGCCAAGCGCGGCCAGATTGAGCATTAATTCCCAGACGCCGACGACCGTTGCGCCCGTTAAGCGGGCCAGTTCGCCCAAGTCTTTGGTATGATCGCCATGACCGTGCGTCACCAGGATAAGATCCACCTTACCAAGGGCTGTCAGATCCTTATATTTCAATGGCGTCTTGGGATTCTTCTTGAGAAAGGGATCGATGACGATCACCTTGCCCGTGGTGCTCGTGATGCGTGTAGTAGCGTGACCCAACCACAGCACCTCTACCTGCGCGGCCGACGCGGCCGCAGACATCAGCGAAAACATCACAACCCCTGCTGTAATCAGTGATTTACCTGATGTGTCCATGAGACCCCCCTTGTCGATTTTGAGTGACAAAGCTTGGACGATTGTCGGGAATGAGCCTGATTATTATGTCCCCCCTCAGACCAGTCGTACAAGGAGGGCTGACAAAAGCTGGAGTCTACGGACAGGCGAAGTCGCCGCGTTGACACACTTAATCCCGCATGAGGTGATCGCCAGGTCATTCCCAAAAAAACTCGCAAGATCTTGATACTTCTAGGGGTGATCTGGGCACTTTTTTTGGGAATGAATTCTGCAAGTTATTGATTTTTCTCATTTGTGTACCTGGCTTCGAACCAGGTGGTCGGGGGTTCGCTTTCTCGCTTTTTCCCCGGAACGACCACGCCCACTGTACTTGCCCTGGCCCTACAACGAACGTGCCCCAGACCTACAGACGACGATGCCCGTCCCTGTTAGCTTGACTCTCGTCAATGAAGGACGGATATCGAGCAGCAAACAAGTGTGTCTCCAACGTATGCGCCGAGTTGAAATTAAAGTGACTTCGAGGAAACGACTCCGCGGAGTCGTCTCCTCGAAGCCACTTTAACTGCGGCTCTGATCGAGCTCCACCAGATCCAGCGGATGCCGGCTCAATCGTTCCACCCCCTGCTCGGTGACCAGCACCGAGTGTCCCCAGCACATGGCGAGCCCGGTGTCGGAGTCCATGAGAATCATATGCAG
>CAXMNC010000313.1:0-41646 GCA_964194625.1 Acidiferrobacterales bacterium
GATGGGTGAAGAACGCCGCACCGTTCAGTTCGAAAGTAACCCGATATTTTCCTTCGTCGTTAAATTCGTCGCATGTCTTCTGATCGGTGCGCTAGTCGGTTTAGCGCTGCGCATCTATTTTATCCATGACCTTCACCAGCCATCGCCAGAACGCCGAAGATTTGTCTTGCTAGGTTCAGCCACGCTCGGTGTACTTGCGGGGATCGTGATTGGCGGGGGCGTGGGATTGTTTAGAAAAGATTGGCGCCGACGGCTCAACGTGCGAAGTGGACCACACTTTATATTCCAATCAAGACGCCTGTCGCAAGATATCTGACGCTATCCCGAAAGTAAGGGGCGATTTTGGATTTGTGTCAGCTTTTTTCCGGCCGAGCTTGGTGATATCCTAGGCCGATAGATGGAGGTAGTTGTTCATGAGAAACGCCCCAAGTAGTTCGCCGGCAAAAGGTGATTTCGAGAAGTATTACTTGAGGCACGTTGCGATGGGTGAGGGTTGTAATTGCGCCGAGTCGGTGGTTAGAGATGTGCAAGGTTTATCCAAGCCAACGGTAAGTTTGAAGATGTTGCTAACGGTGCTGTGGGCGCGGCTGCGTGGCCGATCATCGGCAATCAAATCAGATCCCGCACAAAGCGAATGATGGCGTTTATTGTTACTTCCCGTTGATCACGGTGCGGCGCGTGCCCACAGTCGGGCAGCATCTGTACTTCCACTGATCCTGATACCTGTGTCCTGATCGCATCCACCTGCTTGATGGTTCCGTATTCGTCGTCTTCACCCTGGATAATGAGTAGCGGGCAGCGGATGGTCGGCAAGGATGCCTCGATATTCCAGGGACGGAAATCAGGCCCTAACCATGTGTTGTACCAGTTTTGAAATACCGCATCTGCCTGATCGCCATGATAGCGAGCCAATCTCTGCGGAAGGTCCGTGCTTTTGTAGAGCTGTCCGGCGCGTTTGATGCCGGCGATCGTAATGTCTTCGACGAACACATGGGGTGCTTCTAAGACCAACCCGCGAACATCGTTACTATTTGCACCCGCATAGATCAGCGCGAGAGAAGCACCATCACTGTGACCAATGAGGATGGGCCGCTGGATCCCCATTTGGCTAAGCACTTCGGGCAACGTCGTCAGCGCTTCTTCGTGGACGTAGTGGTCGGTACAGGGGCCGATGCGTGGCTCGGATTTGCCGTAACCCCAGCGGCTGTACAGAAAAGCACCACAACCGGTAGCGGCTACGACCTCGTTGGGAAAATCCTTCCATGTGGCTAGCGACCCAAGTCCTTCGTGTAAGAACACCAGCGTGGGTGCTTCGTCGGGGTCAGGTCCTAACCATGCGTACTCTAAACGATGGCCGGCCGCAGTCAGGTACGAAACCATGGTTCTTAAGCGTTGACCTATCAGGTGTTACTAAGTGTGCCCACGATATCCTTGAGTGCCTCATAGCCTTGCACCAATCGTGGCGACGGTCTTCCCAGGTAGGACTCTGGTACGCAGTAGACATGCTTATTGACGATCGCTTTCATCTGTTGCCACTGTTTATTGCGGTATACCACTTCGGGTCGATACTTTTCCGGGCGCACGCCGCACCAGGAAATCACGACCGCATCCGGATCGAGTGCTAGCACCTCCGCATCTTCAAGTGGTGTACTTTTTACATCACGCTCAGCCAATGGATTGATGGCACCGGCGGCTGCCAAGAGATCGTTGACCCAACTCCTCTTACCGGGCGCAATTACCGGCTTTGGCCACCACTGTACGAGTATGGTTGGTGTGCGGTTCGACGCAGGAGAAATATTTGCTTGTATCCGTTGGCGCATATCCTCGCGCACTGCCTGCCCCTTACTCGGTACGTCGAGCAATTCGGCGATCTCCAGCACATCCCGATACACATCCTCCAGTGACACAGGCTCCGGCGCGTGGTAGTTCAGGCCGACAGTATCCAGGGCCGCGACAATCTTCTCGTGCCCCGGCACGGTCAGTGACCCGAGCACCAAGTCGGGCTTTAATGTCGTTACCTTGTCGACATCTATCCCTAGGTCGGGTCCAACCCGTGGTAGATCATTAACCACATCTGCTGGAAAGTCGGAGTGATCATCGACACCCACCAACATGTGTGCACAGCCGAGGGCGCAGACGATTTCGGTATTTGAGCAATTAAGGGAGACAACTCGCATTATTTCAAGGCCGTGAGCAATGCTTTACGTTAGTGCCCTTGCAATGGCGGCTGAAAGCATTTATTAAGTCCCGTCAATAGGGTATCACGGTAAGAAGTGCCGATGACGTTTAAGGCGTGGCTATTCTGGAGCAGTGGTAAGGACAGCGCCTATTCCTTACACGTATTGCGTGCGCAAGACGAGATTGAGGTGATGGGTCTAGTCACGACCGTTCACCGTCCCGCCAAACGGGTGGCGGTGCACGCAGTGCGAGAGTCTTTGCTTTGGGCGCAAGCGCGTGCCTGCGGACTGCCCTTGATCACGGTGCCCATTCCGGAACCCTGCCCCAACACCGAGTACGAGACCGCGATCGGGATTACCCTGGAGCAAGCGAAAGCAAAAGGAATTAACGCGGTGGTCTTTGGTGACCTGTTTCTCGAAGATATCCGCGTGTACCGAGAATCGTTACTAGAGCGCAGCGGCCTGCGGCCGCTATTTCCGCTATGGGGCCGCGACACTGGAGTGTTGGCGGCAGAGATGATTGCCGCCGGATTACGTGCCCACCTTACATGTATCGATGCCAAGGTCCTTGCCTATGAATTTGCCGGCCGTACTTACGACGCGGGCCTTTTGCGTGATCTGCCCGACGGGGTGGATCCGTGCGGGGAGAATGGTGAGTTCCACACCTTTGCTTATGCTGGGCCGATGTTCCGCCGATCCATTCCGGTATCCGTGGGCAAGATCATCGAGCGAGACGGGTTTGTCTACGCTGATGTGATCCCCGACTCACGAGATATGTAGGTATCGCAAGGTGGAGCTTGCAACCATAGAGAGCGCTTTAATTTCGACAGGGCTTGTGTCGCGCGGTGGCTTTCATCCCCGGCCCGCGGACGCGGTGCCCCCACTCCCTGACGGGCGCGGCGCGAGCACGGTTGTGCTCGCAGGGAATGTCGGCGATGACATGTGGCAGGTGTTCCGACGAGCACCGGTTGACTCGACCGAACCGCACCCATTGAATACCTGGACGCGGGAGGTGTTGACAAGGTTGGCGAACGAATGCAATGCGCACGTCTTGTTTCCTTTTGATGGCCCGCCTTATTTGCCGTTTTTGCGTTGGGCGCAACGCGCGGAGTCAGTAACGCCATCCCCCATTGGCCCGCTTATTCATCCCGACTATGGGTTGTGGCACGCCTACCGTGGGGCGCTGGTGTTCGCGGAGTCGATCGAATTGCCGCCGCTGGTTCCCCGCCCTAGCCCTTGTGAGAGCTGTGCAGGTCGACCGTGTCTATCTGCCTGTCCCGTGGATGCCTTGGCACCAGGGCAGTTTGACGTTGATCGCTGTCGCGATCACATTGCAAGCGAAGCAGGAAGCGATTGTTTACAGGGCGGTTGTTTGGCGCGACGGGCTTGCCCGGTTGGTGCAAAGTTCCGTTATCGACCCGAGCAAGCGCATTTTCATACACTCGCCTTTCTTAAGAGTCGCTAGTCCATTCAACCCATGGAACTGGACAGCTGGCTTGGCCAGGTGGTGAAATCGCTGCATGAACAAAGACGTGCCGCCACTCTCTATATACGACACTGATCTCGACCAGGTAGGCGCCAACTATGTGCCACTTACGCCGTTAAGTTTTCTTCAGCGCTCTAGCACCGTATATCCGGATAAGACCGCCGTCATCCACGGTGATCAACGTTACAGTTATCACGAATTTGCCAAGCGTTGCCGGCGATTGGCGGGCGCACTGGCGGCGCACGGGATAGGCCGCGGTGACACAGTTTCGGTGATGGCGCCCAATGTACCGGCGATGCTCGAAGCGCATTACGGCGTACCGATGACCGGCGCTGTACTTAATGCCTTGAACTATCGCCTTGACGCAGCAACCATCAGTTTTATTCTGGATCACGCGCAGACTAAAGTGCTGATTACCGATCGGGAATTCTCAGAGACTATTAGTCAGGTTATCAAGAACGTAAAGCACCCGCTGTTGGTAATCGACATCGACGATCCACTTTACGAAGGCGGCGAGTTATTGGGGGAATGTGACTACGAGGCGTTCTTGATGCGAGGCGAACCAGATTTTGACGGACCGCCGCTTGAAGATGAATGGCAAGCGATAAGTCTCAACTACACCTCCGGCACCACCGGCAATCCCAAGGGTGTGGTTTATCATCACCGCGGTGCCTACTTGAATGCCTTGGGCCAAATACTGGTGTTCAACCTGAGTGAGTCGTCGATCTATCTGTGGACACTCCCTATGTTTCACTGTAATGGTTGGACCTACACCTGGGGTGTCACCGCGGCTGCGGGTACGCATGTATGTCTGCGCCGAGTGGATCCAGCCCTGATCTTCCCGATGATCAAGCAGCACGGCGTGACTCACATGTGTGGCGCGCCGATTGTGCTTAACATGTTGATCCACGCACCGGCAGAACAGCGGGTAGACTTCGGCCGCACGGTGGACGTGGCCACCGGCGGAGCGGCGCCACCCAGCAAGGTGATTGCCGAAATGGAGGGTCTGGGATTCCGGGTCACCCACCTATATGGGTTAACCGAAACCTATGGCCCAGCCACTGTGTGTGCCTGGCAACATGCGTGGGATGAGCTAGATCTTGAGACACGTACGAGCATGATGGTGCGCCAGGGGGTGGCCTACCATACCCTTGAGGACATCATGATCGCTGACCCTAAGACCATGGAACCGGTGCCTAGCGATGGCAAGACCATGGGCGAAGTCATGGTCCGTGGCAATACCGCAATGAAGGGATATTTAAAGAACCCGAACGCCACCAATGAGGCATTTCGAGGCGGTTGGTTGCATACCGGCGATCTCGGCGTACGCCACCCCAATGGCTATGTCGAGATCAAGGATCGCGCCAAGGACGTTATCATCTCCGGTGGTGAGAATGTGTCTAGCCTAGAGGTCGAGGAGATGCTCTACCGACATCCGAGTATTATGGAAGCCGCAGTGGTGGCGCGACCGGACGAGCATTGGGGTGAGACCGTATGTGCTTTCGTAACCCTGAAGCCGGATGCAGGGGACGTAACTGCCGAAGACATCATCGTCTGGTGTCGTGAACGATTAGCCAAGTTTAAGACCCCAAAGCATGTCGTGTTCGAGCCTTTGCCAAAGACGCCGACCGGCAAGATTCAAAAGTTTGTACTACGTGATAAGGCGAAAGAACTATAGCGAACCATTTTTGAGGAAACCATGCGCACAGACTCGAATTGTATCTTCTGCAAGATCGTTGTTGGCGAAATTCCATGTGTCAAACTATATGAAGATGAATTAACGATGGCGTTCATGGATATCAATCCTGGTAACGAAGGACATGTGTTGGTGATTCCCAAAGAACATTGGGAAGATGTTCATGCCATTCCGTCCGATCTTATCGGTAGTACGGTGAAGACCGTAAAGAAGATCGCGACGGCGGTTGAAGAAACGCTAAACCCTGATGGTATTAATCTTGTGCAAGCCAATGGTAAGGGTGCAGCTCAATCTGTGTTTCATTTCCACATGCACATCTTGCCACGCCGCATGGATGATGAACTCAAGATGAATTGGGGCCTGCGTCCTGGCGACATGGATGCGATAAAAGAAGTCTGCGAGCGCATCAAGAAGAACCTTTAGCAAGCTGTTCCGCCAGCAGGCGTTGGGCTGCCGATTCAAAGCTGAGATCGCCGCGCTGGACGGCGTCGCACACAGCATGGATGGTCGAATCGTCAGTGTCCTGCAGGTGGGTCTCTACGATTTGGCCGGCGATCCTAGCCAGCACCCGGCGAATTCGCGTGCGCGGGGAACGCGTAGGCGTTGTGTGCTTCGATTCTATCGTTTCGGCCAGTTCTTTAACGCCAACCCCGGTAGTAGCTATCGTTGCGAACACTTGAACCGCATCGCGGTTGTTATTTCGCAAATCCAACATCGCCTTGAGCGAACGCATCGTGGTATCGGCCGACGGCGGGTCATGAGACGTGGATTCTACTCCAGCTTTTGAAGGCCGCGGCGGGATAATTTCAATAGTGATTCGCGCAGATGATGATGGTGATCAAACAGATGTACATAACGAGATTGCTCCCGACCCCCTTTGGCCAGCAAAACCGCCGTCAGCGCTGTCTTATCATTCTGCGACCAACCGGGGACGGATCCTAAGCTTACGATCAGTGGACTCCACCGACGTAACCACAGGCGTTGGCTGCTAGAAAATTTGCGTTGGTCGATATCTAACCAACTGCACACGGTCTTTGCGCAATCGACTTCGGCACGCGCACGATCTGATCCGGCCTGTCTACTCAGATAATCCGTGACGGCAAGACCGCAGGCCTCCAGATCGACTAGCCCTAAGACGTCTTTTCGACGACGCCCGAGATGAAGAAACATCGGTGCCTGTGCGAGTCGTCTCAGTGCCGATGGTGAAGATCTGTAGTTTTTGCGGGTTCGCTGCTTTTCGTTCTCCGATTTCGCCAGGCGACTTGCTTCTCGATCGTGCGGCTTGTAACCGAGCTTGTTGTAGAACCACCAAGCACCGGACTGGATTGCCTCCTCGTTCTCTTCACCCAATTGATAGGGTTCCACCACGAACGTATCCGCACTGAAGAGTTGGTGAAACGCGGCGAAAGTCTTGGCGTAAAGCAACACACCCTGGCCACCGCGGAATGTCGGGAATATGTTGAAATTCAACAGACATGTCCCGTAGAGCGACCAAGCCGATCCATAACCAACCGGAATGCCATTTTTGAGTATGAGGTGACCGTACTCGCATTCCAGTAGGAAACGCCGCTCGGGAACAACGCCATAGAGCGCGATCTGAATGCCCTGCCCACAGTTGACCACTTTAACGTCATGCGGATCGGCGTAGGCGATCGGATCGATATCTCGGAAGCGAGAAACCATCGCACCGCGCGCAAGTGCGATGAGACGGTACGCCTGCGCGCCGGTGACCCTACTAAAGGTGAGCGGTTGTTTGGCTACTTGTTTGAGATCGATCGTGGCCGATCCCAGGCATTGGTCTTGATAGTGGATCTCGCTTACGCGGAGCTCAGCCTTGGTTCGTGAGGGCGTTTTCGGTCCGGGGCGCAACACGAAGGGTAGAGACAAGTTGTCGTAAAAGTGTTCTTTGATACGCTGGGCCACCGGCAATAGTTCGAACAGTGAGATGAGGAACGTGCCATCGGTATTGTTATTGCTGCCACGCATCTTTTGAATGCGCTCAATACCATTAAAGTCATAGCTCTCCAGACCCTGCTGCTCGGCGAAAACCGCCATATGCTTTAGCAATTCGTCTAGGCGGTCGTGCTCTTCAAAATTTTCCCAATCCATGTCGAGCTGTTGCGGCCAGTGCCTAGCGAGCCATTTTGCTGTTGGCAGGTAGAAACTGAATGGAATGTCGGTTCCGGCAATACCCGTACCTTTGAGTCGCTTCCGGAATCGCCGCAAATCCTGGCGACGATCGAAATTCTTTGTAATTCGACGACTTAACCGAAGAACACGCGGGCTATCGGGCCAGGCGCGTGCAAAACAAACGAGTTCGTGATACCGCTGGACCTGTGATGGTGTTCGGAACACGCCGGCTTCCATTCTCTTTATAAGCTCAAACCGTTGGCGTTCGAATTCGGCGCCAAATTTGAGGCGAATCGATTCCGCGGGGTCGAGATCGCTTGTTATGCTGGCCATGATGGGGTACGGGTTGATTGTGGTTGTCGATTGGGGCTTGGAATTAAAGCCGCGTCTACCTCAGATATCTTACCCTACGGCTATTCCACGTTGAACGTGTGGACGTAGATAGTAGCGCTATGCCGGCGGAAGGTTGTGCGAAAATGCGAGAGCGGCTAGCATAGCTGAGATTCGGTTGTATATATCTGTATAAGAACACTTTTGTCTCCGGGTTAAACGCACCCCAGTCAGGAGGATCATCGCTGCTTTTGCGATTCGATTGTGGCAACTTGTTCTCAGTCTACGAAAGCTGGGGTAGGGCTTCATGAACGATCCCCAGGTTAGTCCTGTTGCCGATTCCCTAATCAGCGACACCTTCCCAAAGTTGTTGCTTGAGAGGGCCAAACGCGGTAGCGCAAGACCCGCGATCCGCGAAAAAAACTATGGCATCTGGCAGACCTGGACCTGGGGTCAGGTGGAGCAAGAGGTACGTGCTTTAGCCTGTGGTCTCGCGGCCAAAGGGTTCCAACGCGGTGATAAGCTCGCCATCATCGGTGACAATCGGCCACGGCTTTATTGGTCGATGTGCGCTGCTCAGTGTCTCGGTGGAATACCGGTACCCATGTATCAGGACGCGGTGGCGGCAGAACTCCAGTACGTGGTCGAGCATGCCGAAGCACGCTTTGCCATCGCCGAGGATCAAGAGCAGGTGGATAAACTGTTAGCAATCAAGGACAGCTGTCCCAAGCTGGAGATAATTATCTACGATGATCGGCGAGGGCTGCGCAACTACACGCAGGAGTACCTGTACGATTTCGAAGACATACAGAAGCTGGGACGCGATTTCGACGCTAATCACCCCGGTTTCTTCTTGGACCAGGTCAATATCGGTCGTGGTGGCGATGTCTCGGCTATCCTGTACACCTCAGGTACGACCGGTAACCCAAAAGGTGTCGTTCTGACGCACGACAACGTGGTCATCTCGGCACGCAATGGCATCAAGTTCGACAAGCTGCACCAAGACGATGAAGTGCTGGCGTATCTACCCATGGCTTGGGTGGGCGACCATGTATATTCATATGGTGAGTCTTACGTGGGTGGGTTCTGTGTAAGCTGTCCCGAAAGCAGCGCAACCGTTTTGACGGATCTGCGCGAGATTGGCCCCACATATTTTTTCGCGCCGCCGCGCATCTACGAGAACATTCTGACCACTGTAATGATCCGCATGGAGGATGCCGGCTGGCTTAAGCGGAAGATGTTTGATTACTTTATGAATGTTGCGCGGGATGTAGGCGGGAAAATCCTTGATCGCAAGTCGGTGATGTTGCACAAGCGGATACTCTATTGGATTGGCAATTTGCTTGTGTATGGACCGTTGCGAAATACGCTCGGATTCTCCCGCACCCGCATCGCTTACACGGCGGGTGAGGCCATCGGGCCGGATATCTTCGACTTTTACCGAGCCCTTGGGGTCAACGTGAAACAACTGTATGGCCAGACAGAAGCGGCTGTGTTTGTCACCATGCAGCCAGACGGACAGGTCAAGCCCGACACCGTGGGCACGCCGGCCCCGGAGGTAGAGATTAAGATCACCGACGATGGTGAGGTCATGTATCGAAGCCCAGGTGTATTTCAGGAATATTACAAGAATAGCGAAGCCACGGCCGCGACCAAGACTCCCGACGGCTGGGTCCACACTGGTGACGCCGGATTTTTCGATGAGGATGGACACCTCAAGATCATCGACCGTGCTAAGGATGTTGGCAAACTCAATGACGGCTCAATGTTCGCACCCAAATACGTCGAGAATAAGCTCAAATTCTTTCCGTATATTAAAGAGGCGGTTGCCTTTGGCGATCACCGGGACTACGTGACCGCGTTTCTTAATATCGATCTCGAGGCTGTCGGCAACTGGGCCGAGCGGCGCCATATCCCTTATGCGAGTTACCAAGAGCTGGCTGTGCGTAAGGAGGTATACGACCTTCTGCAAGACTGCGTCGAGAAAGTGAACCACGACCTTGCCCAAGATTCACAACTAGCATCGTCGCAGATCCAACGTTTTCTCAGCCTGCACAAAGAACTCGATGCCGATGACGGCGAGCTGACACGCACACGCAAGGTGCGCCGGGGCTTCATGGCAGACAAGTACGAAAAGCTGGTCAATGCCCTGTACTCGAATGACAAGCATTGTGAAATCGAGACCGAAGTGACGTTCGAAGATGGGCGCAAGGGATCTATCCGCGCCGACCTCGAGATTCGAGACGTATCCCTCAAGCCGACAGCGGCCGCCGCCAATTGACAGGGGTTCACGGTGGTGACCGCTAAGGAATTCAACCACGTCCTGCTCGATGTCGAAGACGTTAGTCTTTCTTTTGGTGGGGTAACGGCGTTGGAGAACGTCAGTTTTGATGTCCGTCAGCATGAGATCCGCGCAATTATTGGTCCGAACGGCGCCGGCAAAAGTTCGATGCTCAATGTAATCAACGGCTTCTACCATCCACAGGCAGGCACGGTTACCTACAAGGGTAATGCCCGTAAGCAGGTGAATACCCATGAAGCGGCGGTGCAAGGCATCGCCCGCACTTTCCAGAACATCGCGCTTTTCAAGGGTATGACTACGCTCGACAACATCATGACCGGGCGCAATCTTAAGATGCGAAAGAACTTTTTGCTACAGGCGTTTTATCTTGGGCCAGCGCGCAGGGAAGAGATGGAGCACCGGCAGGCGGCTGAACGCGTCATCGATTTTCTTGAGATTCAGGCCATACGAAAAACCCCGGTTGGGCAACTCCCCTATGGTTTGCAAAAGCGAGTCGAGCTTGGGCGCGCGCTAGCAGCGGAACCAGAGCTGTTGCTGCTCGATGAACCCATGGCAGGTATGAACACAGAGGAAAAAGAAGACATGTGTCGATTCGTTCTCGATGTAAACGAGCAGTTTGGTACCACCATTGTACTTATCGAGCATGACATGGGTGTCGTTATGGATATCTCAGATCGTGTGGTGGTATTGGACTACGGTCGAAAAATCGCAGATGGCACGCCCGACGAAGTCCGCACCAAGCCGGAAGTAGTCGACGCCTATCTGGGTGTGGCTCACTAGGCGAGTAAGGATGCCACAAATCATAAAGTAGTAACGATGGACATCTTATATTCATTTTTTGTGGCGCCTTTCGTAGACATGTGGGGTTACCCGGTGTTTTTCACGGAAGTCGTAATCACCGGTTTGTTGACGGGAATCATGTATTCTCTTGTCGCGCTGGGGTTTGTGTTGATCTTCAAGGCATCCGGTGTGTTCAACTTTGCCCAGGGCGCGATGGTATTGTTTGCCGCCTTAACCCTGGTTGGTTTGATGGAACATGGGGTGCCGGTATGGCTCGCACTTGCCCTGACCATGGTCGTTATGGTCGCGCTTGCCTTTACAGTCGAGCGGCTGATGTTGCGACCCCTGGTGAATCAGCCACACATCATCTTGTTTATGGCGACTATCGGATTGACGTTCTTCCTTGAAGGATTTGGTGAGCTTCTATGGGGTAGTAATGTCAAGAAACTGGATGTCGGTATCCCTAACGAATCTTTCGAAGTCGGTGGTGTTTTACTAAATCAGTTTGATCTGTTTGCCGCGGTAATGGCGGCGCTGCTGGTCGGGGTGCTGGCGGTATTCTTTCACAAGACACCGATCGGCCGGGCGCTACGCGCTGTGGCCGATGACCATCAGGCGGCGATGTCGGTCGGCATCCCCTTGAAGACCATCTGGGTGGTGGTGTGGTCGGTCGCCGGCATCGTCGCTATGGTGGCGGGCATCGTGTGGGGCGCTAGGAGCGGCGTGCAGTTCTCTTTATCACTAATCGCCCTCAAAGCCCTCCCGGTTTTGATTCTCGGTGGCTTTACCTCGGTACCCGGCGCCATTATCGGTGGGTTGATCATCGGGGTGGGCGAGAAGATTGCAGAAATTTACTGGGGACCGCTGATCGGGGGGGCCATCGAGAACTGGTTTGCCTACATGCTTGCGCTCGTGTTCCTACTGTTCCGGCCGCAAGGGTTGTTTGGAGAGAGAATTATCGAACGAGTATGAATTCGTAAACTGTGAGTCGTTAACCGTGAATCGTAAAAAAGTAGTAAGTCTCAAGCATAGAATAGCGAGGGTTTTTTACTTGCCGACATACTTCGCTTGCGGCTCGCAACCTGATTATTGCTCGTGCGTTGATGAACTTGGTCACGACTTACGTCTCACGACTAACGACTAACGAAATCATGTTATATCGCGAAGCCGGCCAGTTTAAAACCAGCTACATCGCTGATCAGGCGATGCTGCCGATTATCCAGGATCGCTGGTTCGTTGCGGCGGTACTCATTTTTGCTTACCTGATTGTGCCGTTCGTCTTCAGCGAATACTGGCTGCAGGCGATACTGATACCGTTTCTCGTTTTCTCGATGGCGGCGATCGGTCTCAATTTGCTGACCGGTTATGCCGGACAGCTAAGCCTTGGCACCGGCGGCTTCATGGCCGTCGGCGCGTACTCCACCTATAAGCTAGTGACGATGTTTCCCGATATGAACGTCATCGTGGCGTTTCTGCTCTCCGGGCTCGTCGCCGCGGGTGTCGGTCTCGTGTTCGGTATTCCGAGCCTTCGCATCAAAGGTTTCTATTTGGCGGTGGCAACGCTGGCAGCGCAATTCTTTCTGAGCTGGATGTTCAATAAGGTACCTTGGTTTTACAACTACAACCCATCCGGTACTATTACTGCGCCACCACGCATGATGGCCGGCATCATGGTCACTGGTCCCGAGGCGACGGCGGAGACCCGGTATCTGCTTGCCCTCATACTCGTAACGGTATTGGCGCTGGCGGCCAAGAACCTCGTGCGCGGGCGCATCGGCCGCGCGTGGATGGCCGTTCGCGACATGGACATCGCCGCCGAGATCATCGGCATCCGCCCCTTTCAAACCAAGCTGCTGGCGTTCGCGATCTCGTCGTTCTACTGTGGGGTCGCGGGCGCCATGACACTGTTTCTGTGGCTAGGCAGCGCGGAGACGGAGGCCTTCGACCTTCTGAATGTGTCGTTCCCAGTGCTTTTTATGGTCATAATCGGAGGTCTTGGCAGCATTTTGGGGTCATTTCTGGGCGCTGCGTTTATCACGCTGGTACCCGTTTTTCTCACCAACGCGCCGCAGTTTTTTGGCCTTACTATGGCCACGGACCTGCAAAAGCATCTCGAGGTAATGATTTTTGGCGGCCTGATCATCTATTTTTTGATCGTTGAGCCGCAAGGCTTCGCCCGTCTGTGGCAAATCGCCAAGGAAAAATTGCGTCGCTGGCCTTTTCCGTACTAAAGGATTGTTATTCTGGCCGGACCTTTGCTGCCGGTTCCGTCCGTGCTAGAGTTTTCGGCTCGCGGTGAAAGACTAATCACCACTCCACCGATAGACAGGAGGAACCATGAAACTTAGTAAACTAGCCGTTGTCGGCCTGGGCGCGTTGACCGTGTTTTCAGGTCTGTTTGTCACCCAGGCGGTGGCGCAGAATGAACAGTTCATCCCCATGCTCGTTTATCGTACCGGTCCCTATGCACCTAGCGGGATTCCGGTCGCCAATGGGTTTCGTGATTACTACACCCTCGTTAACAAGCGCGACGGGGGTATCAATGGCGTCAAGATCACGTTTGAAGAGTGTGAGACCACGTACAACACCAAGCTCGGTGTAGAGTGCTATGAGAAGCTCAAGAACAAGGGTCCCACCGGCGCGTCATTGGTTAATCCTTTCAGCACGGGTATTACCTATCAGCTGATTCCTAAGGCCCCAGTGGACAAGGTACCCATTCTATCCATGGGTTACGGGCGCACGGCGGCGGCCGACGGCCGGGTCTTCCCTTGGGTCTTCAACTTTCCTGCCACGTATTGGAGCCAGGCATCCGGCTTCATCAATTACGTCGGCCAGCAGGAAGGTGGTTTTGACAAGTTAAAGGGCAAAAAAATTGTCCATGTGCATCACAATTCCGCCTACGGTAAGGAAGCTAACGCAACCCTGAAAGTGCTGGCTGACAAGTACGGCTACGATCTTACGCTGCTTGCGGTCGATCACCCGGGTCAGGAGCAGAAAGCCACTTGGCTGCAGATCCGTCGCCTGCGACCTGATTGGATCTTCATGTCCGGTTGGGGTGTCATGAACCAGGTTGCGGTCAAGGAAGCGGCAGCCATCAACTATCCGATGGATCACTTCATCGGCAATTGGTGGTCGGGTTCCGACGCCGACGTGGTTCCCGCCGGTGACGGCGCCATTGGTTACAAGTCCACGGCTTTTCACGGGGCTGGTCCTAATTGGCCGGTGCACAAAGACATCATCAAGTATGTCTACGATGGCGACGAGGCCAAGGCCAAAGACAACAATCTGGGCGAGGTTCTCTACAATCGTACCTTGGTGAACGCGATGTACGGCGTCGAGGCGATCCGCACGGCGATGAAAAAGTTCGGTAACCAGCCTATGACCGGTGAGCAAGTCCGCTGGGGGCTTGAAAACCTTAACATAACCAAGCGACGCCTGAAGAAGCTCGGCATGAAGGATATGCTGCGGCCACTCAAGGTCAGTTGTGTCGACCACGAAACCGGGGGTCCCGTTATTATTCAACAATGGGACGGCAAGCAGTGGAACATGGTCAGCGATTGGATCCCAACCCTCCGCGATGTCGTACGTCCGATGATAGAGGGGGCCGCGGCGGACTACGCTACGGAGAACAATATCGAACTGCGTGATTGCGCCTGAGCAGCGGTCGTGCGCAGTTAAAGGCGAAGGGGCGACGTGACGAACAACGGCGCGTCGCTGCTCGCAGTAAACAACATCGAGGTGATCTATGATCGCGTCATTTTGGTGTTGAAAGGTGTTTCGCTGGAGGTTCCCGAGGGGGGCATTGTCGCCCTCCTCGGGGCCAACGGCGCTGGTAAGACCACCACGCTCAAAGCGATTTCCAACCTGCTTAAGGCCGAGCGCGGCGAAGTGACTAAGGGTTCCATCGAGTATCGGAGCGAACGCGTGGACAGGCTCACTCCGTCTGATCTGGTGAAGCGCGGCGTGATTCAGGTCATGGAGGGCCGACACTGCTTCGAACACCTGACAGTGGAAGAAAACCTACTTACGGGTGCGTATTCACGCATCGATGGCCGCGCCCGCGTTCAGCAAGACCTAGAGTTGGTCTACAGCTACTTTCCAAAACTAAAGGAACGACGTCACGGACAGGCGGGCTACATTTCCGGGGGCGAGCAGCAGATGACGGCATTGGGTCGGGCGCTCATGTCGCGGCCGAAGATGATTCTCTTGGATGAGCCTTCGATGGGCTTGGCGCCGCAATTGGTAGAAGAGATTTTCGATATCGTAAAGAGACTTAACGAAAACGAGAATGTAAGTTTTTTGCTCGCCGAACAGAATACTAATATGGCCCTACGTTATGCGCAATACGGATACATCTTGGAAAATGGACGGATGGTCATGGATGGCGACTCTAAGGCCCTATCGGCGAACGAGGACGTGAAGGAATTTTATCTGGGGATGAGTGGAGAACAGCGTAAGAGCTTCCGTGAGTTTAAACACTACCGCAGGCGCAAGCGTTGGTTATCCTGATATCCTGTAATTAGCGTCTTACGAGCGATGCCGTACTGGCGCCGCGCCTTACATCAGTGGCTGAGTTTGTCCCGCGAGAAAGTCGGTCGCCATGAACAAAAATGTGGAATACTATGATCAGCTTGAAACGCGGGATCCGCAAACGCGACGGGAAGCCCAGTTTGCGGCGCTACCAGAACAGATCAACCACGCGCAGCGACGGTCGCGGGCATTCGCGCGTATCCTTGCCGACCTTGATAGCGCTAGTATCACCACTGCTGATGCGTTGGCACAGCTGCCGGTAACGCGTAAATCAGAGCTCACCACGCTTGCCAAGCAGGATCCGCCCTTTGGTGGCCTGGCTACGGCTGAACCTGGCGAATTCGCGCGTGTATTCTCCTCCCCGGGTCCAATCTATGAGCCGGAGTCCCATCGACCCGATTACTGGCGTCTTGCGCGGGCGCTATTCGCAGCCGGGTTCCGCCGTGGTGATCTCGTGCACAATAGTTTTGCCTACCACTTCACGCCGGCCGGCTCGATGGTAGAGGGGGCAGCGCGCGCATTGGGCTGCGCCGTATTTCCGGCCGGGGTTGGGCAAACTGAGTTGCAGGCGCAATCAGTCAACGACCTGCGCCCGGATGGCTATACTGGCACGCCTTCGTTCCTCAAGATCATCTTGGATAAGGCCGCCGAAATGAATCTCGATACGACTAGTCTGCGCAAGGCGGTGGTATCCGGTGAGGCCTTGCCGGCAAGCCTGCGGGCCGAAATCAGTAATCATGGGGTCGAGGTATTGCAATGCTATGCGTCGTCGGACTTGGGACTCATTGCCTATGAGTCACCCGCCAAGGAAGGGTTGATCGTCGATGAAGGCGTGCTCGTCGAAATCGTACGGCCGGGCACGGGGGATGTTGTGCCTGATGGCGAGGTCGGTGAGGTTGTTGTCACCACTTTCAATCCTGACTATCCGCTGATTCGTTTCGCCACCGGCGATTTGTCTGCCATCATGGCAGGCGTAAGCCCATGTGGTCGTACCAACATGCGTATCAAGGGCTGGATGGGCCGCGCCGATCAAACCACTAAAGTGCGCGGTATGTTCGTCACGCCTACACAGGTGGCCGAGATCGTTAAACGGCACCCAGAAATAAAGAAAGGCCGGTTAGTGGTCGACCGTCAGGCTAGCAATGACACCATGACATTGCATTGCGAAACGGAGGGAGGCGCGAGTACTGAGCTCGCAAATGCTATTGTCACCAGCCTGCGAGATGTGTGCAAACTACGCGGTGACGTTGCGTTTGCTGCCATCGGCAGCCTAGCCAGCGATGGCAAGGTTATCGATGATATTCGAAAATACGATTAGGTACCGGTAGCGATGACTGACATTCCAGTGTTGCGACGAATCCTCGATGAAAATCGAGTGATTGCTTGTGTGGGTCTATCGGCTAACTGGTATCGGCCCAGTTTCTTCGCCGCAAAATATCTCCAGGAACACGGGTATCGCGTTATTCCGGTTAACCCGCGGTACGAGGAAATTCTTGGCGAACGATGCTATGCAAGCCTGTCCGAAATAGCGGAGCCGATCGACGTTGTTCAGCTATTTCAACGAGCGGATAAGGTACAACCGTTCGTCGATGATGCCATCAAGATGGGTGCTAAAGTTGTTTGGATGCAGCTCGGCATCGTAAATCAGCAAGCGGCAGAACAGGCGCGTGAGGCCGGACTGGAAGTTGTCATGAATCGTTGTATGAAGATCGAACACGGGCGTTTGTTTGGCGGCCTTAACTTCATTGGCGTCAATACCAAGGTCATCTCGTCAAAGAGAACCAAAGTTATTTCGAATTGATAGCACTGTATCAGTAGGGAGTAAATAGCTATGGCCGACAGAGAGTTCGGTATCGAAACATTGTGCCTGCATGCAGGACAGCTACCTGATCCTGCTACTGCTGCCCGCGCCGCGCCGATCTATCAATCCGCCGCTTATGTCTTTGATAGCGCCGATCACGCCGCCAGCCTATTCAATCTACAGACATTCGGTAACATCTATAGCCGTTTGACCAATCCCACCAACGCCGTATTTGAAGAGCGCATGGCGGCGCTGGAGGCCGGACGCGCGGCGGTTGCCGTTTCTTCTGGAATGGCGGCACAGATGACGGCAATCCTAACGCTCCTGGAGGCCGGCGATCACATAGTTTCCGCTAGCACATTATATGGTGGGACGGTGTCGCAGTTCGCGGTCACGTTCAAAAAGTTCGGAATCGAAACGACCTTCGTTGATCCTGACGAGCCGGAGAATTTCAGGCGAGCGATTACCCTAAAGACAAAATTGCTTTACGCGGAGACCATTGGCAATCCACTTAATAATATACTTGACCTCGAAGCAGTAGCGGCCATCGCTCATGAGCATGATATCCCACTGGTCGTGGACAACACGCTTGCCAGCCCGTACCTATGTCGACCCATCGAGCACGGCGCAGACATCGTTGTTCATTCGGCCACCAAGTTTATTTGTGGGCATGGTACGTCGATTGGCGGGGTGTTGATCGAGTCCGGCAAGTTCCCCTGGGACAACGGCAAGTTTCCGGGCATGATGGAGCCCTCTAAGGGTTATCACGGGATTCGCTTCTACGAAACCTTCGGAGACTTCGGCTACACGATGAAGGCTCGCTGTGAAACGCTGCGGACGTTGGGGCCTACCCTGAGCCCATTTAACGCATTTTTGTTTCTCCAGGGCCTGGAAACGCTTCATGTGCGAATGGATA
Source organism: Acidiferrobacterales bacterium (assembly GCA_964194625.1). Lineage (GTDB taxonomy): Bacteria > Pseudomonadota > Gammaproteobacteria > Acidiferrobacterales > SPGG2 > SPGG2. The sequence continues at coordinate 18,149 of CAXMNC010000313.1, forward strand.
GACACTGCGCAAATGGGATGGGAGTTGCGCAGTTTCTACAAGCGCACCCGGCTGTGAGCTGGGTAAAGTTCGCTGGTTTACCGGATCACCCACAGCATGCATTGGCGGAAAAGTACTTGCCTAATGGTGCCGGCGCGGTCTTATCCTTTGGGGTCAAGGGGGGTCTCGAGGCGGGTGTGAAGTTCATAGAGGGCGCACAGTTTCTCAGCCATCTTGCAAATGTAGGCGACGCCAAAACGCTTATCATCCATCCGGCTTCAACCACGCATCGCCAACTGTCGGAGGAAGAACTGGCTGCCGCTGGTGTGACACCTGATATGGTTCGTATTTCGGTGGGGCTCGAGACCTTGGACGATATTCTGTGGGACATCGATCAAGCTTTGGCGAAATCGCAAAAAAGTAGCAAGTAACAAGTTGCAAGTGGCAATTAGTAAGTAACGCGCTGCAAGTTGCAGTAGTAAGTGACAAGCAAGAAGTACCAACTAGCAAGCTGTAAGTGGTAAGGACATTTATTGACTGCGTACTTTACGAACCGGGCCCCTGGATGTGTAGCCTTGCTACTTGCCACTTCACACTTGCTACTCGCGGTTTAACGCTATGAGACTCATTGGACCCGGCCAGCGAAACTTCGACGAGATTTGTGCTTCGTTTCGGTGGGAAATTCCTACCCACTTCAACATCGCCTATGAGGTCTGTGATAAACACAGGCAGCGGTCCAACGACATCGCGCTTTTTTACGAGAACGACCGAGGCGACACAAAGTCGTTTACGTTTGGGCAAATCAAGTCACTGTCCGATCGGTTTGCCAATGCGTTGCGTGCCCTCGGCGTCAGTCGTGGCGACCGCGTTGCCATCATCTTGTCGCAACGGGTCGAGACCGGTATTGCCCACCTTGCGATATACAAGATCGGCGCCATAGCCTTACCACTTTCCATTCTGTTCGGGTGCGACGCGTTGGAGTATCGATTGCGCGATAGTGGCGCAAAGGTAGTGATAACGGGCACAAGTCATTCGGACATGTTGGCAGATATGAAGCAACAGTTGCCGGACCTTGATGTAATCATCGGTTGTGATGATGCTCAAGGGCGGATGGGGTTCTGGCCGTTACTCGAAAAGGCAAAAGATTCACTGCAAGCCGTTAACACCGGCGCCGATGACCCAGCTCTTTTGATCTATACGTCGGGGACCACCGGCCCGCCCAAGGGCGCGTTGGTTGCCCATCGCTCGTTACTGGGAAACCTGCCTGGCTTCGAATTGTCGCAGAACTTCTTTCCACGCGAGGACGATATGTTCTGGACGCCGGCCGATTGGGCCTGGACCGGTGGTCTTATGGATGGATTGTTGCCATCCTGGTATTACGGCAGACCTATTCTTGCTTATGAAGGTGGCAAGTTCGATGCTGAGCGAGTTTGCCATTTGCTTGAGAAGTATGAAGTCAAGAACGCCTTTATCCCACCGACCGCGCTGAAGATGATGCGACAGGTACCGGACATCGGCAGCCGCTTCAAACTCGCTTTCCGCAGCATCATGTCGGCCGGTGAGACACTGGGCGAAGAGGTTTTTCGTTGGGCCGAGGACGCATTGCGAGTGTCGGTTAACGAGATGTGGGGGCAGACCGAGTTCAACTATCTGGTCGGCAACTGCAGCGAGATCATGCCGGTTAAGCCGGGCTCAATGGGTAAGCCCTACCCGGGGCATTCGATAGGTGTCATCGACGGGGAAGGCCAGCCAATGCCGATTGGCGAGCCTGGCGAACTTGCAGCTCGGATCGATGATCCGGTCATGTTCCTTAACTACTGGGGCAAGGAAGAAGCGACTCGCGAGAAATTCATTGGCGAGTGGTTTTGCACGGGTGATGTCGGGCACTGGGATGACGACGGATATCTTTGGTTTGTTGGTCGTAAAGATGATGTCATTTCTAGCGCAGGCTATCGTATCGGCCCTGGAGAGATTGAGGATTGTCTATTGAAGCATGCCGCCGTCGCTCAGGCGGCGGTTATCGGCAGCCCCGATGAACTGCGCGGCAGCATTGTCAAAGCATTTATTGTGTTGGCTAAAGGCTATGAGCCAACGGATGAACTGAAAACGGATATCCAAGTGTCCGTACGTACTCGTCTAGCGACCTACGAATACCCCCGCGAGATCGAATTCATTAAGGAAGTGCCGATGACTACCACCGGCAAGGTGCGCCGGATGGAGTTGCGTCAGCGAGACTTGGATGGCAAACGCGGTTGCGGTTAATCTAGAAGCTAATTCGTCTTCAGCATTCGGCCCAGACGACGTCCACCGAGTAGGTGCATATGTAAGTGATACACTTCTTGGCCACCGTCGTGCCCACAATTAACAATGAGTCGATAACCTTGGTCGGCGATCCCTTGCTCCTTCGCGAGCTTTGCGGCGACGACAAACATGTAGCCGAGGTCTGCTTCATCGGCGGGCGTGACATCGTTCACAGTTGGAATGATCTTGTTCGGGACAATGAGTATGTGCGTTGGGGCCTGTGCACTGATGTCGGCGAAGGCGGTGACACGTTCGTCTTGAAATAGGATGGTCGCTGGGATTTCGTGGCGAATAATTTTACTGAATATCGTTTCTTCTGGCATGAATACACGTCCTCCTTTATGATATTTTCGCAGCCTTCAAGATGTGCTCAGAAACGTAGTATACCGTGATCAGATTGTACTGAGAATTGTTCATCTATGGATCTACATCGTTGCTGAGAAATCGTACGCATGTCTAACGACGCACCGACAGCCAATGAAGCCAGGGGTTGTTTTCGGCATTTCCTGGCGATACCGACACGTTGGAAAGACAACGATATATATGGCCATGTCAATAACGTTGTTTACTATTCCTATTTCGATACGGCGATAATGCATTACTTGATGGTCGAGGCACAGATCGACGTCCTCACAGGGGCGGTGCTGCCATTTACGGTTGAGAGTAAGTGCCGATATTATCAGTCGTTGTCTTTTCCAGAAGTCGTTGACGCTGGCCTACGAGTTGCACGACTAGGTAATTCAAGTGTGCGCTATGAAATCGGTTTGTTCAGGCAGCACCAAGATCAACCAGCGGCGGCGGGTTACTTTGTAGACGTATTTGTAGACCGACAGACTCAAAAACCGGTGTCCATGCCGCAGCATGTCCGATCGGCGCTGGAGAGATTAGTGCCTCAGAAAGATGAGGCAGTTCCGTGAGTCGTTTGCGTGTAGTCAAACTGTCAAACAAGTTCTTGAAACCGATAAGCCTGAGCGTGCCTTCGGGCAAGTGTCTTTGTCTTTCAGGGCCATCAGGTGTCGGCAAGACTTTGCTGTTACGGGCCATTGCCGATCTGGACCTGTTTGATGGCCGAGTTTTTCTCGGAAATCTCGAGCATATGAGCGTCGATGGTCCGACATGGCGTCGCAACGTGGGGTTGCTGCCGGCAGAGAGCCATTGGTGGTTTGAGCGGGTTGGTGCACATTTCGCTGAAGCTCAAATTGTCGGACTCGAGCAATTGGATTTCGGCGCCAAGGTCCTTGATCGCAGAATTGTCGGCCTTTCGACTGGCGAACGACAACGCCTGGCCTTGCTGCGGTTACTTAATCAGCGCCCTAAGGCACTGCTGTTGGATGAACCGACCGCAAGCCTTGACCCCAAGAATGTGCGTCGCGTCGAGAAACTAATTGCCATGTATCGATCCAAGCACAAGATCCCAGTGTTGTGGGTTAGTCATGATCCACGACAGATCAAACGTGTCGGCGATCAACATCTCCGCATGACATCTAGCGATCCAAATAGCATGAAATGAAGATAGTTTCGTTGACTCCTATCGATTTGGCGTTGGCAGCCGGACTAGTATTGGCGCTGGCGGCGTTGTCTTTGCCGATGGGTCTAGCCATTGGTAAACAGCTGGTGATCGCCGGTGCGCGCACAGTGGTGCAGTTGTTGTTAGTCGGTTTGGTTCTTAACGCTTTGTTTGATAACGTAAATCTGGGTTGGATCACCCTTATTGCAATGGCCATGTTGCTGGTGGCGGGTTGGGAGGTGGTGGCCCGGCAGCGATACCGGTTGATAGGCTGGTGGGGATTCGGGGTCGGCAGTTTCTCTATGTTTGTATCGACCTTCGCCATTACTATCTTGGTGTTGCTGGTCGTTATCGATACTGAGCCCTGGTATGCGCCGCGATACGCCATTCCGCTATTAGGCATGATGCTTGGTAATACGATGACCGGAATTGCGTTAGCGCTGGACCGATTGACACAAAGCACTCGTCAGCAACGTGGGTTGATTGAGAACCGATTGATGTTGGGCCACACCTGGAAGCAGGTCATCGAGGATATACGTAATGACAGTATACGCAGTGGCATGATTCCGACCATTAACGCGATGGCGGTAGCAGGTATAGTAAGTCTCCCTGGCATGATGACCGGCCAGATCCTAGCCGGTACGCCACCATTAGAAGCCGTAAAATATCAAATCCTTATTATGTTCATGCTCGCTGGTAGTACGGGGTTCGGTACTGTCGCAGCCGTTTCTGTGGCGGTACGGCGTCTCTTTGATGAGCGTGGGCGTCTGCGTCTAGAACGCATCAGGGAAACAAGTTGATTGTTTGGGTGCCGTAATCGTTAATTTTCACTACCCATGATTGCAGAGGATCCGTACACAAAAGAAAGGGCACGCATGGTCCAAGAGATCGAGGCTGAGGTTGAGCATACCAGCCGTCTCACTGGAAAGGGCTCGTTCGACGCGCGTGTCATGGTCGTCATGAATAAGGTTGCACGTCACAAGTTCGTGCCATCAGATAAAGAACCGTTTGCCTACCTCAATGAACCTCTCAATATCGGTTTTGGCCAAACGATATCTCAACCTTACATTGTCGGATTAATGACCGACCTTTTGGCGCTGCGTAATGACGACATTGTTTTGGAAGTCGGCACAGGTTGTGGTTATCAGACAGCAATATTGAGTGAACTCGCGAAGCAGGTATATACCGTCGAAGTGATCAGGGGCCTCAGCGAACAGGCCCAAGAGCGCTTGAGTGCGATGGGTGGGACAAACATCGAATTTCGTGTCGCTGATGGCTATCATGGTTGGAGTCAGCACGCGCCGTTCGATGCCATTATGGTTACAGCAGCGGCCGAGACCATACCAAAGTCACTTGTTGACCAACTTAAACCTGGTGGCCGCATGGCGATTCCCGTGGGTACTTCGTACTCCGGTCAGACCTTAATGCTCGTGCAGAAGGACAAGGCGGGATCGATCACTCAAAAACGCATTCTTCCGGTGGCGTTTGTACCACTTACCGGTAGACACTAGTACCTTGTTAAACACCTATTGCTCTTTTCTTGTGTGTCGCTATGTCTAAGAGGACTTGGCAGTTCTGGATAGACCGCGGCGGCACATTTACGGACGTGGTCGCGCGCTCACCCGATAGCAAGCTAGTAACACACAAATTGTTGTCTGAAAACCCAGAACATTACTCCGACGCTGCCTTACAAGGCATTCGCGATGTGCTCGGCCTTACTTCTGATGCACCCATACCGGTCGATCTCATCGATTCGGTCAAGATGGGTACGACTGTGGCGACCAATGCGTTGTTGGAACGCAAAGGCGAACGTACATTACTAGTAGTAACATGTGGTTTTGGCGACATCCTGCGGATCGGATATCAGAATCGGCCGCGGATCTTTGCACGCCACATCGTTTTGCCCGAGCTGCTCTATGAGCGCGTGATAGAAATAGATGGCCGTTATCGTGCCGACGGTGAGGAGCTGGTGCCGCTAGATACTGGTGCTGCTCGATCTGAATTGCAAGCGGCTTTTGACGATGGCATACGATCGGTCGCGATCGTATTCATGCACAGCTATCGCTGTCCACAACATGAAAAGCAGGTGGCCGAGCTGGCACGGTCGATCGGCTTTACTCAGGTGTCGACTTCCTACGAGGTGAGTCCGCTAATGAAGTTAGTAGGTCGCGGCGATACGACGGTTGTCGATGCCTATCTGTCACCAATACTCCGACGTTACATAGACACCGTGGCCGCACAGCTCAGTGGTACACGCTTGCTGTTCATGCAGTCGAACGGCGGCCTGGTGGATAGTCGTTTTTTCCAAGGTAAGAACAGTATTTTGTCTGGCCCCGCCGCTGGCGTGGTGGGCGCAGCGCGTACCAGCGTCGCTGCGGGGTTCGAAAAGATTATCGGATTTGATATGGGCGGTACCTCTACGGACGTATCGCATTATGACGGGGAATTCGAGCGCACATTTGAGAGCGAAGTAGCCGGTGTCCGCATGCGTGCGCCGATGATGTACATCCATACGGTTGCGGCTGGCGGTGGCTCGATTATACGTTTCGATGGCAATCGCTTTCGCGTCGGGCCCGAATCAGCGGGTGCTGACCCGGGGCCGGCTTGTTACCGTCGCGGCGGACCGCTTACGGTTACCGACTGCAACGCAATGGTGGGAAAGATCATACCTAGTTACTTCCCTAAAGTTTTCGGCCCTGGCGGCAAGCTGCCCTTGGATGTGGATGTCGTGCGTGCCAAGTTTAGTACGCTCGCCGCAGATATAGAGGCTGCTACCGGAAATGTGCGCACACCCGAACAAGTTGCGCACGGATTTCTTGAGATTGCGGTGGAGAACATGGCCAACGCGATCCGTAAGATTTCGGTGCAGCGCGGTTATGACGTGTCTGAATATGCGCTTTGTTGCTTCGGTGGCGCTGGACCTCAGCATGCGTGCTTGGTCGCGGATGCGCTCGATATATCGAAAGTTTTTATACATCCCTATGCGGGGGTGCTGTCAGCATATGGTATGGGCCTGGCTGACAGGCGAGTCATGCGTGAGCAAGCGGTTGAGGCGAAGTTGGCCAATAACCTTGTACCACGGCTCGATCAAATATTTGCGGGCCTTGAATCGGACGGCCGGGTAGAGATGGAATACCAGGGACTCGCCGATCACGAAATCTCAAGCGTGCGCAAAGTCCATGTGCGTTATGACGGTACGGATACAGCATTAATCGTTGACTACGGCACGCCAGTCGATATCAGTAAGCGTTTCGAGCACGCTCACCGGCGACGTTTCGGATTCATAGATCCCGACAAAGCGCTGGTGGTTGAAGCCGCCTCGGTCGAAGTAATCGGGGTGGGTGACGTCCGCGACGATCTGGTTGCGCTATCACCAAGTGACGATGCGTCCAGTTACTCTGGCAAGTGCGTCGACCAGGTCGACATGTATACTGCCAACGCCACTCACGATGGCGAGACTCAGTGTAAAGCATCGATTTTTACGCGCGATCAGTTAGCGCCTGGCAACTACGTTGTGGGGCCAGCAATCATCGTCGAAGCGAACAGTACCATCGTTGTAGAACCTGGCTGGAGTGCGGAGCTCACGGCGCGCAATGACATAGTTCTAAGTCGAGTCACTCCATTAGCACGTAGTACCGCTGTCGGTACTCGGGTCGATCCAGTGCGACTCGAGATATTTAACAATCTGTTTATGTCCATTGCAGAGCAGATGGGCACAATCCTGCAGAACACCAGCCATTCAGTAAACATGAAGGAGCGCCTGGACTTCTCCTGCGCAATCTTCGATGCTGATGGCGGACTGGTAGCAAACGCGCCCCATATCCCAGTTCACCTAGGGTCAATGGGTGAGAGCGTGCAGAGTGTCATTAGCCAGTGCCGGGCAACCATGAAACTCGGCGACGTCTATGCTCTCAATGCCCCTTACAACGGTGGTACCCACCTACCCGATGTTACTGTTATCACACCTGTATTCGACGAAGCCGGCGAGAACATTTTGCTGTACGTGGGTGCACGTGGACACCATGCTGATATAGGTGGAATCACCCCGGGGTCGATGCCACCAAACAGCGTTAATATCGAGGAAGAGGGCGTACTCATAGACAACTTCATGCTGGTAGACGGCGGTCGGCTGCGCGAAGCTGAGTTAAGAAGACTTCTCACTTCGGGGCGTTATCCAGCACGCAATCCCGATCAGAACATTGCCGATCTTAAGGCCCAGATCGCGGCTAATGAGGCCGGGGTGCAGGGCTTGCACAAGATGATCGACCATTTTGGCCTCGACACTGTGCACGCGTTTATGGGTCACGTACAAGACAATGCCGAAGAATCAGTGCGCCGTGTTCTTGATGTTCTGAAGGACGGGGATTTTGCCTATCAGCTAGATGACGGCAGTGTCGTGCGCGTGGCCATCAGCATTGACCGATCTGCCCGTCGGGCATGCATTGATTTCACCGGGACTTCGGATCAACAGATGAGCAATTTCAATGCACCAACCGCGGTCTGTAAGGCGGCGGTGCTTTACGTATTTCGGACGCTGGTAGCGGACAATATTCCGTTGAATGCCGGTTGCCTTAAGCCACTCGAAATCATCATACCCGAAGGAAGCATGCTTAGTCCCAAACATCCGGGCGCAGTGGTGGCGGGTAATGTCGAGACCTCACAGTGCATCGTTGACGCGCTATATGGGGCGTTAGGGGTTATGGCGGCAGCACAGGGCACGATGAACAACTTCACTTTTGGTAGCGCGCGCTGGCAATACTACGAAACGATCTGTGGCGGGTCCGGCGCTGGACCCGATTTTGACGGTACTGACGCAGTCCACACCCACATGACCAATTCGCGTATTACCGACCCAGAGGTATTGGAGTGGCGTTTCCCGGTGCTGGTGGAAAGTTTCTCCATCCGCCACGGTAGCGGCGGTGCTGGCCACAGACGAGGGGGTAACGGCGCAGTTCGGCGCATAAGGTTCCTCGAACCGATGACTGCCGCGATTCTCTCCAACCGACGCGCTGTCCCGCCATTTGGTGTTCACGGGGGTGGGTCAGGTGCCTTGGGGATCAACCGCGTAGAGCGTACAGACGGCCGTACGCTTGAGTTGGCCGGCTGTGATCAGGTCGATATGAACCCCGGTGACGTTTTTGTGATCGAGACGCCCGGTGGCGGTGGTTATGGCGCGCAAACGCCCGCGCCGCGGCGCTGAGCCAGCATACGGCCATAACCGACCCGCACCGGTAGCAACGACCCCCGTGCCTATGCGGTACTTCAAGACGGCGCGCAGGCAGTGCTGCCCGTCCTTGGGCTAGATTCGTCTCACTGAGATCGGAAAAGAAAAGAGACTTCGTTAGACCATATCCTTCAAGCCCTTCAGCGGCTGGACCTTGACTACGTTGCGCGCTGGTTTGGCCTTGAAGGTCGTCTCTTCTTTAGTGAATGGGTTAATGCCTCTGCGTTCCGGGACAGCAGGTTTGTGTACGGCCTTGATCTTCATCAACCCAGGAACGTTAAAGACACCGACACCCCGTTTTAAGTCCCGCGAAATCATGTCGGCGAGCGCGTCGAATACCGCACCCACCTCTTTCTTTTTTAAAGTGGCGCGCTCAGAAATGTAGGTGTAGATTTCTGACTTCGTCGATGGTTTTGTTGGCATTTATCGCTCCCTTGAGGAGGTTGGGGATAGTTTTGTGCGGTAGTAACTTAGCATAATAGACAGCACCGAGGGTAGCGTTTGTTCGAAAAAGTGGACACGCAGATGGAGCTGGATTGCCTGCCCTCCAACCTGTCCGTAGCCGAGTCAATCATAGTGAGTTGAGAAAAAAGATTCCAAACTTTTCTTAATCCATTAATTTACAATCCCTTTCGTGCCTGACCCTGAGGGTTGGTTGGTGGCAATGATCGGAAGACTGCCACCTAGGGAATCTGGTGCTGAGCCGATCAACTATCTTTCAAACTCGTCAATGCGGCCGACAGTTTTTTCTTTTAAACCTTAGGCTTGATGACAGTGAGCAAGAATCACCATCGCCGCGAACCGAAAGGCGACGCATTCATTAGCCCGCTCATCTGTTCCGACACACCGACCGTCGGATCTTCGCTTGTTGACCGCTTCCAACCAGCCTTGTTAGGCAAGTTTAATGGGTTGGGCCGTTACATGCACGTGCGTGGCCCACCGGACGTCACGTCTGCCGCCATCAAGTTGGCAGCAATGGGGGTCTGAATGAACCGGCGTTCGTTTCTGTCAACCTTGGGCATGGCTGGGCTCGCCGCGGGTGGGTGCAAGTACTGGCCTGACGATGATATATGGAATGCCTGCTCGCGGGATGTATTGCCGCTACACCTGGCACACCGCGAACTGGTGCAGGCTGCCTGGGAAGGGATTGACCCTAATTACTTCTGGGATGTCCATATCCATCTGCTCGGCGTGGGCGCCAGTGGTATCTGGCCCAATCGATTTAAATGGATCGCCTCCATCCATCCGTACCGGCCCGACGCCATCGAGGCTTCTCACACGAAACGATTGGCATCCTCGACTATTGAACGGGTCTGACTACCCACTACCCGGCGTGCTGCCCATATTTTCATTGCGCCAGATGGTTATCATGGGCTATATCAGCGAGAGTGTAGCTAAAGTTATTTCAGAGGTCCGTCATTACAATCCGCTACTGTTTGACTTCCTGCTGAAACGTCACGCACGCGTAGGTGCTAGTCGGTTTTATGGCACCGTGTTTCAGTCGCGCCGCTTCTTCGACAGCACGACTCAAGCGGCGTCTGGGACGAGTTCGCACCATTATTCGTAGCCGGGTGGGTGGAGCTGCCTTTATCGACAAACATCGCTTAGGAAATAATGCGTTACCCACGGGGGCTCGCTATAATGTGCCGTTGATCTATGCGTGCAATACGCCCATCTGACAAGGGGCGGTGTATTTTCGGAGTTAGCAAGAATGCCAATCTATGAGTATCGATGCGAAGCTTGTGGCCACGAGCTTGAGGCTATCCAGAAGTTCAGTGACGCAGCATTGAGGGATTGCCCGGTCTGCGGCAAATCGAAGCTGAAGAAGCTAGTTTCGGCCGCCGGTTTCCAACTTAAAGGTACCGGGTGGTATGTGACTGATTTCAAGGACGGTGGTAAGAGCAAAATGAAGAAAGACTCCGAACCTGAATCCAAGCCTAAGAAGGAAGAAAAAACTAAAGACAAGAAAAAGGCTGGCGGTTCTAGTAGTAGCGACGATTAGCGCCGATGAGCCACATTCGACGTTACCTTATCGCTGGACTTCTCGTCTGGGTTCCGCTCGGGTTCACATTCTTGGTGATCAAGTTTTTGATCGACCTGATGGACCGGACACTGCTGTTACTGCCACCTGGCCTACGCCCTGAAAACTTGTTGGGGTTTAGAATTCCCGGGCTGGGTGTACTGCTAACGGTTGTCGTAGTCTTAGTGACCGGTATGATCGCTGCCAACTTGTTTGGCCGCAAACTTGTGCGTCTTGGTGAACGCGTGGTGGCTCGCATTCCGCTAGTGCGTTCGATCTATTCGGGTGTCAAGCAGGTCATGGAGACGATGTTCTCTGGCGGCGGGAAGTCTTTCCGTAGCGTCGTCTTGATTGAGTATCCACGAAAGGGGCTATGGACGCTGGCGTTTTTGACCGGAGAGCAGGGCGCGCCCGAGATAGAAGCTAAAGTCGGAGGTTCGGTGAGTCATCTATTCGTACCGACAACGCCGAATCCTACCTCTGGCTTCTTTTTAGCGGTGCCTACTAATGATCTGATCGTGTTAGATATGACGATAGACGAGGGGATCAAGATGATCATGTCTGCCGGCGTGGTGGTGCCCAAGGAAAGGAAAGATGCGTTGGTTGCCGGTGGTGAAAAGAATAAGTGACGTCTATCCTCGCTGGGCCGTCTAACCAGAGGTAGTACAAGAACACGATGCGTAGCCATTATTGTGGACAGGTCGATGAATCCTTAGTCGACCAAGAGGTTACCTTGTGTGGTTGGGTACATAGCTACCGAGATCACGGCGGGTTGATCTTTATCGACCTGCGAGACTGTGCAGGCATCGTGCAAGTCGTGTTCGATCCAGTTGACTCACAAGTATTTGAATTGGCGGAGAGCATCCGTAACGAGTATGTACTGCGCGTGACGGGTCAGGTGCGTCAACGTCCGGCCGGGACCGAAAACCCAGGCCTTCATACGGGTCAGGTGGAAGTTGTCGGTGCCCAGCTAGAGATTCTAAATGAGTCGGGTGTGTTACCGTTTCAACTCGACGAATCAGATGTCGGTGAGGCGGTGAGATTGAAGCATCGTTATCTCGATTTGCGTAGACCAGTCATGCAAGAGAATATCCGTCTACGCCATCGGGTGACGACTACCCTGCGTAATTTCCTGGAGAACCGGGGTTTCGTCGACATCGAAACGCCGATGCTAACGAAATCTACACCTGAGGGGGCTCGCGACTATCTGGTACCGGCGCGTACCTATCCTGGTCATTTTTTCGCTTTGCCGCAATCACCTCAGATTTTCAAGCAGATCTTGATGGTGGCGGGGTTCGAACGCTATTACCAGATCGTACGCTGCTTCCGCGATGAGGATCTACGCGCCGATCGCCAGCCGGAATTCACCCAGTTGGACATAGAGATATCCTTTATGGGCGAAGACCGCATCATGGCGCTGATGGAGGCAATGATCCGTGATCTGTTCAAGGTGGTGCTCGATATAGATTTACCGGATCCCTTTCCCCGGCTGACCCATGCGCAGGCGCTTGCCCGCTATGGCACCGATCGACCCGATCTACGCAATGCGCTCGAGCTAGTTGACGTTGGCGACCTGATGAAGGATGTCGAATTCAAGGTGTTCTCGCAGCCAGCTAACCGCAGCGGCGGTCGGGTCGCCGTATTACGCTTGCCCGCTGGTGGCGACCTCACCCGCAAGGAGATCGATGACTACACAAACTTTGTCGGCAATTACGGGGCCAAGGGGTTGGCCTATATAAGGGTCAATGACCCTGCTAAAGGGCGTGATGGTTTGCAATCGCCAATTCTCAAGTTTCTGCCTGACCCGGTTGTAAGCGCGATTGTAGAACGTACCGGTGCCCAGGCGGGTGATATGTTGTTCTTTGGCGCTGATCGGGCCGACGTGGTTAACGATGCCCTAGGTGCACTGCGTCTGCGGCTTGGTACCGACACGGGCATCGTAGAAGGTGGCTGGCAACCGGTCTGGATCGTTGACTTTCCTATGTTTGAATACGACCCAGACGCTAAGCGCTGGATGGCGCTTCATCATCCTTTCACGGCGCCGACAGAAGCGGATGCAGAACGCGTGGACATTGATCCTGCCAATGTGATGTCACGCGCATATGATCTAGTCGTCAACGGCAGCGAAATCGGCGGCGGTTCGATTCGTAACCATCGGCTGGATATGCAGCAGAAGGTGTTTGCAGCGCTTGGCATAGAAGAGCAAGAGGCACGTGAGAAGTTTGGTTTTTTGTTGGAGGCTTTGAAGTATGGCGCACCACCACATGGTGGCATTGCTTTTGGTCTCGATCGTATTGTGGCGCTGATGGCCGGTGCTGAGTCGATTCGTGATGTAATTGCGTTTCCGAAGACACAAAAGGCGGCGGACTTGATGACCGAGGCGCCAAGCCTTGTCGATGACCGGCAGCTACGCGAACTACACATAAAACTACGCAGACCGTCCACGCCCGCGAAACAATAGTTTGTCAGTAGTTATGTCTAAACATAAAAGGCCGGAGTCGGTACTGGTTGTCGTTTACACGCGAGCCGGCACAGTATTGTTGTTACGGCGCTCAGACCAAACCGGTTGGTGGCAATCGGTTACTGGCAGTATGAGATGGGATGAAAGCGATCCCGAAGTCACTGCGTGTCGCGAACTCAGCGAAGAGACCGGCCTTGTGGTAAATGATGGCCTACGTAACTGGGAAAAGACCTTCCGATTCCAAATCTTGCCACAGTGGGCGCATCGCTATCGGCCGGAGACGAAAGAAAACCTTGAGCACATGTTTTCGCTGGAGTTGCCGGAGGAAGTGATGATTACCATGAATGCGGTAGAGCATGCAGCGTTTGTTTGGTTACCATTTGCTGAGGCGTCGCAACGCGTAACGTCGTGGACCAACCGGGAGGCAATCGATTTAATCCAGGCGACGTGCAACTTTGGAGCGTAGCGCCAGCCAAGAGACAGTGGTGCTCGTTCACGGCCTGTGGCTGTCAGGCTGGAGTTTGTATGTGCTAGGTCAGCGGTTGGCGCGCTACGGATTCGAAACCTGTCCGTTTTCATACCCGTCGGTTAGCCAAAATCTCCTGCAAAACGCGGAGCGTTTGCAGCGTTTTTTGGTCCACTTGAAGCGCCCGCTAGTGCACCTGGTTGGACACAGCCTTGGGGGTATTGTCATTCGAGCGCTGTTTCATCAGCACCCAGCGCAGCCACCGGGCCGCATCGTAACGCTGGGTGCGCCCCACGGCGGTAGTTACCCGGCGTCGGTGCTGGTACGGACCGCGCTTGGGCGTAAGATTACGGGGCGCTCTATGCAACAGCTTTTGGCGGGGATGCCGACGCACTGGCGGCCGGTAGACCGAGATATTGGGGTGATTGCCGGTGACATTAGCATCGGTATGGGGCGATTGTTTCCACGGTTCCCGCGACCTAATGATGGCGTGGTCTCGGCGGCGGAGGCCCAGTTGCCAGGCGCCACCGACATCACTACGTTGCATGTATCGCACACCGCAATGGTCGTGTCGTCGCAGGTTGCGCATCAGGTGTGTTGGTTTCTGAAACACGGGCGCTTTCAAACGGACCGTTAATGGCAGTCGCTGACCCTACCCCAGCTGCGGGGCCCAGCTATGTCCCGATTGGGCGTGTCGACCGGCCCCTTACTGCCGCTTGTCAGTCCGTTTTGGCCCCGGTTGGGGTCCATTAGCGCTAGTGGTAAACTGCTGCCGGCCGCTTTGGAGCCTCAGGCATACTCGATATAGCAAGCATATCTATGGCCGGCCATAGCAAATGGGCCAATATCCGTTTCCGAAAAGGTGCGCAAGATGCCCGGCGTGGCAAGCTTTTCACTAAATTAATCCGTGAGATCACTGCTGCCACGCGTCTTGGTGGGGAAGATCCGGCAGGTAATCCGAGATTGCGAACCGCCATCGATAAGGCGATGGCGCAGAATATGCCTAAGGACAACGTCGAGCGCGCCATCAAACGCGGCGCTGGCGATCTCGATGGTGTGAACTATGAGGACGTGCGGTACGAGGGATTTGGGCCGGGAGGCGTAGCCATACTTATCGAGTGCACGACCGACAATCGAAAGCGAACCGTAGGCGAGATGCGCCATGCGTTCACCAAGCATGGTGGTAATCTCGGTACCGATGGTTCGGTCGCCTATCTATTTAACAAGCAAGGCATGCTCAGTTTTCCCGCCGACGTCGACGGGGAAGCCATCATGGAGGCGGCGATATTGGCAGGTGCTGAGGACGTCGTCACCAATGACGACGGGACACACGACGTCATTACGACACCGCAAAGTTTCGAAGCCATCCGCGATGCCATGAAGGCCAGCGGATTTGCACCAGAAATGGCGGAAGTGACCCAGCGCGCATTTACCGCCGTGCCGCTATCCGGTGAAGATGCGGAAAAGACATTACGGCTTTTAGAGATGCTCGAGGATTTGGACGATGTGCAGAACGTCCACACCAACGCTGACTTTCCAGAAGAGTTGGCGAAACAACAGCAGGCCTGAAAGATACGCAAGACCCATGACCACATTCCCTGGGATACTCATCTAAGTGATGCGCGTGCTGGGCATTGATCCAGGCTCCCGCATTACTGGGTTCGGGGTGGTCAACGTTGCGAGTGACGGTGGCCTAGCGTATGTCGATAGTGGTTGCGTGCGTACCGAGGGCAGCAGTCAATCACAGCGTCTGAAGACCATCTACGATGGAATTTCTGCGGTCATCACCAGCTACATTCCCGACGTACTGGTGGTTGAAAAAGTTTTTATGGCTAAGAATGCGGACTCTGCACTTAAGCTGGGGCAGGCCCGTGGCGTAGCAATCTGTGCCGGGATCAATCATGAACTGGAAGCGATGGAATATACGGCGTTACAAATCAAGCGTGCAGTGGTTGGTAATGGTCAGGCACGAAAGCAACAAGTCCAACATATGGTAAAGGTATTACTCGGCTTGTCCGGCACACCGCAGCCAGATGCCGCCGATGCGCTTGCCTGCGCGATTTGCCACGCACACTATGCGATGGGCCGTGCCGCGGTAACCCGTGGACTAGGGCGACGCGCGAGGGCAGTTTGATGATCGGTAGGCTACGGGGAAAATTATTGCGCAAGCAACCGCCATCACTATTATTGGATGTCGCAGGTGTGGGTTATGAACTGGAAGCGCCGATGACGACCTTTTACGATCTCCCGGCCATGGGAGAGGACACGACCCTGTACACGCACATGGTGGTGCGCGACGATGCGCAGCTGCTATATGGATTCAGTCGCGAAAGCCAGCGCCGATTATTCCGCAGTCTCCTTAAGATAAGCGGTATCGGGCCGCGGGTGGCCTTGGCCATCTTGTCCGGTTTATCGGAAGAGGAGTTCATGCATTGTATCAGTAGCGAGGATGTGGCGCGGCTGAGCCAAACCCCCGGTATCGGCCGCAAGACCGCGCAGCGTTTGGTAATGGAAATGCGTGATAAAGCGTTTATCGGCCACGATGAGGTTGAACTGGCAGATATTCGTGCCAGCATTGCAAAACAAGATTCGGTTGGCGAGGCGGTTAGCGCGCTAGTGGCACTTGGCTATAAGCCCAACGAGGCCAGTCGCGCCGTTCATGGTGTGGCCCCCAGCGGTATGACAACCGAAGAAATCATTCGTCAGGCGCTTAAGGCGGCCGCGGGATAAGAATGTGATTGAATCCGATCGTCTCGTTTCCGCCCATGTCCTGAGTACACCCGAAGACGCGAACCAAGAACCTGGCTTACGGCCACTAACCCTTGGCGAGTACATCGGGCAAGCACACGTGCATTCGCAGATGGAAGTCTTTATTCCGGCCGCGCGTAATCGTGGTGAGGCCATGGATCATGTCCTGCTATTCGGCCCGCCAGGTCTTGGTAAAACAACGCTCGCGCACATCATTGCTAACGAGCTTGGCGTAAACCTGCGGCAAACGTCAGGGCCGGTACTCGAGCGTCCCGGCGATTTGGCGGCGTTGCTGACTAACCTGCAACCTAAGGACGTACTATTTATCGACGAAATCCATCGCCTGAGTCCAGTGGTTGAAGAGATCCTCTATCCCGCCTTGGAGGATTATCAATTGGATATAGTGATTGGCGAGGGCCCGGCCGCACGTGCGATTAAGCTAGATTTACCACCGTTCACTTTGATTGGTGCGACCACTCGTGCCGGTCGTCTAACTTCGCCGCTGCGTGATCGCTTCGGTATTATTCAGCGCTTGGAATACTACACAGCGGAAGAACTTGGCAAGATAATCAATCGATCTGCGACCATTCTCGACGTGCCGGTCGAACCGGAAGGGGTATCGGCCATTGCACATCGTGCGCGTGGTACGCCACGTATTGCCAACCGGCTATTGCGTCGGGCGCGCGATTTCGCACAAGTTAAAGGAAACGGGCGTCTTACCCAGGAGAGTGCGGAGATGGCGTTAGCCCTCCTGGACGTCGATGAAAGCGGTTTTGACATGCTGGACCGCAAGTTGCTACGCACGGTGATGGAAAAATTTGCCGGTGGCCCGGTGGGTATCGATAGCCTAGCTGCCGCTGTCGGCGAGGAACGCGGTACCATTGAGGATGTCGTCGAACCATATCTGATTCAGCAGGGATTTTTGATGCGCACGCCGCGTGGACGTACGGCGACGCCCAAGGCCTGGCAGCATTTTGGTCTTGCGGTTCCACAGAGCCAGGATCATCGACAAGCCAGTATTTTCCAAAGTGACTAACCTAAACTCGATGCGCAGGCGTTTATGATTGAATCAGAGCAATCCAAGCAGGGGAATTTTTCCATACCGGTACGTGTCTATTACGAAGACACTGACGCGGGTGGGTTAGTGTACTACGCCAACTACCTAAAGTTCATGGAGCGGGCGCGCACGGAATGGCTGCGGAGGTTGGGATTCGAACAGGATGCGTTATCGGCGGAAGAGGGTGTGATATTCGCAGTGCGCGCGGTTAAAGTGGATTTCTATAAGCCCGGACGGTTTAATGACTTGCTTCAGGCAACCGTGAACATACGCCGGCGCGGCGGCGCCAGTCTGACCCTGAAGCAAGAAGTTCAGCGAAACTCTACTACGCTTTGCGAGGCAGAGGTTAAGCTGGCGTGTTTGGATGTGCGGTCCCTTTCACCACGATCGATTCCCAATCGTGTGGTCGCGCAACTAGATACGGTGACCCTATCTTGAATATCACAACCTCAGCCGACGCGATCGTATTGTTTACTCTAATAAAGCAAGCGAGCCTATTAGTACAGTTGGTTATCTTGATGTTGGTGTTGGCTTCTTTAATTTCGTGGTACTACATTATCAGCAAGTGGTTCGTGTTCCAGTCGGCGGCACGTACCGCGGATCGTTTCGAACAACGCTTTTGGTCGGGCGGTAATTTGAACCAAATGTACTCTGAACTCAGTCGTGGGGGCGTTATGCCCGAGGGAATGGCGAGCGTCTTTGTCGATGGTTTTAGGGAATTCAAGCGACTTACCAAACCGGCCAGGATCCAGCCCGGCGATATCATGGAGGGTGTGCAGCGGGCTATGCGGGTGGCGTTGTCGCGCGAAATCGATTTCCTCGAAACCCATCTACCTTTCCTAGCCACCGTCGGATCCATTAGCCCGTATGTGGGGCTGTTTGGGACGGTGTGGGGCATCATGAACTCGTTCATTGCTTTGGGATCGCTGCAACAGGCCACCATCGCCCATGTGGCGCCTGGCATTGCTGAGGCCCTCATCGCCACCGCTATGGGTCTGTTCGCGGCGATACCGGCGGTTATTGCCTATAATCGGTATTCAACGCGGGTGGAACGCTTGGTGACCCGATATGAGATCTTCATGGACGAGTTTTCCAGCATCGTGCAACGACAGGCGTTGGTCCCGAAGGCCTAGGCGTGGAACCGTATCGCGCCCGTCGTAAGAAGCTCATGAGCGAGATTAACGTCGTCCCCTACATCGACGTCATGCTCGTATTATTGGTGATCTTTATGATCACGGCGCCACTGCTCAGCCAAGGCGTGAAAGTGGAATTGCCAGAGACAGTGGCCAGCCCAGTGTCTAGCAAGGATTCGGAAACCCTGGTCGTGACGGTCGACAAAAAGGGCCAATACTATCTCGACGATCGCAAAATCAAACCGGCTGCCTTGCGCAAGAAAGTTGCTGGGGTCATGCGGTTGCGACCACAGACGCCGATTTTGGTCCGAGGCGATCGTCGTGTGTCCTACGGTAAGGTCGTTGAAGTAATGGCCCTTCTAAAGGCGGCAGGGGCACCTAGTGTCGGCCTAATTACACAACCTATCTTGAAGAACTAAGGTGCGGCGACTCCGGGCTCGTAAAACGCCGGGTAGGTTTAGGGCGCTCATACTTGCGATAGCGGTGCATGTCGTGGTGGTGGCGATCGCGGTGGTGGCTTTTCGTTGGCCAAGCGAGCCAAGCCCGGGCGCTGATGTCGTCAAAGCAGTCGTGGTTGATGACACCGAGGAGCTAAAGAAGCAAGAGGCGAAGCGCAAGAAGGCGGCGGCGAAGAAGAAGGCCGCAGCGAAGCGCAAGAAGGCGGAGGCGAAACGCAAGAAAGAAGAGCGGAAGCACAAGGAAGCGGAAAAGAAACGACTGGCGGAACAAAAAGCCAAGGAAGAAGCGGCGCGAAAACGCAAAGAAGAAGAACAGAGGACAGCAGAGGAGCGACGTCTCGAAGAGGAAAGACGCCTGTTGGAGGAAGAACGTAGACGAGAGGAGGAGGAAGAACGCCAACGACAGGATGCCGAGCGGCAATTGGCCGAGTCACTCGAGGCCGAGGAACGTGAGCGCAGGAAGGCGGCTGAGGCCGAGGAGCGCGAGCGCAAGGAGGCAGCCCGTAAAGCGCGCGCATTGACCGCGGCCGAAAAGTATAAACTCCTTATTCGTCAGAAGGTTAGCCGGAATTGGGCGCGCCCCCCCGGCGCCCAGACGGGATTGCAGTGCACGGTGCGAGTAAGGCTTGTGCCCAGCGGTGATGTGCTCCAGGTGACCGTGGTCAAAACTAGTGGTGACGAGCGATTCGACCGTTCGGTGGAAAATGCGGTATATAAGGCGTCGCCACTGCCGTTACCGGAAGAGCGGGATCTTTTCGAGTACTTTCGAGAGATCGAGTTCATATTCATTCCCGAGGATTAGCGGAGCTATTATGTTAGTCACGATGTTTAAGCATCTTATTTACTATCTTTTGATCGCGAGCGTAGGTGTTTGGAGTACAAGCGTCCACGCTGTTCTGACTATTGAGATTACTCAAGGAGCAGATGTAGGCGTCCCGGTAGCTATTGTGCCGTTTAGTGTCGAGGGTCAGGTGAAACCAGTACACGATGTGGCTACCATCGTCGCTGCCGATCTCGCCCGCAGCGGCCGCTTCTCTCTGATCCCGAAGCAGGATTTTCTCTCTACGCCGCATCAAAATAGCGACGTCATATTCAAGGATTGGCGTATAGCGAAGGCAGAGGCGTTGGTAATTGGCACTATACGCCAGCGCAGCGCCAATCAGTTCGAAGTCACATTCCGACTCTATGATGTGTTTCGCGAACAACAACTTGCCGGTATCCGGTATTCGGTGAGCCCCGACAAGTTGCGAGCGGTGGCACACCAGATCAGCGACGTGATCCATGAAAAACTTACTGGCGAACCGGGTGCTTTCAATACTCGCATTGCGTATGTCACCAAGGAAGATGGGCCGAGTGGCATCACCTATAGGCTCCAGGTGGCAGACTCGGATGGCTATAATCCGGCAACGATTCTCAACTCGCAAGATTCGATACTGTCACCGGCCTGGTCGCCCGATGGCACCAAAATCGCGTACGTAGCGTTTGAAGAACGACACTCTAAGGTCTTTATTCAGGGTGTCGCGGACGAATCTCGCGAGTTGATTGCGAATTTCCCGGGCATCAACGGTGCCCCCGCTTGGTCGCCAGATGGCAGGCGTCTGGCCTTGACGCTATCGAAGGATGGGAACCCGGAGATCTATGTGCTCGATCTCGATACCAGACGCTTGAAGCGGCTGACCAAGAACCGCGTGATCGACACCGAGCCTGCCTGGTCGCCCGATGGGCGTGATATCATCTTCACCTCGGATCGCGCCGGTAAGCCGCAGATCTATCGGATGAAGGTCGGCGGGCGTAGGATCGAACGCCTCACGTTCGAGGGGGACTCAAACGCGCGGGCATCGTATTCGGCGGATGGAGAAATGATCACCCTCGTAACTTCGTTTCAGGGTAAGTACCATATTGGTGTGTTGCGACTCAAAGACAAGGTACTGCAGGTGTTATCGGACACGCCACTTGATGAATCGCCGAGTTTTGCACCCAACGGTCGCATGATACTTTATGCTACCGCTGTGCGGGGTCGGGGTGTGCTGGCATCGGTGTCTTCGGATGGGCGAGTACGACAATTGTACAAGCTCGAGGAAGGCGATGTTCGAGAGCCGGCTTGGTCGCCATATAATCGTGAACTAGCCTTAAAGGAGTAATGCTATGAAAAATTTTTCTTATATTGTGTTAGCACTAATCTTTGCCGTCGGTGTGGCTGCCTGTGGAGGTGGTGCTTCGGTCAAAGATGCGCCGGTCGATGATCAAAGCACGAGCAGTTCGGGATCGAGCAGTGCCGAAACGGGTACGGCCGATAGCGGTAGCATGACAGGAGAGAGTATCAGTGATGGGGGCACGCAGATGGCAATGGCAGGGGAAAGGCCCGCTACGTTGCGCGTGCATTTCGAATTTGACAGCAGCGCGATCGATAGTGAGTCGCGGGCGCTTATCGAAGCCCATGCCGCCTATCTCGCCGCTAACCCCGATGTTTTACTTGGCCTTGAGGGCCATGCCGATGAGCGTGGCACGCGCGAGTACAATCTAGCGCTAGGCGAACGCCGGGGACAGGCGATAAGACGCATGTTGCGGCTGTTGGGTGTCGATGGCCAGCGACTCACCGTGACTTCCTATGGCGAAGAAAATCCTATCGCTACCGGCAGCGATGAGTCTGCCTGGCGGCTAAACCGGCGAGCCGAGTTCATCTATTAATCATATGCTGATTTCGCGCGCAATGAAGACAGCCATCACGGCAGCCTGGCTGGTTGCCGTGGGGTTGTCGCCAATGCCTGTGGTCGCGCAACTCTCGCAGGACACGGCATTGGAGTTGCTGTCGCAGATGGAAGCGATGCAGACGGAGTTGCGTGAACTCCGTAACAAGACGGAGTTGCAGAGCCACGAGTTAGAACGTTTGAGTACTAGGCAGCGCGAATTGTTGCGTGATCTCGATCGACGATTGACCAACATCGAGCGCGGCGCTACTACGCAAACGACGCGCGTCCAACCCACGGAGTCGACCCAAACGCAAACCGCGGCGGTACAAGCGCTTGTTACTACGTCATCGACTTCGCGGATAACCGCCACGGCTGAGGAGCAACAGCAGTACGAGGCAGCGTTCAATCTCTTGAAGCAAGGGCTCTATTCGCGCGCCAGCCAGGCGTTTCGAGTGTTCATCCAAAGATACCCTACCAGCCCGCTGGCAGGGAATGCCCAGTACTGGGCGGCCGAAGCGAATTATGTCATACGCAACTTCGGGCTTGCGCTGAAGGAGTTTGACCGTGTGGTCAAGGAGTATCCGGAAAGCCCCAAGGTCGCCGATGCCTTGTTGAAGATTGGTTACAGCTACTATGAGATCGGCACCTGGGAGAAGGCGCGCCAGGCACTGACTGACGTTGTGACCCGTTTTCCGAATACGACTGTCGCCAAGCTCGCACAGATTCGTCTAACTAAGATGGACGAAGAGGGTCGATAACGACTTATCAGTTGTTATCGACCTGTTTAGTAGGGTCGCCTTCGGCGACGATGTACTACCGGGGCGGTCGCTCCAGCGCATCCATGCGCCCGCGACATTTGTGCATTCTGCACATCACCCTCCCCGTACGCGGGTGACTTTTGTTTCGGCAAAAGTCACCAAAACCATTTTGCCCCAGGACTCTGCGCCGGCTTCGCCGGTTCCCTCGCTTAGGTGCTTGTCTCAGCAGGTGCTCCGAGGGCACATCTGACCTCCATGGATGGAGGGAATGCAAAGGATTGTCAGGAACAATCCTAGCCATGGTGCCCGCGGGCGTACGCGCGAGATCCCTCTCGCGCCCCTGCGGGCTGAACTTCGCCTGCGCAAAACGTGCTGTACAGGGACGTACGAATGCCGTGAACGCAGGATGCAAGTGAACGGCCTCGGCTTGAGTAGAGGGGCGAAAAAACACTACACAACTGACCCCGCTAGTCGGGGAGGGTTGGTGAGGGTATAATGCGCCCGCTTTTTCCCTCCGATTGTACACGCGGGCCGTTAGCTCAGTTGGCAGAGCATCTGACTTTTAATCAGGTGGTCGCAGGTTCGATTCCTGCACGGCCCACCAGTAAATCAACGAGTTACGCGCTCCCCCCGCAACCCGCGAAACCCTGAGTCACCATTAAGTCACCAGCAAGTCTTGCAACACGGCTTTAGATC
>CAXMNC010000314.1:0-2119 GCA_964194625.1 Acidiferrobacterales bacterium
GGGTTGTGATGCAATGGTACGGGGATGCCGATCCCATCGCCAGCAATGACACCGAGGAAGGGCGCGCCGAAAACCGCCGTGTTGAGATGGCTATCGGTGGGGTGCAGTAGGGAACGTATCAAGTTAGATCGATGCGGGATAGCGCGCACAAATCACATCTGCCATCAACAATCGGGTTGGTAATGACCATCATGGCAGGGCTACGGCCCTCGCCATGGTGTTCGTGCCAGCACCCTTCACCGAGTCCCGCCACCGGCGCTGCGCAAAGCCAGCTAGGGGGCTGTCTTTGTATATACGCTGCTATGCTGCCTATCTATATAAGTAGGTATATCTGCCTATCTATATTAAAGAGTCACACGCACCAACCACGTAATAATAGACCTTGCATTGGGGTTGATTGGCTTCTCCTGGCACTGACTATGTCGCACGAAAAGCTACGATACCATGCGGGTTATCACCGCGAGGAACGCCTTGATGACCGCCGCATTCAAGATGTCGATGAAGAATGCGCCGATCAGCGGCACGACGAGAAATGCTTTGGGTGATGGGCCGTAACGGCTGGTGATTGCGCTCATGTTGGCGATTGCGATCGGCGTGGCGCCAAGCCCGAGTCCCGCGAAGCCCGCTGTAATAACGCTTGCGTCGTAGTCACGGCCCATGAGGCGGAAGACTACAAACATCACAAACAACGTGATCAGCAACATCTGTACCATAACCACCAACAAGATCGGTCCCATGGCGTTAGCGAGGATCACGAGCTGCATGCTCATGAGGCTCATGCTCAGAAACAGGTTGAGACTGATCTCCCCGAGCCGATCGATGGACGCTCGATTTAGCCGGAATTTGAAGACGTCGGCCAAATTGGTAATCACGATTCCCACGAAGAGAGAGGTCAGAAAGCCTGGGAGCAACACCCCCTCTTCGAACAGGAAGCGGTTGACGAGGCTGCCGACTTCGATGCACACGGCCAGAAACAATATCGTCACCAATACGTCTGGGAGCTTGACGATCGCGCTCCAGGGGTCTGCTTCACTAGTCGCATCACTGGCAGCACTCGGGGCGTGTGTCTCGATCGAAGGGCGGAGTTTGTGCTTTTCGATCAAGCGTCCCGCAATCGGTCCACCGATGAAGGCGCCTGCGATCAAACCGAAGGTCGCAAACGCGATGCCTACCTCTTGGGCACCCTCGAGACCGGCGGCCTGCGCGACTTCGCCCCAAGCGATGGCGGTACCATGGCCGCCGGCGAATGACACGCTGCCGCCCATTAGTCCGTAGCCGGGATGAGCACCGAGGAGCAAGGCCAGCGACACACCGGTAACGTCCTGCAGGACCAGGAAGACGGCGGACGCGATGATCAGAACGACAAGGGCTTTGCCGCCGGTGAGCAGCAGCCGAAACTTGGCAGAGAGGCCAATGGTGCTGAAGAAGGCGAGCAGCAATACGTCCCTGAGGGCGAGATCGAAAGTGATTTTTATCCCGGCCAGCGTGTCCAATAGCGCTACCCCGACACTGACGATAAGCCCCCCGATCACTGCCGGCGGAATGTGGTTGGCATCGAGGAAGCGGATTTTCCTCGTCAGGAACATGCCGACAAACAGCACGACGATGCTAATCATCAGCACGTCGATCGTTTGGAGTTGGTATTCTTGGATAGCCTCGCTAGACATTGCTCCCACTGTCGGTTAAATGGTGCGCTCGAGCTTAAAGCACCCGCTATCGGCACCACAAGAAGTATCGCTCATCGTGCAGACCTCTTTCCCATTCATATAAAGTTACGTGCGGGTCATGCTTTCACGTTGGCAGTCCTTCGGCAAAGGCGAGGCGCCGGTGTGCATCTGGGCCGGTATCGCAGTTGCCCTGGCTTTGTCGTTACCAGCGTCACATACACGTCGTCGATCCTGAGTGTCACTTTTGCCGTCGTTCTATTTTCGATTATTGTGCAAGGCCTGACCGTGGGACGTTTGATTCGGAAGGTGAACCGTTAGCGAAACGCCGAATGTTTGAAACCATCAGGCGATAGCGAAACAGCTTTTCATTTCGTTGCCGACTCGCTGGCCTTGGTGATTGTTGGTGATCGCCACCGGCCTTGCGTTCATGGGACAATCGAAAGGTCGATATA
>CAXMNC010000315.1:0-3210 GCA_964194625.1 Acidiferrobacterales bacterium
TGATATTGCGACCCTTCGAGGCGGTAGCCGCTCGAACCGAGACTGCGAATATACTGCAACTTGCCGTCTATCTCCGGCGAGTGTCTGCTCTCCGGGGCACGATTCACCGGCGCGAACGACCGCAGTTGGCCGTTTCCCGCCTATCGCACCGCAACATCGTTGTTCAGCGCAGCTAATCAGCCCAAAAGGAAGCGAACGGCGGGACCCGACCCTTTTTGGTCAGCCGCGACTTCGTCGTCCAGCGTCCACAACGAAAGCGAAAGCGGCCATTCAACTCCAGCTATCTAGCTACTACTAGATGAAACTACGTCTCCCCAGGCACACTCAGCCGATGCTCCGCGCTCGGGCAGTCACCGGGCTTCCAGTCTTTTGCCATTTGTTCGGCTTGGAATATTTCCACGTCCGTTACTAGCTCAGCAACATAGTAGTCCCGAGCATGTCTCGTCGATTCACCACCGGTAGATACAGCAAGCGTATACCACATATAGGCGGTTCGATTGTCGGGGCGAACACCTACTTTGCGCAGTAGCTCAAGGCCGTCCTCATTCCAGCCCCCCCAACTGCTACTACGGTGCCAGAAACCGACCTCGGCTTGAGCCTTTGAATAGCCTGCATTTGCAGCCAAACAAAGCCAGTTCCATGCGGCGGAAAACTCTGATGGTTCGCCTCTATTCCTGAAATTCAGATATTGTTCGAATGCGACGGTGGGATCGCCCTCTTTACCGAGCGTTCTTAGATAGGAGTAATCATCGAACTCCGCTGCGAGGACATGTGCGGCCTCATAGTCGCCCTTTTCTGCCAGAGAATTGAGTGGTCCAAACTCCTTTGCGTAACGGGCTATTAAAATGGCAGCACCCCGGTCTCCATTTTCGGCCAACGCCCGAATGGCCCCTGTCTCGCCCGGCATCCCCAGCCGATGCTCCGCGCTCGGGCAGTCGCCGGGCTTCCAGTCGCGGACCATTTGTTCGGCTTGGCCTATTTCCTCCGGGGTCATGCCCGCCTCGAGGAATACTTTGCGCTGGCTCAGAGCTGATAAATTGCCGTTCGCACCTGCCAAGGTATACCACATGTACGCGATGCGGTTGTCAGGCTGAATGCCTACTTCATCACGGAGCCATTCAAGGCGCTCCGTTCCGGATTGCCATGTAAGAGTTCTATGCCAATTACCTAAAGTTCTTTGCGCTTCGCCATGACCGCTGTTGGCTATCATACACAGCCACTTCCAGGCGTCACTTGTCGTTCGGCGCTCACTGGAAAGCTGCAGATAAATCACGAATGCTGCGTTGGTGTTTCCTCCCTCCGTCTGCGATTTCAGGAGCGTAGGAGTCCCCATAAGTGATGCTATCTCGATTGCGGTCTTCGCATCGTCTTGCTCAGCCCGCGACTGCAAGCCCGGCGGCCCCAGTCGATGCTCCGCGCTCGGGCAGTCACCGGGCTTCCAATCACGGACCATTTGTTCGGCCTGGCCTATTTCCTCTGGGGTCATGTCTCGGACAGTGTATGCACGAATTCTTAGCGCATCTGGGTTGCCGTTCGCATCGGACAACGTGTACCACATATACGCGATACGGTTGTCAGGATAAATATCTGTCTCCTCAGCTATTTGTTGGAGTTCACTTATGTTCGGGTATCTCTTAACAGTCGTTCTGTACCAAAAACCCATCTTCTCCTGAGCTTTTCCGTCTCCCTTATTAGCTGCGACACACAAATACCTCCAAGCTTCTACGATGGTTTGGCTATCGCGAGAGAGTTCGTCATAAAGTCCGGAAGCTGCATGTGTTTCTCCATTCAATGCCAACGCCTTCAGAGATGTAATATCTCCAGTGCCCCAGGTCAGCGCAATCGCTGCTGCCGGGTCACCTTCCATTGCCAACATTCTTAAAGGAGCCAAACCTTCAACGTTCGTCGTCAAGTCGACGTCTAACATTTCAGAAAGCTCTTTGGAATCCCAAATGTACTCCTGACAATCCGCGCTCGGTTCATCCAGCCAAGACTTGTCCGCGTTTGTTTCCACCGGGTTATCTGATTGTCGAGCATCTTTGATTTCATATCGAACCATATTCTGGTTCGTATCAAATGCTATGAGATAACATAGCTTGCCGCCCTTTCTCGTCACATTACCGCCAACCGGCCATAGAAACGTAGCGGCGTTAGGTATGAGACCACCGCGAAAACTATGATTCGATATGTCGTAGTCGTACAGGTAGTAGCTTTCACGCATCTTTGGTGAAACCAATAGATAGGTGGGCATTCCAACCTTTGTTAACACTTGGGCTTTCTTGCTGCCCACAAGGCTCTCTAGCTTGGAGGATTCGATGGAGCCTGATACTGAAGTGCCAGTGGGGACTATGATGCAGCTAGCGGTCATGGCCGCAAGGGAGACTGCGATCGCTCGAACTACTAGAAATTTTCTGGCAATAGATTCCATAGGAAAACCGCCACGATTTATACCGGCGCTAATCGTCAGTGACGCATCACCGTTGGAGGCGTACTGCCAGCATCTCTTGAGCTGCAGGCCAGTGTGAGTATTCTGACTCAACTGAAGTGAAATACGGCTTACATTTAGCATACAGATTCGATGCGGCTAGGTCCTGTCCAGCGTTTCCAGCCGATGCTCCGCGCTCGGACAGTCCCCCAGCTTAGTTATGATTCAGCACATTTGTGGTTCACATCCTCCCACACCGACTAACAATTGCCTCTAGATGACCACTTTCAATACTAACCTGCCCTTCGTTGGCCGCCCGTGAACGGCAGGAGTTGGCCGATCTCGGCCATTCGTGCGATGAGAAAATCTGCGGCATCGAGCCGTACAGTTATTGACAGTACTCCAAGCTCGTAAGCATTCGTATCCATGAGATATTCGGGTACGGGATTCGCGATACACTGAGACGAGTTGTAAGATGCGCTAAGGTCTCCGCCGGACGAAAATGCGTCCGTTGACATGATCACCTCCCACACTGATGTCGTCGGCAGTCTGTTGCGTCCCCAGGAGTTGCTGACGGCCCAGGAAGAGCTGGCTGCGAAACGGATGAGCCGATCGGCCTTTAAGTTGGTCGAGGATCGCGCGGTGGACGAGGCGGTCGCCCTCCAAGAAGGGGCGGGTCTGGAGGTGCTCACCGATGGTGAGATGCGTCGTCTTTCTTTTCAGAGCCAGATGACCCAGGCGGTCGAGGGCTTCGGCGAGTGGGACATCGACGCCTTCCTGTGGGG
>CAXMNC010000316.1:0-2694 GCA_964194625.1 Acidiferrobacterales bacterium
CCTGGTCGATATCGGCGGCACCGCCCGGGCAGATCAGGTTGATCTTCTCGAAATCGATGCCCGCCTTGTGGCAGGCATACATGAACATGGCCTTGGGCTGACCGCCCTTGAAACAGACAAGGTCCGCACCTTCCAACTTGCCCCAATTGAAGTCCGGGTCGGCTTCGCGGCTAGTCAGGAAAAATCCGTCCATCTCATTAATTTGGGCGAAGTGTTTGATCTTGGGTGTTTCACCCTTGCCCAACGTCGTGAAACCTTGGCTCAGCGCCGATTGCGCCACATGGGCCGAACCGTCCAACAGCGCCTCGATAGCTGACTTTCCGGGCGGTGAGATGGACCAATCAGGTTCCAGTCCCTCCTCTTCAAGGAATCCGCCCGACATAGTCGATATGAGTGGTGAGTAGAATGCGGAAAACAAAGTGAACTGGATGTTGATCTTGTCCAAGTCGCTATACCCCTGTTGCGTGGATCGCTACTGATCCCGTGGAGACCAAGCAGCTTCGCCTGCTAACCTTAGGAAGTCAGTATAACAATCGACTGCAACATACCAAGGCGATGCGGAGACACCGGAGAGGAGCATGCAAAACGACCTTCGAATTCTGCTTCCCCAACTACTTCCGCGCGCCATTTCATGGGCAGAGACAGTAGCTGCCGAGGTGGCGACAAACGGCACTCCGTTGAGTGATGACGGCCTATCCGTGGCCAGCTCCGTCGAGGTCAGCCATCCGTCGCGCGTTCGAATTCTGATGGTGGATCGTTTTCCGAAGCCGAGCGATCCGGAGCTTCAGACCGCCGCGTCACAGGCAGGCCTCCTCGGACCCACGACGACCGGGCTGACGCTCGGTTATTCCGTTCTAATCAGAAACGGGCACATGTCGCGGCGTCTGCTCTCGCATGAATGTCGGCACGTATATCAATTCGAACAGGCGGGCTCGATCGCGGCGTTTCTACCATTGTACTTCAAATCAATCATTCAGTTCGGCAATTGGGATTCTCCATTTGAACGGGACGCTCGGGCGCATGAGCTGAAAGAAATTTCTACGGGCGCATAGTGCCGGTTGATAGATCAGAGTGAAGGAACTTCGGAGCGCATCGTTCGACGTTTGGCAGAGTGCAAGTGCCGCAGCCTGAACTTGGATCCGACATGGCCAAGCTGTGAGGTGCTGCGGTTAATGCGGCAATGCTCGGCCTCCACTCAACCTTCAACGAGAATAAATCGGCCACTGGACGACGGCTCACCAATCGATACCACTCGACCAGTCCGCTCGAGATGTATGAGCGCGGCGAACACCGATCTGGCGGCTGCCCCGTGCAACGCCGAAGGAATGCCGACATACATTTCCGACACCATGGCATCGATACTGCCGATACCTGCCCGCAAGCATTCGAGAATTTGATGCTCCCGATGATCCCTGTGGGCGATGAAGGAGCGAACGAACGGTTTAGGATCCGGTATCGAGGGGCCGTGCGTCGGCCAGTAAATGGTGTCGTCGCGGTCCAGAAGAAGGCGCAGGCTCGCCATATAGTCGGACATGTCGCCGTCCGGAGGCGAAATGATGCTGGTACACCAGCCCATCACATGGTCGCCGGAAAATAGAGCCTTTTCCTCCCTGAGTTGGTAACACAGATGGTTCGAAGTGTGGCCGGGTGTATGCACGCTCTCGATCGACCAACCCGTGCCTTCGATGACATCGCCGTGCCGCAACTCGGTGTCTGGCGCGAACTGTAGGTCCCCGCCTTCCTCCACTTTGTGGCCAGCGTCGATCTTTCCCGATCCGTGGCGCCCATAGGCGAGCACCACCCCTCCCTTCACGGCCTGCAGCGGGCGCGCCGCGGGCGAGTGATCCATATGTGTGTGGGTCACAAGAATATGGCTGATTTCCTCGGTCTCGAGTGCGCTGAGTATAGCGTCGATATGATCGCCGAGCGCTGGCCCGGGGTCGACCACCGCGACACGGCCGTGACCGACGATGTAGGTCCCGGTACCGTGAAAAGTAAAGGCACTCGGATTCGGTGCGATGATGCGCCGGATAAGGGGTGAAACCTGTTCGACGACGCCGTACTCAAATTCGAGCGTTTTTCGGAAAGCTATGATTGGCAGCATGAACAGCGCCTGCCTTTATCAAGGGTCATGTCCATTGCAGAACTCGTCAAGTGGCGTTGTCACATAATCTGGGTTGGCTGACAAAGCCACGATCGTTGATATCAGTCGATCTCGACGATCATCTCAACCTCCACGGGGATCTGAAATGGTAGTGACCCCATGCCGACCGCCGAACGCGCGCCACGTCCCTTCTCGCCGAAGACCGCAACCATGAAATCGGAAAAGCCGTTGATGACGCTCGGGTGGTCACGGAATTCCGGCACTGCATTCACCATGCCCAACACTTTCACTACCCGACGCACCCGATTCAAGTCTCCGATTTCGACCTTGAGAGTCGCTAACATGTTGATGCCTACCTTGCGGGCTTCCTCCTGCCCCTGCTCGAGCGTAAAGTCGCTGCCGAGCTTACCGCTGCTGTATTCGCCGTCGGCGCCGCGCGGGCCGTGACCCGACAGGAAGAGCAAATTACCGACGCTCACCGCGCCAATGTAATTGCCGGCCGGCGGTGGCGGCTCCGGAAGCTCGATCCCGAGCTCGTGCAATCTCTCCTCAACGCTCATCTCTCTCTCCTTTGCTTGGTTTCAGCCGGG
>CAXMNC010000317.1:0-8356 GCA_964194625.1 Acidiferrobacterales bacterium
GAACCCCATCGTCGTGCGATCGTCTTTCTACTTCAATTCTCGAACCAACCGCTCCTGGCATGGCCGGCCTCGCTCGTCGAGGCTTTGCTCGAGCTGGATCAAGCATTCGCCAACTGGCGAGATCGGCACATCGCAATGGTGTCGCGCGTGCTCGGCGGCGGGAGGATTTCTACGCTCGGAGCGGCGGGCTCCGGCTTACCGTACTTACGGGGAACTGTTTCCAAGAGAGTCTTCCCGGAGATATGGGATGCCCGGACGTTCATGCTCAGTCATGAAGAGGCCAAAGACATCTATACTGCGCTCGAGCTGAGTCCCTACCGATTTTTTCACGAAGGATGGCCCCACAGCGACAGCGATTGAACCCATGCGATCGAGTGTTCTGGCTGCTTCTTTCCCGGATCTTGGCCGATTTACGCGTATCCCTTCACGTCGTTTTGTCGGGGTGAATTCCTAGTAGCGGTGGCGCACAACCCATCGCGTAGGCAAATTAAGGGTAGGTGACAATGGGAGTTCGCGTTGAAGCTTGAATCTCGGACATTCTGAAGTGTTGGGATGGCCTCTAGAGGTCGGGGCGTTCCACCCAACATCCCGGACTCCCTCCCGAACTGATGTCTGAGTCTCGGTGAATTCTGCTGGTAGAATTCTGGTAGGGTCATACCTCGATTTCTCACAATAAATCCACCGAATTGCAGGAGGAGAGTGACGAACGAAGAGCTGGTGCAACTCCCATCAGGGAAGCTGGTGTGGAAGACTCTCAGGAGCTTGTGTGTGAGGGGCCCCACGGGCTAAGGTTGGAGGCTGAGAATCACCAGTACGGCGCCGGACTGCACGTTTTCCAAGGCGTCGAAATCGATCAATGGCACCGCCCGCGAGGCTATCGGGTATTGTTCCAAAACCCCGGCGGGGATTCGCTACGGTCCTCCCCGGTGGCCACGGCTGGATTCACCACGGTCACCAAGCGGGTACCGGCCGAGCAGATGACCCACCTCGCGTGGCGGCGCCGCTACCCGGCGGGCCAACATCTCCCACTTCACCTGGCGATCACATTGCCACGGACTCGTCCAGCTCCCCATCGCAGCCTGATTAACAATTCGCGACGCACAGGCAAGGGACCATAGACCTGTGGATTCCAGGAAGTTCACCTGATCGATTTGTGGCCTTGGTCCGTGAATTCTGGAGATTTCCCTGAAAATGCGCCCTCTGACCGGAATCCATCACTCTTCAGCCGGATCCGTGGTCTGGAGCATCAGCCTCACAATCCATTGATTTCGCGCCACTTTCATCTCGTGAATTGCAACGCACGGCTGGGTAGCTTCGCCCGCGCGGCCCGAGAGCTCGGTGTGACGCCGGCTGCGGTCGGTCAGCAAGTGTGGCGATTTCGAGCGCGTGCAGCGCATTCAAGTGACTGAGCTTTCGAGGCATCCGCAGATAAACAAGAAAATCTTTCTTCGACAAAAGATTTCTTTGCTTTTAACCGCAAATTTTTCCCGTAAAATTGCAGAAGGTAGTAGAAATTCTTTTGTATCAAAAGAGCGATCAATAGCATGTATCAACTCTATTGGTGCCCAGGTACGTGCTCGATGGCGCCCATGGCGGTGCTCGACGAAGTGGCTGTCGAGACCGAGCTGATTGAGGTAGATGCCGACCGGGGGGAGCACCGGACCGCAGACTATCGCCACATCCACCCGCTGGGGCTGATTCCGACCCTGCGATTGCCTGACGGCCGCCCGGTGTTCGAATCCGCGGCAATCGTCATGTTTCTCGCAGACTGCTTCCCCGCCTCGGGGCTCGCACCGGCCACGGGTGAAGCCGACCGGGCTCTATACAATCAATGGATGTTCTATTTCGCGGATACGCTCTATCCTACCTACAACCGATACTATCACCCGCACCGGTTTTCGGTGGAAGAAGGCGACGCGGACAGGATCCGGGAACGGTGTGGGGAGTTGCTCGTCGAACAGTGGAAGATCGTCGACGACGCGTTGCAAGGCAGGAATTATCTCGTCGGTGACGCTTGCACCGCTGCCGACATTTATATGCACATGGTCTCTACCTGGGACAAGGACCCGCGCGCCCTTGCCGCCCGGTGCCCGAACATTACCCGGGTAGCCGCAACCGTCGCACGACGACCATCTGTCTCGCACGCGATGTCGAAGCACGAGCGGTTAACCGCCTGAGCAAAGAGGACCAAACAGTGACTCGAACAACACGAATGACGTCGACGCACTGGGGCGCTTATAGGGTGACGGTCGAGAACGATCGAATTATGGACGTTCAGCCGTTCGAAGACGATCCCTTGCCGTCGTCGATCGGTTACTCCATCCCCGAGGCGGTTCATCACCGTTGTCGCGTAACGCGGCCGATGATTCGCAGTGACTGGCTAAAGAATGGCCCGGGGGATGCCGGCGGCCGGCGCGGGCTCGACGCGTATGTGCCGGTGGAGTGGGACCGGGCGCTCGAGCTCTTGTCAGGCGAGCTACGCCGCGTACGTGACGAGCACGGCAACCAAGCGATCTTTGGCGGCTCCTACGGCTGGGCGAGCGCCGGCCGATTTCATCATGCGCAAAGCCAAGTTCATCGCTTTTTGAACTGCCTCGGTGGCTACACCTATTCGGTGAACAGCTACAGCACGGCAGCCGCTCAAGTCATCGTACCTCATGTGCTCGGCGTGAACTTTCTAGACATGATGTGGAACAACACCACATCATGGCCTGTCATCGCGGAAAACACCGAGCTCTTGATAATGTTCGGTGGCATCGGGACCAAGAACTCCCAAGTGAGCATGGGCGGCGTGACGAGGCACCACACTGGCCGGTGGTTGGAGCGATGTCACGCGCAGGGTGTCGATTTCGTCAATGTCAGCCCGCTAATGACGGATAGCTTGGAGCAAGTCGACGCTGAGTGGCTTCCCGTCAAACCGAATACAGATGTGGCCTTCATGTTGGGTCTTGCGTATGTCTTAGAGACGGAAGACCTGACCGACCAATCCTATCTGGAAAGCCATTGTCACGGGTTCGAACGTTTCCGGCCCTACCTGCTCGGTGAAAGCGACGGCATCCCCAAGACACCCGAATGGGCGGAGAAAATTTGCGGGATCGCCGCAGCTCGCACATACGAGCTCGCTAGAAAGATGGCCAAATCACGCTGCCTCATCTGCGTGAGCTGGTCACTCCAACGAGGCGACCATGGCGAGCAACCTTATTGGATGGCGACGACGCTCGCGGCCATGTTGGGGCAAATCGGCCTACTTGGCGGCGGGGTAGGATTTGGCTACGGCGCGATCGGCGGAATCGGTAATCCCGTGAAGCGCCTCTCGGGCATGGAACTGCCCCAAGGATCCAATGCGGTGAAGCGCCACATTCCCGTCGCCCGAATCTCCGACATGCTGCTTCATCCCGGCGATCCGTTCGACTTCGACGGCAACCGGTTGACCTACCCGGACATAAAGCTCGTGTACTGGTGCGGCGGCAATCCGTTCCACCATCACCAGGACTTGAACCGCTTGAGAAAGGCGTGGCAAAAGCCCGACACCATCGTCGTCCACGAACCCTGGTGGACGGCAACCGCAAAGCACGCAGACATCGTCTTACCTGCCGCGACGCCTTGGGAGAGAAACGACATCGGGCGTGCTGGCAGCGATGCTTACTTGATCGCCATGCACCAGATGGTCTCTCCGGTCGGTGAATCGAAAACGGATTACGAGATGTTCTCCGGCTTGGCCGAGCGCCTTGGATTCCTCGACACCTTCACCGAAGGTCGAGACGAGAGCGATTGGCTGGAGCACCTGTACAACAGATTCCGTCAGCAGTTGGGTGAGGACGATCTGACGCTCCCGAGCTTCGAGGAGTTTTGGGCGTCAGACTATATCAAGCTCCCGATCGAGGGCCCGGAGCACTCGGTCCTGCCATTCGCTTCGTTTCGAGAAGATCCTGAGTCACATCCGTTGAAAACGCCGTCGGGCCGAGTCCAGATCTTCTCGGATACAATCGATAGCTTTGGCTACCAGGATTGTCCGGGCCACCCAACGTGGATTGAACCAACCGAGTGGCTCGGCAGCGCCGACGTGAAACGTCACCCGCTGCATCTGATATCGCCGCAGCCGGCCACCCGCCTGCACAGCCAGCTCGATTGCGGCCATACGAGCCGCGAGGCCAAGGTGCGCGGTCGGGAAGTCGCCGTCGTCAACCCGGCCGATGCTGCCGCCAGGAACATCGTAAATAACGACATCATTCGTCTCTTCAACGATCGGGGCTCGTGCTTGGCGGCCGCGCAGGTCAGCGAAGACGTGATGCCGGGTGTGGTCGCGCTACCGACCGGCGCGTGGTTCGATCCGGGAGATGATGGTCACCTGGAGCGGCCGCTCGAGCGGCACGGCAATCCGAATTCACTCACGCTTGACAAAGGGACCTCGAGCTTGGGCCAGGGCTCGTCCGCTAACACTGCGCTTGTGGAGATGGAGCGCTTTGACGCCGAGCTACCTCCCATTGTGGCGCATGAGCCGCCGCCGACGGTCGCAGCTTGAGCTTACCTAAGGAGCCGTGAAGCCTTTCCCCTCCGGAGTCTCGTAGTACTCGGTGGGGTCCGGAATGGCGTAAGCCGAGACTCAAGATGTACCGATAAAGTCTTCGCTCCGAGAGGAAGTTGGCTTTTGGAAATAGAGAAACCGACAAGTTAGGCAACTTAACAAGCATCTCCTCGCTCCTCTGCTACTCACACAACATTCGATCTCCCCTCCCGAACTGATGTCTTAGTCTCCGGGAAATCTGCTGGTAGAATTCTGTAAGGGTCATACCTTGATTATTGCTGAAGAATCCACCAGTTTCCGAGGAGGAGAGCCATGTCAGATCGCCGGCGATTTCTCAAGGGATTAACCTCGATTCCGCTTGCACCCGAGGAGAGCTTGCTGAGCCAAAATACTGCTCGCACTCCTACTTTGGAGCTGTCCTAAATCGAAATCACTGTGTCGGTGCCGGTCGAATCCGGGGGATACTTCAGCGTCTCCACCAGATTTGAAGCATGACGCAAGCGAACATGGTCCTCAGTTTTTTCCAGAAAGTGCCCAGATCGAAATTTCTGGGACGAAGGCCAGCAGCAGGACCACGATCAGCATGGAAAGCACAAAAGGCACGGCCTGCTTGGCTATGGCGAGCACGGGCTCTCCCGTCAGCCCCGCCAGGACGAACAGATTGAGTCCGAGGGGCGGCGTAATGAATCCGACGCCGAGCGCTGTCACCATGAAAATACAAAAATGGATGCTATTCATGCCGATTCCCTGCGCCAGAGGAAGCATGAGTGGCGCGAGGATTACGATGTTGGGCGTGGTCTCCATGACGCAACCTGCGACTAGAAAAACGAACAACATCAGGAGAATGACCATAGTCCGGTTATCAGTGAAAGCAGTAATGTTTTGGACTAACGCTTGCGGAACTTCGAGCGCAGCAAGTGCCTGAGCCAACAAGAGCGCGATACCAATAATTGGTGCGATCACGCCGTTGACCTCCGCGCTTCGCTCCATCATGCGGGGAAAATCGGACACGCGTAACTGTTTGGTGGCGAAGCCAATCACGATGCCCACGAGCACGGCAACCGACGCGGACTCCGTGGGCGTGAAGATCCCCGAATAAATTCCTCCAAGGATGATGAACGGAACCAGCACCGCATAGCGGGCACGCCACAGAACTCGGCCGAAATTCGAAGGTGAAAAGCTACCGGTACTTTCCTCATAATGCCGCACGCGATTGACGATCACGTTGGTTAGAATGATCGTCACCAGGACGATAATCCCGGGGACGGCTGCCGCGACGAAAAGTGTCGAGGCCGATATGCCGAGAGTCAGGCCTATGATGATGTATGCGATGGACGGAGGAATCAGGATCCCGGTGGTGGCGCCGCTCGCCACGAGCGCGCTGGCGTAAGGGCGCGGATATCCTTTTTCCACGAGGTGCGGTACCGTGATTCGACCCAAGGCAGCGGCGTCGGCCGCGTCGGACCCGGAAATACACGCAAAAAAACCACACCCGAGAACCGTCGACGTACCTAGCCCGGACTTGATCCAACCCAAAGCAGCTGCAGCCAGTTCGAGGAGTCTATCCGACAGGCGGGTCGTCACGATGACATCGCCTGTCAGAATAAACAGCGGAACCGCGATCAGGGAGAAGCTATCGATGCCTGAGAACAAGGTCTCCCCGATAAGGGTTAGCGGCATGATATCGGTGAGCGACAACAGCACCGTTGTGCCCAGACCCAGCACGACCCAGATCGGCACGCCTAACAGGATCAGAACCGCCATGCCGATGACCGGACCATAAAAGGTCCAGCCCAGCTCGGCTGCGCTGGCGTAAAGCTGATACATCACTCAAAAAGCTTCTTGCCGGTGAACACTGGCCTGCCGGCCTTGTGGTCGCGAATATCGCGAATGATGTTTTGCACCACACGTACCACGGTCATGGCAAAGCCCAACGGCACCGCCACCAGGAAGAACGACCGATTGATGCGCAACCCGTCGGTGACGTTGTCGTATTGAATCGACGCGATGATAGGTGTAAGCGAATAAAAAAGCGCTACGATCGCGAAGGCCAGCGTTGCCACGTCCGCCAGAACATAAAGCCACGCATGGTGACGGGAAGGAATCAAACTATAGATCACATCGATGCGGATATGGCTCCGGTTCTTGACACCAACGCTGGCCCCAACCCAGGTTAAATAGATAAAGGCGAAGCGGGCGATTTCTTCACCCCATATGCTCGAGAACGAAAGTACGAAACGCCGGACCACCTCCAGCCCGATCACCGCCACGACCAGCGAATAGAAGACCAGCAACAGGTAGCGCTCGCCGTTCTTGTCTATGTCGCGAAGAATGGCTCGCACCATTATTGCGCCCCGGATCCGGGAAAATACAAAGAAAGGGGGGCCGACTCCGTCGGCGCCCCCAAGCTATCTCTCAGACGTCAACCCTTGACGTCATCGACATAGTATTGCCCTTGTGCGTCGGCTGCTTCCTGGAATTCACCGAACTTGGCGAGGCTACCCGCTAGCTTCTTTTTGAGATCGTTCCATTCGGGGCGTTGCGCGCCGGCCACTTCCTTCCACTGATTGAGCTCTTCTTCAGTGGGTGCATAGTACTTGGTGCCGGCCTTAGCCATCTCGGCCATCGCGAACGCGCGCGATGCCGGAACCTGGGCCAGGTTCTGCTGGAAGGTAATGTCGGTTGCCGCGCGCACTCCCGTCTGCGCCTGATCCGAAAGGCCCCTTAGCCAGTCGAGATTGCACGAGTAGACCTGGGCATCTTCCACGGACTTGATAAAGGAAACCGTCTCCAGCAGGCCACTGAATCCCGCGGCATAGAGAGCCACCAGTGCAGGATCCAGCCCATCGGCCACACCCTCCTTAATCGCGGTCGGTGTCTCGCCCCAGGCCACGGGTGTCGGGTTGGCGCCAACCATTCGATAGAACTGTTGCAGGATCTTCGAACCCGGCACTCTGAATTTCATGCCTTTCATGTCTTCGGGCGTCTTCAGTACCTTGCCGAAGCCATTGCGGGTTGCGGCCGTTCGCGGATCGAGGACCAGGTATAACAGCACTTCGAAGCCACGATCGTTAACGCGATTGTGAACCTCCTTCCTCCAAACATCGCTGGTAACCAGGTTGGTAAATTTCTGGTTGGTGTTCGCCCAGTAGGGAACGTTGATCAAATCGATGGCTGGCGCGAACGGCGCAAAGTTGGAGACCGAGTGTTGCGCTGCCTGAATCGTGTTCGTCTGTACTTTGGAGACGAGTTTACTGCCCTTGCCTAGCACGCCGCCCGGCGACAGCTTCACATAAATTTCACCGTTAGTTAGGTTCTGTACGTTCTCCTTGAAGTTGAGCTGCATGATCGGATAGTACCGTGTCGCGCCAACCACATATTCGGTCGCCAGGTTCATGGTCGATTTGGCGGCTGCCTGCCTTTCCTTTTCTTCCATTGCCGTCTGAGCGATGGCCTCCTCGGAAAAAAGCGAGGTGCCCGCCGCGGTCAACGCCACGGCCGTAAAGCCGTACGCCTTGGTCAGTTGGAGAAACCGACGGCGTTTCATTGTTTCATTGAGAATCTTTTGTTGCATTGGATATTTCTCCTCTATCAAGTTCTCCGTTCGTCGCCAGGTTCGCCGGTTTGTTCACCGTCTGGTCTTCTATTAGTCGCTTCTTGGTCGTACTCAGCAAGTGCCTCGCCATCAATCAATTCTTCTCGGAAAATTGCGCCGATTACAAACAAAATGACCGCGGCAAGCAGGACAAGGAACTGCCCCGTATCTCCGATGTGAACCGGGATGATGACACCCATCATCACCTGAATTTTCGCGACGAGGATGTCGGCGAC
>CAXMNC010000318.1:0-14137 GCA_964194625.1 Acidiferrobacterales bacterium
CGATTACGGGGCGACACCGGCCCCGCCGCCGCCGTGGTCGCGGTCCATCGACAAGAGCTCGCGGGCCACCGGGCCGCCATTGCCGCCACGCGGGCCCGTACCGAGACCCATATCAATGCGCTGGCCCAACGCTTAGGTCAACTGCAGGCCCAGATGTGGCGCTTAAATGCCTTGGGCTCGCAACTCGCCCACATGGCGGGGTTAGACAAAAACGAATTCGATTTCACCCGTGAACCGGCCATGGGGGGCCCGATCCCCCGCCCCACCGTCAACCCGGTGGCGCCGGCGCTGTTCCCGGCCTTAGATGCCCTAGATACCCGCTTGGCGAGCCAGGCCGAGCGTTTGCAGGCCTTAGAGACGCTATTAATGAATCGTCAACTCGAAGCCGCGGTCACCCCGTCTGGCTGGCCGGTGCAAGGCGGCTGGGTATCATCGGGCTTTGGCTGGCGGGCCGACCCCTTTACCGGTCGCCGGGCGCTGCACGAAGGGGTGGATATCGCCTCCCGCTTAGGCTCGCCGATCCAGGCCATGGGCGATGGCGTGGTCAGTCATGCCGGGCCCAAGGCCGGCTATGGCCTCCTGGTTGAAGTCACCCACGGCAATATCGTCACCCGTTATGCCCATGCCAAGAGCGTCTTGGTCAAGGTCGGTGATCGCGTGGATCGCGGTCAACCGATCGCCACCGTCGGCACCTCTGGGCGCTCCACCGGCCCTCATCTTCACTTTGAGGTGTTGCGTGAACGCAAGTTTGTCAACCCCGGTCCATATCTGAGCGTGTCTAAGGATTCCTAGAACTGTTCGTCCCCGCATTTTTACTCCATAATCTTTTATTTTCCATTTTCTGCTAACTCAGAGTTGGCATAACGCATTCCCGTTTTGGTGATCATGAATCCGGTACGAACGATCGTAGAGCTGATACGAAAGCTCTTTGGTACCCGCAACGAGCGCTTGATCCAGCAAATGATGCGCGACGTGGCTCGCATCAATGCGCTTGAGGAAGGCTTGAGCAAACTGTCAGATGCGGAGTTGCGTGCTAAGACCGATGAGTTCAAAGCACGTACTGCTCAAGGTGAAACTCTTGAAGCGTTGATGCACGAGGTCTTTGCGGTTGTGCGTGAAGCGGCCAAGCGCACGTTGAATATGCGCGATTTCGATGTTCAGTTGATCGGCGGTATGGTTCTGCACGAAGGCAAGATTGCAGAGATGCGTACCGGTGAGGGCAAAACTCTGGTCGCGACGTTAACCGCCTATCTCAATGCGCTCAGTGGTAAGGGCGTACATATCGTCACTGTCAATGATTACCTTGCCCGTCGTGATGCCGAATGGATGGGAAAAATCTACAATTTTCTTGGCATGAGTGTCGGTGTCGTCGTTTCTCATCAACCGCCGGATGAGAAGCGCGAAGCCTACGCAGCCGATATCACGTACGGAACCAACAACGAGTTTGGCTTCGACTACCTGCGCGACAACATGGCGTTCCGCGCGTCCGATCGTTATCAGCGCGGGCTTAACTTCGCAATCGTCGATGAGGTGGATTCGATCCTGATCGACGAGGCGCGCACGCCGCTGATTATTTCTGGTCCGGCAGAAGAGAGTACGGATCTATACCGAAAGATCAATACGATTATCCCTAAACTCAAAAAACAAGAGGTCGAAGATGGGCCAGGCGACTACTCGCTTGACGAAAAGACCAAACAGGCGTTCTTGACGGAGGCCGGACACGAGCATGTAGAACAACTGCTGTCGCAAGCAGGACTGCTCGAGACTAGCGGCAATCTCTACGATGTCGGCAACATCATGCTGTTACACCATTTGAACGCCGCCCTGCGTGCCCACACGTTGTACCACCGCGAAGTTGATTACATCGTTAACGACAATGAGGTCGTTATCATCGATGAATTTACCGGCCGCATGATGGCAGGTAGACGCTGGTCTGAGGGGCTGCACCAGGCGGTGGAAGCAAAGGAGGGGGTGGCCGTCCAGAGCGAGAATCAAACGCTAGCTTCCATCACCTTCCAAAATTACTTCCGCCTGTATGGGAAACTGGCGGGCATGACGGGAACTGCGGACACCGAGGCGTTCGAGTTTCAGCAGATCTACGGGCTCGAGGTGGTGGTGATCCCGACCCATATGCGTATGGTGCGAGAGGACCTCGGCGATTTGGTCTATCGCACCGCGGCCGAAAAGCGTGTTGCCATTCTCGAAGACGTGAAGGATTGTCATCAGCGCGGCCAACCGGCGCTGGTCGGTACCGCTTCGATTGAGAGCTCGGAACAACTCGCTAGCATGTTCAAGCAAGCGCAGATTCCGCACCAAGTGCTGAACGCCAAGCAGCACGAGCGCGAAGCACAGATTGTAGCCCAGGCGGGTCGACCAGGGACGGTTACCATCGCCACCAACATGGCTGGGCGCGGTACGGATATTGTCCTGGGGGGCAATCTCGAGAAGGAACTAGAAGAGATCGGCGACGATGAAGAAGAAAGGAAACGCGTTCGGGAAGACTGGAGCCAACGCCATCAACAGGTGGTGAATGCCGGTGGCCTACATGTGGTGGGTACCGAAAGGCATGAGTCGCGTCGCATCGATAACCAACTTAGAGGAAGGTCCGGTCGTCAGGGGGATCCCGGTTCTTCGCGTTTTTATTTGGCCTTGGAAGACAATCTCATGCGCATCTTCGGATCCGATCGTGTATCGGGTCTGATGCAGAAACTAGGCATGCAAGAGGGTGAGGCCATCGAACATCGTTGGGTTACGCGTGCAATTGAGAACGCGCAACGCAAGGTGGAGGCGCGGAACTTCGACATCCGTAAACAGTTGCTTGAATACGATGATATCGCCAATGACCAGCGTAAAGTGATCTACGAGCAGCGCAATAATCTAATGGAGGTCGACGACATATCTGAGAGCATCATCACGATTCGCCAAGACGCCGTGAATGAGATCATCAGTCAGAGCATCCCGCCCAGTAGCCTGGAAGAACAGTGGAATGTCCCGGCGCTAGAAGAAGATCTGCATCGCGAATTCGATATCAAGCTCCCAATCGTCAAATGGTTAGCGGAGGACGATAGTCTTGATGAGGAGCAGTTGCGCAAGCAAATTCTGGCGAAGATAGAAGAACCCTATGCGGAGAAGGCCACCGCCTATGGTGACGAGATCATAAAGCATTTGGAAAAAGTGGTCATGCTCGACGTTCTAGATCGGCAGTGGAAGGATCATCTTGCCGCCATGGATCACCTACGCCAAGGCATTCACTTACGCGGCTACGCCCAGAAGAATCCGAAGCAAGAGTATAAGCGCGAAGCGTTTGAGCTGTTCGCCGAGATGCTTGAAAATATTAAACGCGAGATAATCGGTTTACTTACCCGTATCAGAATTCAAACAGTTGAAGATGTCGATGCGCTTGAAGCACACGGCCGCCGCCAGCAACCAATGCAATACCGCCACCCTTCTCTCCAGGCTGAGGAGGCTGACGGAGCGGATGCAGAAGTAGCGACGGTACAACAACCCATCGTGCGCAAGCACCGTAAGATCGGTCGCAACGAACCTTGCCCTTGTGGTTCAGGCAAGAAGTACAAGCATTGTCATGGGCGACTCGCGTAGGTTGTTATTCGAACTATATTGTGTCGCCTTTGGCGACGATGTACCACCGGGGCGCCGGCCCCGTACGGCGGGTGACTTTTGTTTCGGCAAAAGTCACCAAAACCATTTTGCCCCGCGGTCTGCGACCCGCACCTCACTTCAGGTGCGGGCAACCTCGGACTGGCGGTTGCCTCAGTGGGCCCGCCAACGGCACATCCATGATACCGACGGCGGACGCACGGGATCCTTCCCGTGCCCCCTAACGGGGCCGCGCTTCGGCGGCCCTTGTCCTCGGCTTGACCGTAGGGGCGGAGAAATTCTTAGGCAATGAAGTTTGTCGTTGGTTTTGTTGCCCCTTCAAGCAAGCCGAGTGA
Organism: Acidiferrobacterales bacterium; assembly: GCA_964194625.1. Lineage (GTDB taxonomy): Bacteria > Pseudomonadota > Gammaproteobacteria > Acidiferrobacterales > SPGG2 > SPGG2. Next base: position 3,954 of record CAXMNC010000318.1, read on the forward strand.
ATCGCGCAGGCGAAGGGTAAGCCCGAAGGGGCGTAAGCAAGGACGCTGCGCGTTCGACGTCAGGGCAAGGATGCCCTGTCGGAGAACCTTCTGAGACCAGCGTTGAGCGAGGGCACCGGCGAAGCCGGCGCAGCGCCAGGGGGAGCGTTTCTTTGGTTACTTTCTCGTCGCGACAAGAAAGTAACCCGCGTACGGGGCCGGCGCCCCGGTAATATACTGTCGCGTTAGCGACACAAATCATAAATCACAGGATAACGATCAATGGCAGTCGGCTTATCACAGTTGCCCACCCTACATCCGGTTAGAGGGATTCGGCTTGCAGCCGGTTCGGCTGGAATCAAATATAAGGACCGCCCTGACCTGGTGGTTATAGAAATAGCGCCGGGTTCGCAAGCCGCTGCTGTTTTCACCCGCAATCGCTTTTGTGCCGCCCCGGTGACCGTAGCACGTAAACACATATCCGAAACGCCACCGCGTGCACTGCTCATCAATGCTGGTAATGCCAATGCCGGCACCGGCGACCTTGGTATTGGTGATGCGCTGGCATGCTGTGACGTACTGGCTGAGCAATTGGGTTGTCGCGGCCAAGAGGTGGCCCCGTTCTCGACCGGTGTTATCGGTGAACGTTTACGGCGTGAAGCAATAATCGACGCACTGCCAACGTGCGTTGAGCAACTCGCAGAATCGGGCTGGGCGGATGCAGCGCATGGCATCATGACAACCGACACGGTGGCCAAAGGGGTATCACGCGAATTTGAGCTTGAGGGCAAGCCGGCCACTATCACCGGTATCGTCAAAGGCGCGGGCATGATTTGCCCTGATATGGCGACCATGCTCGCGTTCGTTGCAACCGATGTTGCGGTAACTCGCGACGTCCTTCAGGAGTGTATCAACCAGGCCGTTACGCACTCATTTAACTGCATCACCATAGACGGAGACACGTCCACAAATGATTCTTTTGTTCTGCTCGCGACTGGCCAAGGGCAAGCGCCCCTTATCGATAGCGCTGACAGTGTTGAGTTCATGCAGTTGGCGCAGGTCGTGTCTCAGGTCGCATGGAAGCTCGCACAGGCGATCGTGCGTGATGCCGAGGGGGCGACGAAATTTATTACCATTGATGTCATGGGCGGCGTGAGTGAGGCCGAGTGTCTTGAAGTTGCCTATACGATTGCACATTCACCGCTGGTCAAAACGGCGTTCTTTGCCTCTGATCCCAACTGGGGAAGGATCTTGGTCGCCATCGGCAGGGCTAAGATTCCTGAACTCGATGTTCGTTCAGTTTCGATTTACTTCGACGAGGTGAAGATTGTGAGCCAAGGTGTGGTCGATGCTGAGTACACTGAGTCCCGCGGTCAGGCGGTTATGGACCGATCGGAGATCAATCTCAAGGTTGATCTTGGTATGGGGCCGGCGGCGGCGCGCATATGGACGTCGGATTTGTCTCACGACTATGTCCAGATCAACGCCGAATATCGTAGCTGACGGCGCGGTACACGTTGCGGTTGGCGTCATTGTTGATGGGTCAGACGTCCTCCTTTCAAAGCGTTCGGCCGATAGCCATCAAGCTGACAAGTGGGAGTTTCCTGGCGGCAAGCTACGATCCGGCGAGTCGCCTCGTGAAGCATTAGAACGCGAGCTCGAAGAAGAGCTCGGCATTCGTGTGCGTTCCGCCTATCCGCTTATCCAGATACGTCATGCTTATCCGGATAAGCAAGTATTCTTAGATGTCTGGCGCGTGACAGACTACGATGGCGTGCCGCACGGCCGCGAGAGACAAGTCGTTGATTGGGTCAATCAAGATCGACTGATGAAACTTGAGTTGCCGGCGGCCAACCACACTATTGTAATGGCAACGCGCCTACCGGCGCTTTATGGCATTAGCGATAGTCACCGGTTAGGCGCAGGCGTGTTTTTGCAAAAGCTGGAACGCGCGCTCAGGGCCGGCGTGCGGCTGTTACAGCTTCGTGAACCGCATTTACCCGAACAAGAATACCGGAACTTGGCCTTGCAGGTTGGTGATCTTTGTCGTCGTCACCACACCAAGCTCCTGCTTAACGCCCGGCCTGCAATAGTCGTGGATTGCAACGCCGATGGTGTTCATTTGAATAGTCAACGACTGCGGGCATTAACGACACGTCCTTTGAGCGAGGACTATTGCGTTGGTGCTTCCGTGCATGATGAAGAAGAGCTAGAGATTGCCTCGCGCCTGGGGGTGGATTTTGTTGCATTGGCGCCGGTATTAGCGACGAGCAGTCATCCAAAAGCAACGCCACTCGGATGGCAGAGGTTTGAAGAGCTATGCGCACATATGAACATGCCAGTGTACGCGCTTGGCGGTATGCGCGCAGAGCATTTATCGATGGCGCGCAACGCGGGGGCGCAAGGGCTTGCTATGATAAGTGGGGTTTGGGATGCGGAGAACATGGAGGAGGTGATCATTGCACTTCGTGACTCCTAACAAGCCACTTCCAAAACGATGAGCATTCGCATAGTACAACTCACAGATCTTCACTTGTACCAAGACCCGGCTGGTCGATTGGCCGGGGTACCGACATGGGCCACCTTCCGTGCGGTACTGGAGCAGGTTAGAAGGCAGCAAAGCGATCTCGACTACTTGATACTGACCGGCGATCTTGCACAAGACGAGGCGCTCGAGACGTATCTGATGCTGCGCGAGGCGCTCGGGAACTGGTTGGTACGCTGCCGCATCATCCCCGGTAATCACGATGATCCAGCCAATCTGCGAAAGGCTTTTCCTGAGTTGTTCTCGGAGAACGAAGGCGCCCTCACCTTCGTGTTATCGGCCGGTGGCTGGCGCATCATCGGCCTTGATTCCCATGTCCCGGGCGAGGTCAGGGGCCGTGTAGACGGCGCCCAGCTCGCATGGCTGAGAACCATACTTACGAGCGCGCCTGGCACGCCGACCTTACTTTTTGTTCATCATCCTCCAATTCCCATTAATGTTGCCTGGATCGATAAGCTCGGCCTTAATGAGCCCGCAGCACTTGTCCAACTCATTGAGACCTCCCCCGAGGTAAAGGTTGTCTGCGCCGGTCACGTGCACCAGGCGTTTGCAGGACGTATCGGCACGGCTGACATGTATACGACGCCTTCGACCTGCGTGCAGTTCGCGGCCCGCGCCGAGAAGACATTCGATACACAAATGGCGGGCTATCGTACGTTCACGCTCGACGACGATGGCTATCACACTGAGGTCTGTCGTTTGTCGGACAGTGCGGGGGGATAGACGAGTCCGGGCGACCAATCCACTACTCGCGGGCTAGGGCCAGGTAGCGTCGATGTAATTTTTCGACTTGGGCTTTTAAGCTCGCCATGTCGGCATTATTTTCGATCACATCGTCAGCGTGGCGCAGACGTTCGCTACGTTCGATTTGGGCGGCGATTATTTTCCTAACTTCGGCTTCGCTAAGCCCGATACGTGCACCAACGCGCTGCAGCTGTTTTTCTTCATCGAGGTCGACGACGAGCACTCTCTCTACAAGATCGAGTTGATCGGCTTCGATAAGCAGTGGGATAACGATAATACAATAGGGCGCATCCAACTCCACAGACTGGTGATGGATCTCGGTTCTAACCCGCGGCCACAATATGGCCTCGAGCTCTCGACGGCGCTGGGTGTCATCGAAGACTAGCCGGCGGAGTTTGTCTCGGTCGATGTTACCGTCACCGTCGACGATGTCACGGCCAAAGGCCTCGATGATCTCATCGTATGCCGGTTGGTATGGGGCCACTAGCGCCCGTGCAATCTCATCGGCATCGATGACGGGGACACCACGGTTGGCCAACATGTCGGCGACAGTCGTTTTACCACTACCGATACCCCCAGTCAGGCCAATCCGTAACATGTTCCTAGCCGGTGAAATCTCTGCTTAGTTTAATCCTACGAACTGTAGATAGAAGCGTGTTAAATCGCTTCCCCACAATAAGGCGATCCAACCGGCTGCACACAGGAAAGGACCGAATGGTATGGGCAGTTGTCGATCACGTCCCAGTACCAAAATCAGCGCACCACCCATAATCGCACCCACCAAGGAAGCGAGCAGAATGATCAATGGTAGGTTTTGCCAACCCAGCCACGCTCCAAATGCGGCAAACAGTTTGAAATCGCCATACCCCATGCCCTCTTTGCCGGTTATTAGCTTAAAGATATGGAACACGCTCCACAGCGACAGATAACCGGCGATGGCACCGATGACGGCGCTGGTCAGCGGCGCGAAGGTCGGGTCCGGGTACAGGTTAACCAAGAGTCCGACCCATATGAGCGGTAGCGTAAGGTTATCCGGTAGAATTTGATGATCGAAGTCGATCACAGCTAGCGCTGTCAGCATCCATGTGAACAATAGCGCGGCGCCGCCGGCGAAGGTTATGCCAAAGTGCCAAACCACAACCATCGATAAGATAGCGGTCAGCAGTTCGACGACGGGGTAACGCCAGGAGATAGGGTGGCCGCATGCCACACACTTTCCCTTCAGCCACAAGAAGCTTATGACCGGAATATTCTGCAGCGCGGTAATGTTGTGGCTGCAATGCGGGCAGCGTGACCGAGGCGTAATGAGATTGTAGGTTTCTTCGGCGTCCACCGCCGATGTTTCAGCCCCCGACATTTCTTGGCATTGTCTTAGCCAGGTTCGTTCTAACATCACTGGCAAGCGGTGGATCACCACGTTTAGGAAGCTGCCGATAACTAGACCTAGTGCGCCGGTCGTCACCAGGGCCGCTACGGCATTGCTGGTGAGCCAAACATACAGGGTGTCCATGCGAATAAGCTCGCGCCCGTCGCAGGCGCTAGTCAGTCGTAGTTGGGGAAAGGCTAGACGGTAGCGGCAAGCTTGAAGATTGGCAGATACATCGCGACTACGAGGCCACCGATGACGACGCCAAGAAAGGCCATGATTATCGGTTCAAGCAGACTACTCAGGCCGGCGACGGCGTCATCCACCTCTTGTTCGTAGATGTCTGCCACCTTGTTCAACATGGAATCGAGTTCGCCAGATTCTTCACCAATCGCGACCATTTGCACGACCATGTTGGGGAACAACTCGGTCGCGGCCATGGCTGCTTGCAACTGCGTACCGGTGGTCACCTCGGCTTTGATATCCATTGTGGCCTCGAAATAGACACGGTTACCAGACGCACCCGCCACTGAGTCCAGGGCCTCGACAAGCGGCACGCCGGCTGCAAACATGGTGGCCAGCGTACGCGCAAACCGGGCGATCGTCGCCTTGCGAATGATTTCACCGATGATCGGTGCGCGGAGGAGCAACCGATCCATGGTGTGTTGCATCTTCATCGATCGCTTATAGCTGTAGCCGAAGAACATCACGGAACCGATGATGCTGCCGAATATCGCCCACCAGTAGGACTTGAATACATCCGATATGTCGATAACCAATTTGGTAAACGCGGGCAGGTCGGCCCCGAAACCCTTGAACAGGCTCTCGAACTGCGGGATAACGAAGATCATCAGTACGGAGGTGATGAGAAACGCCACCACGATAACGGCGGTTGGATAAAATAGTGCCGACTTGATCTTGCTCTTGATCGACTCAATCTTTTCCTTGTAGATAGCGAGTTTATCCAAGATCGCGTCGAGGATACCCGCCGCTTCGCCTGCTCGCACTAAGTTGCAATAGAGTTCATCGAAATACAATGGATGTTGCGCCAAGGAATCGGTCATGCTGGTTCCCGACTCGATGTCCGTTTTAACCGCGTTGATAAGTCCGCGCATACTCGGATTTTCATGGCCCTTGCCGACGATTTCGAACGCCTGTGCCAGTGGTATGCCCGCTGACACCATGGTCGCGAGCTGCCGGGTGAATATACTCACGTCCTTGGGCGTTATCTTTTTCTTGACGCTAAAAAGCGCGGTGGCGCGTTTTTTTACTCTTACCGGGCTGATGCCCTGCCGGCGCAGCATCGCGTTGACAAACGCCACACTGGCGGCGTCCATCTCGCCCTTTATCTTTTTACCCTTCTTGTCGACGCCTTCCCATTGAAAGGTGGTTAGTTTGGGTTTCTTAGCAGTTGCTTGTGCCATGGTTAAAGATTAGTCACTCTTTCAACTTCTTCCAGGCTAGTAACGCCTTGACGCGCTTTGTTCAGTGCCGACACCCGCAAATCGAATACCCCTTCTTTCACGGCCTGTTTTTCAATGTCGAGCTGGTTACCACCGCTCATAATGATCTGTTGGGTCGCTTCCGATACCGGCATGACTTGGTAGATACCGACACGACCCTTATATCCGTCGCTGCATCCGTCGCAGCCAACCGGCGCGTGGAGTTGTATACCCGAGAGTTCTTCTTTCTTATAACCGGCCTTCAGGAGTGCCCGCTCGGGTATGTCGGCGGGTTTCTTGCAGCCTTCGCACAAACGTCTCGCTAGACGTTGCGCGATGATGAGGTGCACCGACGATGCGATATTAAAGGGCGCGACCCCCATATTCGCCAGACGGGTCAACGTGGCGGGTGCGTCATTCGTATGCAGGGTAGACAGTACTAAGTGACCAGTCTGGGCCGCCTTGATGCTGATCTCGGCCGTTTCCAGGTCTCGAATCTCACCAACCATGATTATGTCTGGATCTTGCCGCAAGAATGCGCGCAACGCCGACGAAAATACAAGGCCGGCTTTCTCATTAATATTGACTTGATTGATGCCGCTCACGTTTATTTCGACCGGGTCTTCGGCGGTCGAAATATTGCGATCCATCGTGTTGAGGATATTGAGCGCGGTATACAACGTCACCGTCTTACCGCTACCGGTAGGGCCAGTCACCAAAACCATACCTTGTGGACGGTGGATGGCGTCCATGAATGCTTCTCTGTGGTGCGGCTCAAACCCAAGTTTGTCAACACCAAGGGTGGCGGATGCGGGATCGAGAATACGTAGTACGACCTTTTCGCCATACAGGGTGGGCAGCGTACTAACACGAAAGTCGATGGCACGATTGCGCGAAATGCGCATCTTTATGCGGCCATCCTGAGGTACGCGACGTTCGGCGATATCGAGCTTGGAGAGAATCTTCAAGCGTGCACCTATGCGTCCGGCCAGAGCCAACGGCGGTGTCGCAACTTCGTATAACACACCATCTTGTCGGTAACGCACACGGTATGTTTTCTCGTAGGGTTCAATGTGAATATCCGAGGCACCACGGTTGATGGCGTCCATAAGGACTTTGTTGACGAATTTAACGATAGGCGTGTCGTTGACGCCTTCTTCATCGCGTCCCTTTCCCTTGTCATCTTCGTCGGCGAGAATTTCTAGGTTTTCTAGGCTATCGTCACCGGCAAGGTCAGACAGACTCGTGTCGCTGGCCTCCATGATCTTCTCAATCGCCTGAGAAAGTTTAGCCTCTTCCACCAGGATGGGTTCGGTGCCGAGCCCGGTGTGAAACTTGACCTCGTCGAGCGCCTGAATGTTGGTCGGATCGGCAATCGCGACGAACAGCCGCATACCACGTTTGTACATCGGCAACACGTGGTGACGCGCAATAATCTTTTCATTAACGAGTTTGACCGGTGCCACTTCAAGATCCAACGCGCTGACATCAAATAGCGGTACACCAAACTCATCCGAGGCCACCTTGGCCACGGTGGCGCTATCGAGTTTCTTGCTCTCGACCAGCTGGGTTACGAACGGAACCTTTTTTGAGCTAGCTTCTGATTGGATGCGTTCAGCGTCGCCCGTACTCAATAAGTTGTCGCGTACGAGCCGCAGTGCCAAGCCACTGATTGTTGTTGCTGTGCTCGGAGTCGCCATAGCTAATTGTTTGGAGAGCGGATTTCCGGTCTAGTTAATCTGATGGTGGTGGTGAATCGGCCGAAGTTGCCATCTTGTTAGATATTAGTTGAGATGATGGGGGTTCGCCAAATGTTTTTTTGCCCTCTGGCCACCTAAAGGCGCTGCTTTAAATTCTGCCGCAGCGTGGCTTTAATCTCAGCCAAAATCTGCCCAACGGTATCGACGGTGCATACCCGGTGGTCGTTGGGAATGATCTAGCCACTGCTAAATAGCCGTGGACTATAAGCTACTGATTTTTAAGCTATAGTTTCTCCGCAACATCCCCCCACGACCGGGTACAGAGAGCAGGCGCCACTAAAAGCAGTATTGCTGCAGCCCCCTTGTTTTTGGATTGGTATACAAACCGCTATGGAAACAGGGGCACTGGACAGCCGCGACGAATAAGGCCACAGGCAGGGTGTGCGGCCAGCGTTCGATACTGGCTCGGCATTTTCAGGTGACATAGCTTCCGACGCCAAACGGGTGGGTACTGGTCAAAAATCAGTGTAACGTTTTGTGCTTATAAGCAAATTGACATCCCTGATCCGCGTGGATTAGAGTGAGTCTAAATAGCTTGACAAATCAAACGACTGGTTGATATGCGAAATGTCGGTCTAAATTAGGACCTGATTCCGAATTGCGTTGCGACGCATTCAGCAAATAGCCCGAAGGAGAAACGAAATGACTTCGAACCAGTACTGGTGGCCGAATCAGGTGAACCTGAAGGTTCTCAGCCAGAACTCTCCCCTGTCAGATCCTATGGGCAAGGATTTGAACTACGCTGAGGAGTTCAAGACACTTGACATCGATGCCTTGAGGAAGGACATCGAACAGGTGATGACGACTTCGCAAGACTGGTGGCCGGCCGACTACGGCCACTATGGGCCGCTCTTCATCCGGATGACGTGGCACGCCGCAGGCACGTACCGCATCACCGACGGCCGCGGCGGTGGAGGCTCCGGCTACCAACGCTTCGCGCCCCTCAACAGCTGGCCCGACAACGCGAGCCTGGACAAGGCGCGCCGGTTGCTCTGGCCGATCAAGCAGAAGTACGGCCGGAAGATCTCGTGGGCCCACCTGATACTCTTCGCTGGCGACTGTGCCCTGGAGTCGATGGGATTCAAGACCTTCGGTTTCGGCTTCGGGCGCCCGGACGTCTGGGAGGCCGACGAGACTGACTGGGGGTCTGAGGGCACGTGGCTTGCAGACGAGCGCCACAGCGGCGACGGAGAACTCCAGGAACCCTTCGGCGCCGACCACATGGGCCTGATCTATGTGAACCCGGAGGGGCCGAACGGCAACCCGGACCCGGTCGCTGCAGCAAAGTATATTCGCAAAACGTTCAGCCGCATGGCGATGAATGACGAGGAGACGGTTGCGCTCATTGCCGGCGGACACGCGTTCGGCAAAGCACATGGTGCTGTCCCTGAGGACCACGTCGGTCCCGAACCAGAGGGCGCCAGCATAGAGGAGCAAGGCCTCGGCTGGAAGAATAGCTTTGGCAGCGGCAAAGGCAGCGATACGTTCACCAGCGGCTTGGAGGGCGCCTGGACCACCAACCCGGTGAAGTGGGACAACAACTACTTCGAGAACCTGCACGGCTACGAGTGGGAGCTGACGAAGAGTCCTGCTGGTAAATCGCAGTATGCTCCCAAGAATGCATCTGAAGTGGCCACCGTGCCGGATGCGCACGATCCGTCGAAGAAGCACGCCCCCATGATGCTCACGACGGACCTCTCACTGAGGATGGACCCGGTCTATGCGCCGATTGCGAAGCGCTTCCACGAGAACCCAGAGGAGCTTGCAGACGCCTTCGCCAGGGCGTGGTTCAAGCTGATCCACCGTGACATGGGGCCCCGCAGTCGGTATCTCGGGCCGTTGGTTCCTGCAGAGCCGCTGTTGTGGCAAGACCCCGTCCCAGACGTCGATCATGAGTTGATCGGGCAGCAGGAGATCGCAGACCTCAAGGGCAAGGTCCTCGCATCGGGATTGTCCGTTTCCCAACTGGTCTCGACCGCTTGGGCGTCGGCGGCAACGTTCCGCGGCACCGACAAGCGCGGTGGGGCGAACGGAGCGCGCATCCGCCTCGCGCCGCAGAAAGATTGGGAAGTGAACAACCCGGCCGAGCTGGGGAAGGTGCTGAAGACCCTGGAGGAGATTCAAAAGGAATTCAACAGCTCGCAGTCCGACGGGAAGATGGTTTCGCTCGCTGACGTGATCGTTCTGGGCGGGTGCGCAGCCGTCGAGCAAGCTGCGAAGAACGCCGGGCACGACGTGCAGGTTCCCTTCTCGCCGGGGCGCACGGACGCGGCGCAGGAGCAAACCGACGTGGACTCATTTGCCGTGCTCGAACCGACCGCAGACGGGTTCCGCAACTATCTCGCAAA
>CAXMNC010000319.1:0-5001 GCA_964194625.1 Acidiferrobacterales bacterium
CCAGCCTCCTTCCAACCTGGAAAACCCTCCGCAAAATAAAAGACATTTTGATAACCCCAAGTGAGGGCTTTGGCGGAGGCGAAAGGTGAGTAGTGACAGCCTGGGCCTTTCTCAGCCAATTGCTCCAAATGCTGTGCCAGCACACCACAATAGAAGACAACCTCGTCAGTTTTATCCAAGATATTCATAAGCGTTGTTTCAGTGAGTCTTCGATTGCTCGGAGCGACGGGCCTGGGTTCTGAGAGGTGCACTGCCCCGGGTATCCAACCTTGAACTTCGGGGCGCACATCTATGAACACCACGCCCCGGTCGTGAAAAAACTTTGCTGTGGCAACATCGATCACAGTGGCACCTTTCACCTCAAACCAAGTGTTTTCATAGGCACCAAGCGGAGTGACTAGGTACTGCCATGTCAGCGCGGGGATCTCGGTGAGTCCCACGCGGACACGTTCCTGGGCTTGCTTTCGCCCGAAGCGGGTAAAGTCGATCTCACCCTTAAAGGGGCTGTACCACTCGTTCGACTTCCTTTCAAGACTTAGGTCACCCTCCCCCAGCTTGTCACGTAAGTCATTCGCGGCCTCGATGGTGTCGTCGGCGTCCTTAATCCGCCCCAAATGCCCGTAGCTCGCAGCGAGATAGATCAACGGCAACTCGTTATTGGGATTGCGTTTGACAGCGCGCTCGAAGGTGGCCGCGGCCTCTTTGAACCGTTCCATTCCAAACTCGGCTGCACCTTGGGTGATTAAGTAGCTCGGCGGGTGATGGGGGTCGAGCCGCATGGCGTCTTGGATCAACGCCAATCCCTCATCAGGTCGTCCCGCGAGCACGAGCCCGTTGGCAAAGCCAGCCAGGGCCGTCGCGTCATTGGGATCCAAAGCGACGGCCTTCTCCGCTTCCTCCACCGCCTCATTAGGAAATCCCATCGAGGAAAACATGCGCGACTGGAGGATATAGGCCAACGGCGTCGGCGCCTTCAGAGCTTCCTCCAGGTGCTCGTTCGCCCGGTTCTCGGCCCTGAACGACGGCATGTGCAGATCGAAGGCCCAGTCGTTTTTAAAGGCGTCCCAATAGAGCGATGCCAGGGCAGCATGCGCCTGGGCGTAGTTGGGATCGAGGCCAATGGCTTCCTCGAAGTACGGTATGGCCCTGGCAAAATCCTCAGGTGTTAGGAGTTTGTAGTGCGCCCAGCCCTGCAAGTAGGCATCGTGGGCCTCGGCGTTGTCCGTGTCGTGACGGGCCTGCTCGGCCTCCTCCTCAGCCGTCAAACTGACCGCGAGCGCGGTCACGATTTTCTGTGTGACCTGATCCTGCAAGGCGAAGACATCATCGAGGGAACCGTCATACCGCTCCGCCCACACATGCCCGCCGGTGGTGGCGTCGATGAGCTGCGCGTTGATGCGTACTTGGTTGTCGGCCCTACGCACGCTGCCCTCCAGCACATAGCGCACACCGAGCTCCTCGGCCACTTGTTGTACCTTCACCGGCTTGCCCTTGTAGGTGAAAACCGAGTTGCGGGCGATGACAAACAACCCGGAGAGCTTGGAGAGATCGGTGATCAGATCCTCGGTCATGCCGTCGACGAAGTACTCCTGCTTGGGATCATCACTCATATTGGTGAAGGGCAGTACGGCGATGGAAGGCTTGTCCGGCAACGGTAACGCCGTGCCCTCTTCGGACACCGGTTCGGTTGTTGGAGCCCACGGGGCCAGCCAAGTGATCACGCCTGCGCCGACTACAAGCAGAGCGACTACGGCGGACACCACACTAACGCGCTGCCTGCGCCGACGAATCTTGGGAGACACACCCGGTGTTGGTAGCACCGCGCCCGGCTTGAGCTGCGCGTGATAAGCCTTCACGGGCTCGGCAATGTTCTTGACCTGTTGCTCGCCCATGAACTCGTAATCAAGCGGCAGTTTTTTTCCAGCAGCGCTGCGTGCCGCCTCGGAGATACAGATGCCGCCGGGTTTTGCCAGGCTTTCGAGGCGAGCGGCTATATTTACGCCCTCCCCGTAGATCTCGTCTCGGTCAACGATGACTTCCCCCAGGTTGACGCCCATACGAAACTGAACCTTGCGGTCATCAGTAAGGGCTTGGTTACGGTGTTCGAGGTCTTGTTGGACAGCGGCCGCGCAGGTGAGCGCATCGGATACTGTGGCGAAGTCCGCCAACACGGCATCGCCGGCGAAGTGCAGGACCTTGCCGTTATGTTTTTCAATCGAGTCGGTGATGGCGTCGAGATAGGCACTAAGGAGCCGGTGCGTCCCCTCTTCATCCTCGCCGGTCAGCCGGCTGTAGCCGGCGACGTCAGCGTAGAGAATCGCGGCGAGCTTGCGCTCCAAAGGTTCAGTACCCATGGAGAAGATTCCTCGGTCCCTCTGCCTAGAAGAACAGCCATGTTACACCTGTAGTCACATTTTCAGCTACCGCGCTCATCAGAGCACGCACTGGAATCCATCGCGGAGGAGAAGTGTCCGTTGTCGGTAGGGTACACTTGGTCGGAAGATCATTCTCCAAGGGAAAGGGTCCTAGTCGTATGCCGCTTTCGGAGACCGTACTCATACTCGTCGGATTGCTGGCGGTGGCAATCCTGTCCGCTGGCCTGTTTCGAAAAGTACCAATTCCCTACACGGTTCTTTTGGTAATTATCGGCATGGTGCTGGGCGAGTCGTCACAGGTCTCGCCGGCACTGGCGCCGCTCGAACAGTTCCAGCTAAGCCCTGATCTCGTATTCTTCATCTTCCTGCCGGCCTTGATCTTCGAGGCCGGGTTCAATCTCGATGCCCGCCAACTGCTCAAGGAACTCGCACCAGTGTTGGTGTTGGCGGTTCCAGCGCTAGTGATTTCCACCGTGGTCGTCGGCGTGGGGCTTTCGTTTCTGGGCCTCGAGCTGATCATCGCGCTGCTGTTCGGCGCCCTAATCTCGGCTACTGATCCGGTGGCAGTGATTGCATTGTTCAGAGAGCTTGGCGCCCCCGATCGCTTGACGGTCCTGGTGGAAGGTGAATCGCTGCTCAATGACGCCACTGCCATCGTGGTGTTCGGCATTCTCCTGGCCGTCGCCGTGGGCGGGGGTGGATTAAGCTGGTCGGACGCCGACGCGGTGGCAATCGAGTTTGTGCGCGTCTTCGTCGGCGGTGCACTGGTTGGCGCACTGCTCGGCCTATTCGCCAGTGAGTTGCTGTATCGCCTGCACAGTGGGGTAACCGCCGTGTTGACGATGTCTGTCGTCATCGCCTATGGCAGCTTTATTTTGGCGGAGCACACGCTGCACGTATCCGGCGTCATGGCGGGGGCCGCCGCTGCTATCGCCTTGGCCGGCTTCGGTATGACACGGCTGCGCCATGAGGCTAGCGATGCGGCCAGGGAGATTTGGGAAGTGATCGCGTTGATCTGCAACTCGCTGCTATTTCTGTTAGTCGGGCTGTCGGTTCAGGTTACAGAGTTGGTGGGCGCGATCGGTCCTGCTGCGATCGCGATGACCCTAATCCTAGCCGCGCGCGCGGCCGCAGTGTACGGCCTGGTGCCCATGACCACCCGCTTATTCTCGCTGCCGCATGTAAGCGCGAGCGAGCGTCACATCATGTGGTGGGGTGGGCTCAAGGGCGGGCTCGCGATCGCCATTGTGCTATCCATCCCGGAGGATCTGCCGCGGCGGCAGCTGTTACTGGAAATGACACTCCTCATAGTTTTGTTCACGCTGCTGGTGAATGCGCCGACCATTCGACCGTTGATGAGTAGGCTGCGACTCGATCGGCTGACGGATGACGAACGTGTGGAGCTCAGGCATGCGCTACAAAGTGCACGACAACACGCCGGAGAGGTCCTTGAACGATTCAAAACATCCGGCCTCATTTCCGAGAAAGCCCATACGGAGGTCAGTCACACCGACGAGGAGACGTTTACGATGGAGGTCCTCGAAGGCGAAGGAGAACAGCGCATTCGAGATTTCTACCTGGCGGCGTTGCTGGCATTGAGGAAAGAGATCGAAGAGCTGACGATCCTCTATAATAGCGGCGTAATCCGGCAGCACGTTTACTTAGACATGCGCAACGAGCTGCATCGGGAACGAGGCGCTCAGCTCTCGCCAGACCGGCAAGCACAGAGCACGATGGTAGAAGAACAAAGCATCGTTCTGCGCTTGGAGACCGCTCTGATAAGGAGTTTACAGGAGAAAAACTGGGCGGCCCGCTTACTCTCGGCCTATCAAAACACTCGTCTCGCGGAACATCTGGAACGAGACACAGCCCACATCCTCGTCTGCGAATCGGTATTGAAGATGCTAGGCCAACGCGAGGATCTTCATGGCGGGGCACGATGGACGCTTGCCGCCGCTTATGAGGCGCGTCTCGCACACCACAGGAAACGGGTCGAAGAGATGCGCCGGGAGTTCCCTGACTTCTACCGGCGTTTCGAGTTGCGCCTTGCCAGCCAAGCGACCTTGACCAGCACCATGCGTCATGCTCGTCACGGACTTCATCACGGCGAAGTGGGCGCCAAGGTCTACAAGATAATCGAGCGCCGCATCGCTTCATCGCTTACCAAGCTCGCACCTCTATCGCGACCGCTGCCCGCTATAACGCCCAAAGAGCTCTCAAAGACAACACCATTGCTCGAGGGATTGCCCGAACAGGCATTGCAAAACCTGGCTAACCACGCGCAGACCGCCATCTATCTGCCCGGCGACACCATCATCGGGCAGCACGAAAAGGGCGATGCGTTTTACATCATCACCCACGGTGATGCATCAGTATTCAGGTACTCAGGCGGCGAGGAGGTCCAGATCGGGGAACTTGGTACCGGCGATTTCATCGGCGAAACCTCCCTGCTCTACTACCAGGTTCGCAGCCATGCGCGCTCGGCAACCATCAAAGCGCGCACGCCGACCACGCTATTGCGAATACGACATCAAGACATTCTGAAGCTCATGAAGAAACACCCCGAGATCAGGCGCCGTATGCAGGACGTCCACAATGCCAGATCCAGATCTACGCGCTACCGACG
>CAXMNC010000320.1:0-4562 GCA_964194625.1 Acidiferrobacterales bacterium
GTGTTAGCGCACCCAGTTTGCGGCTATGTTCGGGAGAAAGCCGTATCTCTAAGGTGCCTAGGGCATCGGTTACAATGATGTGGTCAGCAAGAATCTCATATGTCTGATGCTCGAGTGCCCTCGGCAACGTACGCCGGAACTCGGCATGACTGATCCCCATCTCGCGGGTAAAGCTTATCGAATCCGTTTTGGAAGGCACGCGTGTGCAGCGCTACGCTCACGTTGCTACTGGTATCATTACTAATGGATGTTGACACCGAGCGCCTGCGTGCTGGCGACGTAGGCTTCCATGATGCGCGTGGGATCCTTCATCAATCTGGCCTTCCAGCTACCTAGTTTAGTCTTGCTTTGAATGAGTCCTCGCAGCACACCGACATGTTGTGTGAGCCCCAAGCTACTTGCGCCTATCAAAGTATCGTCTCGAAACTGCAGACTTAAATATTGATATCGATTTGGGTCGGTGCGTTCGGCATGATCGCTGCCTGGTTCGCCCATCCAAAGTCCGAACGAACTGGAGATAAGTCCTAAAGTGGCAAGGACATTCATATTGACACTACCCTGGTGTTCTATGGATTGCCCAGCCATATTAAGTGCAGCGACTCGACCATGGTCCGCTGCGGTAGGCTGGATCGCTTGCACGGAATAGTCTCCAGTCGAGAAATCCTTACCCTGGGCAACGTCGCCGGCCGCATAGATGTCAGCCATGTTGGTCTGTAGATGGTGATTTACGAGGATCCCAACGTCGGTATCGATGCCAGTGTCGTTTAGAAATTCGATGTTGGATTTCACGCCGGTGGCTGCAATGACGAGACTGGCGGGCAGCGTCTTACCGTTGTCTAGGTTTACAGACAGGGAATGATCACCACCACCTTTTTCAATGGACTCGACTTTGGTGGAGGTATAAACGTTGACGCCTTTTTCCTGACACCATGCCTTGATTAGACCACCCGAGGTTTCGTTCATCATTCTCGGTACCATGCGGTTTTCCATTTCGACCACGCTTAGTTGAACGCCACGCTTGACGAGCGCCTCGAGGATGATACAGCCGATGAACCCGGCCCCCATTAAAACTACATGCGCACCTGGCGTTGCTAATTGCACGATCTGACGTGTGTCGTGTAGGGTCCAACAGGGATGAACACCCGGCAGGTCTATCCCGGAGATCGGCGGTGATATTGGGTGTGCCCCGGCCGCAATCAGTAGGCGATCAAAGTCGACAGCGGCACCGTTTTTTAACTTGAGCCGTTTCTCGTTTGGTCGAACTTGTTCGACTTTGTCCTGTACGACATCGACTTTTCGCGCCGCATAGTATCCATCCGTTTTTCGAAGATAAGTGCCTTCTTCTTTGATGTTGTCGCTCAGATAGTAGGGTAGAG
This sequence comes from Acidiferrobacterales bacterium, assembly GCA_964194625.1. GTDB lineage: Bacteria > Pseudomonadota > Gammaproteobacteria > Acidiferrobacterales > SPGG2 > SPGG2. The sequence goes on from CAXMNC010000320.1 coordinate 1,377, forward strand.
CCATCCGCGAATAGGGTGGCTCGGGCTCGTCCCCGATGAGGGTGATCTGTGATGCAGAATCGGCCTTACGCAGTGCCTCGGCTGCGATGACGCCCGCCGGCCCGGCACCGATAATGACATGGCGCATGAGTTCTAGTCCGCTTGGTGGACCGGGGGCAGGTCAAGCCTGCCCCCGTGTCTTTCTCGTCGTTTTGTCTGACTACAGACCGAGCCGTTGCCGGGTTTCAGCCGTGGGCACACCGCCCGATGTCCAACCGCGTAGCTCGTAGTACTCGGGTAACATTTTTTCGAGTCCGCTGACCTTGCCTTCAGCCGGACCTGTCTTAGCGGCTTCTTTCAGCAGACGTTGTGGCAGCGTATCATCCTTACTGGTAAAACCAGCCGCGATGTTGAAGTCGCGCTCCATATTCCAGATGCGCTCGCCCACGTCCACCATTTTTTCGGCCGACCAATCGCCTTCGCAGGCAGCGTTGACCTGCGGTGCGATATTGTCCAGTGTCCAGGCGAATGTCGTGAACAGGCACAGCCCACTCGAGTCAACGGCGGCGGTGGCATCTTGAAAGGCCTTAACCAGACCTGCCTTGCCATCGGTGACCAGTGGGTCGGTCTTTTCCGGGATACCCAGAACCTCTGAGGCCACGGTGTAGCCGCGCAAGTGGCAGGCGCCACGGTTGGCCGTCGCATAGGCCAGCCCCATCCCCTGGATCCCGCGTGGGTCATAGGCCGGGAATTCCTGCCCCTTTACGGTCATGGATAGGTCCGGATGACCATACTTTTCGCACAACCGCTTCGAACCCAAGCCAAGCTCCTTACCAAAGCCTTCACCGCGTGCGGTCAACTCAACTGCTTTGCTCAGGGCCTCGGCCGAACCAAAGTTCATGGCGATACCGTCGGTGTCTTTATCAGTAAGTGCGCCTATTTGATAGAGCTCCATTGCCGCCGCGACGGTAGATCCAAAAGAGATAGGATCAAAGCCGTCTTCGTTGCAAATGAAATTGGCGTAGGTGAGGGCGTCTAGGTCGTCTACCTCGGTGGCCGCACCCAGCGCCCAAGCAGCTTCATACTCAAGCCCACCCGATGCACCCCAATACTCAGGCTTATTCTCGACCGTGAAATGTTCCTTGTCGATGGTCGATATGCGCCCGCACGCGATGGTGCAGCCAAAGCAAGCCGCCTTGGTAGTTAGATTTGGCTTACCGTCACTCTTGCGCGGCTCCGCCATGGCTTCCCCCGAGATCTTGCTGGCGCCTTCGAATTGCACGTCACGCATATTACGGCTTGGTAGGGCGCCAACTTCGTTGATGACGTTCATCAGGACCTGGGTGCCATAGGTAGGCAGACCTTGGCCGGTCACCGCATTCTCGGCCAACACCTTCTTGCCTTCCGCCGTTGCCTTCATGAATGCGGCCGGGTCCTTGATATTGCCCACGCCCAGCGTCCCACGGACGGCAACCGCCTTGAGATTTTTGGAGGCCATGACCGTACCGACACCGGAACGTCCGGCGGCCCGATGCAGATCGTTGATGATGGCGGCATACAAGCAACCGGCTTCGGCCGCGCGACCGATACAACTGATGCGCGTCTGTGGATCCTGGTGTTTTTGGTGCAGAAGCTCGTCGGTGGCCCACACGGACTTGCCCCATAAGTCATCAGCCGGCAGCAATTCTGCCTTGTCGTTTTCTACGTGCAGATATACCGGCTTAGCCGCTTTGCCTTCGAAGATAAACATATCCCAGCCGGCATTCTTCATTTCGGCGCCAATAAAACCCCCCGAGTTCGAGCAGGCGACGGCGCCGGTAAGCGGGCTTTTCGTAATAACGGAGTAACGACCGCCGGTTGAGGCCATGGTGCCTGTCAGCGGGCCGGTGGCCATGATCAGTTTATTGTCCGGAGATAATGGATCGACTTTTGGGTCGATCTCTTCCACTAGGTATTTGGTGGCAAGGCCGCGCTGTCCTAGGTACTGCGCCGCCCATTCCATATTCAACGGTTCGGATTTACAGCTACCGTCAGTCAGATTGACGCGTAATACTTTTTTCGTCCAGCCCATTTCGCCATCCTCCAGGGTTACTGTACCCGGCTAGTATTTGCGGTTTGTGCTGCCCAGGCACGCATGCGGTCGTAGCCGGTCTGATCGGCATCCACATAGGTAATGGCGCCGGTCGGGCATGCTTGTGCGCAAGCTGGATCACCACCGCACAGGTCGCACTTTATGACCTTGCCAGTGTCTTGGTTATAGTTAATCGTACCGAATGGGCAGGCGATGGTGCAGACCTTGCATCCCACGCAAACGTCGGCGCGCACCTCTTTGGCCCCGGTTTGCGGGTTAACGATGATGGCGTCTACTGGGCACGCTTGCATACACCACGCTTCTGCGCACTGGGTGCACGTGTACGGGGCGAATCGACCTTCGTTATGAAAAGTGAAGACCTTAATGCGGGACTTGGCGGGATTGAAGATGCCCTCGTTTTCAAAGGAGCACGCCATCTCGCACTGCAGGCAGCCCGTACACTTTTCCGGCTCGAGTTTCAGGGCTCTGAGCATCACGTCACCTCCTGTGGCTTATTTGTTGGTATAGACCGACCCACTAGGCCAGCCCACGTATCCACGGCTCGTTATCCTCGACATGTTACTCGCCGGCCCATATGGGGGCAACCAGAGGTATTTGTTGCGCCGCAGGATACCCGGCCCCATGACGGACAAATCCTTAGTTTGATTGGTGTTAAGTGCGACGGTACGCGTAAGGGGAGGTTGAGCTAGCCGCCGGCGATAGGGGGAAAGATGGCGAGGTCATCGTGCTCCTTGAGCTGGCGCTTATCCCGTTCGGACGGGGCAACATAGATACCGTTTATCAGCACCAAATGAGTCAGATCAAGGGGCAAGTTGAATTGCGTAATAACCGCCGCCGGTGTGCTTCCATTGGGAACATCCACCACGGCCCGATGCTTGTCGGCGCTGGGTGGGAGGTAGATTGTGAGGGTGGCGTAAAGTTTCAAATTTATCTTCATGGTGTTCTAAGTAATCCGAGTCCACTAAACGCAGCACACAATAAATCATGCCAGCCCACCACAGTGACGTCCACTGCAATTGCGGTGTGGGGATTTTTGTGCCGCCCTAACTAACTAAGCTGAAGTGTTTTTCGGGTGGGTTTAGCCCGTTCGGCGAGTGGGTGGAGTAGGGCAATTG
>CAXMNC010000321.1:0-4895 GCA_964194625.1 Acidiferrobacterales bacterium
TTCGAACCTATCGTCGCTTCGATTTGAGAGCGAAGCTCGTTGCTGATAGACATCTCAGTCTCCAATATAAGGAAGTATTAAGGCCATGCTATCTGATAGAAACACGTTAATCTAGTGACGCAGTTGGGTCAAATACTCTGACGCACGACCAGAATCTATTCGACAGGGTGCGAAATCAGTTCATTGCTGATGAGAACGGATTGAATGTTGGGTTTTATTGAGATTTCGCACGAGGGCATTGGTACGATGTTCGGACGATCATCGCGTCCGTGCGTTGGCATTGAGACTAGCAGGCAGCCAGGTGAGTATTTTTAGGTCCAGGGGATACGGGGACAGTTTACTTGTAGAGGTCTGAATCCTCTCGTTCAGATACTATCCTTCAGCCCAATTGCATCTGACAGTTTGAAAAAGCGGACATTGAGCTGTTCACGCTATATCGCTACTTATTGCCCACAGCGGTCATTAGCGGATCACCGATGAACCGCTGAAATCGGCCAAGGAACGGTCGTTCAGTTGCTTTTACGAAGGCGACAATCAGGAAGAAATGCGATCTACTCAATGGCCGCGTATCTTCTGGAACAGATTGTATAGCATCCATTTCATGGGTCCGATGGATTGAGGGGACGTCGCACCGTAGAGCCGTGAATCCTTTACCGCCGCGGTGCGGTGAAAGACAACTTCCACGTACTCTGGGTCCGCAAGCATACGCTCGAACGCGCTTCGTGCTGGATATTGCATGATAAGGATCTCATCCCAGCGCTCATCCTCGGGTCCAATCAAGTTGCCGCCAATGGTTCCGCGCCACATCGGAACACCCCCGACTTTGTTCACAAACGGAACGGAAAGCTCTGAGTAGCGCTCATAGGCCTGTTGACCAGTGAGTTTCTCGGTTACGGTTCCCTGAGGATAGTCCGCCCACTCCTTGTAGAGCAGCAAGTTGATGATCGCGAACGGCTGACCATCGGGCACTTTGGACAATTCATCCATCGCTCCCGGGTTCATATCACTTCTGTCGAACACTCGCTTAGCCATGCGTCACTCCCGTTCCGTGTTGCCTCCAACGAATTACAAAGAGTAAACTGACGCGCCCAATGCAAACGTCAGATTGGCAATGGATACCGGTTCTCCGATCCGCCGGGTTAAGGAAACATGGTATGTATTTAATGAAATCTGGGACGTCGTTCGCACACCACGTAAATTGATCGTGGCGCTCACTGCACCCGAATTAATCAATCGACTTCGCGACACCCGCTGCACGAACCCATCGGACGGCAAGAAGTGAGCAATGTATGTGAGAAATCGTAGTGAATCGACGAGCACAAACATCATCTCAAACGGGGCGCTTCTCGACTCGCGAAGTAAGCGTGGTATTGCTGATTGCCGGACCAGAAGATCTATGGCGTGGGGGATGAGTTCCACCAGTAGTACACGCGGCCCCCGAAAACCGAATAGCCGGACTTCCGATTGGTCCGCATTCATGCCCCGAGTCTCCGACGTCGAGACAAACCGGCTATCACGTGTCAGGTACGACAGTGGATAGATACACGCGGATTGGGGCGGCGCTGGCCGCGGCGATCTTGGTTCTGCCGCCGCCGGCCTTTGCTCAGCAGTCTGAATCCGCGGAGGCGCCGGGCGCGGCGTCTGCGGTGGAGACCGAAGGGTCCGCGCCAACCAAATCCGGCTACACGGCGGGAGCTTCTCTGGAAGGGGGAGACAGCGTCACGGAAGATCTCGCCCAGGACGACCTGGCTGTTGGTTCGGTGCTGCACTTTCCTCGCGTCGAGCAGTTTTTCGCCCCCTGGTTCGACGCCAAACGCAAATTAAACGAGAGGTACGGGCTCAAGCTCCAGTTCAGTTACCAGGCGCTCTATCAGGACGCCGACGAGAGCCCCGGCGAGGATGAAGCGGCGGCCGGCCGGGGGGAGTTTCAGGGCACCTGGACCCTGATCGGCCGGGATACAAAGAACCCCGGATTGCTGTCGTTCCGCGTCGAGAACCGGCACGCTTTTGGTTCGAAGATTCCACCTACGCAACTCGGCGCTCAGTTCGGTAGCGCGATTCCGACCGGCTCGGGATTCAGCGACTTCGGCACGGCCGTGACTGAGGTCGCCTGGAGGCAGACTCTGTTGGACGGGCGGATGAAATTCGCTGCCGGCAAGATCAGTGCGACGAGCTGGTACAACACCAACGCGCTCTCCTCAGCGAAGACAGGCTTCCAAAACCTGGCGCTGCGGACCAGTGTGAGCAAACCGGGGCCTGGCCGGGGTTTGGGCGCCGGGATGGCGGTTCGACTGGGCGTCCGGTTTGTGGCGCTCGCCGGTATCCATGACGCCAATGCGCGCACGCCGGACGATCCGTTCGATACCATTGACGAGGATGAGTTCTACCAGTCGTTGGAGGTCCGCTGGTTCCCCACCACCTTTGACCGTCGCCGGTGGGATCAGGTGCGTGTCCAGGTCTGGCATCAGGACGAACGTGCCACGGCGGGTGTCCCGTCCGACCAGGGTTTCACTTTCGCAGCCAACCGTCTGTTCAACGAATTTTGGATGCCGTTCGTCCTCGGCGGCATTTCGGACGGCGTCGCATCGACTTACGAAGCGGACCTGATTGCGGGCGTCGGTTTCGGGTTCAAACCCGTGCACCGCACCGCACGCGACGTCCTGGGCTTTGCAGTGGGCTGGGGCAAGCCGGCGAACGACACCCTGCAGGATCAATATACCAGCGAAGTGTTCTATCGCCTCCAGCTGGTGCAAAACCTTGCCATCACGCCATCGGCGCAGTACATCGTAAACCCCGCCAACAGCCCAAACGAGACCGAGGTGTGGGTCGTCGGGCTGCGAGGACGGTTAACTTTCTAGCAACAACCTGCCACCAGAGGAACAATCACTATGAAACGTTTGAAGATCAGCAATCGACCTGGCAACTGTCTGGTATCGACCTTGGCCGTACTGGCGCTCGGGATAGCCGTCGCGGGCCATGCGGCGGAACCCGTCAAAATGAAGACCGGCCAGGGCAAGGAGATGACGCTTACCCTGCAGACGCTCCCCGACTCCCGTGAGTATCAGTACTGCGAGCTTGTTATCGACTACGGAGATATCGGTTCCGACATTTACAGCACGTCGCCTCTGGCCCCGTGCGATCTGGACTGGTGGAACAACTTGGACCTCGACGCGGTGGCGAAAGAGTTGGGCGCTAAAGCGGCCATCAAGAACGGGCCGCAATGGTGGTCGATGGACGAGGTGGGCGTCATGGGATCGGAGCCGGTGTCCGTGGCGGGCGTTAACATGGCGTTTGGCGCCCATCTGCCCCCCGGGACGATGAGCATACCGAAATACACAGTCTTCAACCCGGCCAAGTTCCAGAACCTCGTATGGAAAGCGGGCAAGCCGGTCTACCAGCTCGTCGATCTGGACGGCCATGTCTACGTCTTACAGGGGCACAAGATCACACTTGATTCGCTTGCCACCTTGGGCGATCAGTTCAAGCAACTGCCCGAGGGCTGGAAGTACGTCGTCAAAGACCTGACCGAGGACCTAGTGATGAACCTGACGCCCAACAAGCCGATTCCTTCCGTTCAGGACGAGTTCGATCAGATCTACATCCGGATTCCGGAATAGGAGAGTCATTCAGTCTCCCTTGATCACTGCCAATCGGTATTACCTATTCGCGGGGGGGAATCATGATACGTGACATGACTGCATCTATGTCAGCGGCCCAGGCGGACGCGGGGGCTGGAAATTCGGATCTGGTATAGAACGCCCCGGTCTCGATCGGCTATCGGTTCAACAATCGGGTGTCTGCACTGCTCGGTTATCGCTAGCTCGATTGCGACTTTGACAACGGGAAATCGGGACCAGACCGGTTCACTTACGACGTGCGTTACGGAGGATCGCTGAGGGCAGTCGTCTTTTATTGCTAGAGTCGAGGATCACTGCTCCCCACGAGGGCTAAGGCGTCCGGAGCGACGGCTTTCGGGTCCTTAGTGAGCGTTCGATTTCACCACCCAAATGACCGGAATGAGTTGAGGCTGTGTGAAAACGCGGAAAATTAATAGGCCGTTGGGACAGCACGACACTACGTTCATCAAATGAAACAACTATTACAATTAAAGCTCCACGTATGGGACTGGAACGCAAGTAAAACAATCACTAATCCCACCAGTAATTTTGATTCTACGTTTTCACACACTCTGAGTATTAAGCCGAAGTTTATCATGCGATTAAAAACGTCTGCATTGGAGAAAGCAGACATTTTGAGATTTCATGAACATGCCCGCTTGTTGCCCGGAGCCGACATCTGAATCAGTGAGGATAAAGGATTCTGATTCCTTGAATTCTCAAAATCTTCGTATTTACGATCCTCCTCTATTCATCCACTAGACCAAGCTGCTTTGCAATACTAGCCGAATCGTAGTAATCGCGTCCTTCGACAACCATACCATCAGCAACGCGCATAACGCTGCAATAACGAATTTCCATTCGGCGTCCAGAGGGAGGGAAGATTCCGAGACTGGAGTGAAGAGTGCCTGTTTGCGTTCCTCGATTATCAAACTCCACGACTGCCCAGTTTTCTTGAGCAATGACATTTACCACCTTAACCTCTCCATCTGGGAAAGCTTCTCGCCATCGGTGGTAATCACGCTTGTATCCCTCTGGGCCTAATTGAAGTTCACCACGGGCCATGTCTTGAAAATGACAGTCCTCGGCGATAACGGCAGCACCGCGTTCGGGATCTCGCAAATCCCAGGATTCATGGAATATACGTACAACTCGTTCTGTTTCGGTCATTATTGTTATATCCTAATTTTGAAGTTAGCAGGAATCCGTTCTATTTTCGCAAACGGCAGTAATGAGTATACAGCGGAAGATTCTCAGATGACTGAAAACGTCTGCAAT
>CAXMNC010000322.1:0-1890 GCA_964194625.1 Acidiferrobacterales bacterium
GGCCGCGGTCGTTCCGGTAATACTTCTCGGGATCCTCCTCAGTAGCGGGGGATCGATCGGTCGCAAAGAGGATGCCGTCGTACGGGATCCGGTCAAATGGATTGGTATCCGGCAGCGGGTTAAGCAAGCCGTCGCCATAAACGTCCGGCGCGGGCATCAGATCTATCTGGTCAACCGGCGCGCTCGCACACGCAGCCAATAGCACCGTCACCGTAAGGACAATTGCCGTTCTTCGGCGACAGTATGTCGTTGCTCTCAAAATACTCATGGCGCCCTCCCCTAAGTTCTCGACTTGTGGCTAATCCGCACCGGATTCATCAACCTCAAATCGCCCGTACTCGAGAAAATATAGTACCTGATCGATGACTAAGTCGCTTTTCATGATGAACGGTTGAGCGTGCGGGACAACCAGAAAGTCCGCCATTCCCTCGAGCTTGGCTCTCTCGACAGAAACTTTTCCATCTTCTCCATAGACGAAGACGATCTTACGAGGCCGTGCAACAAGATCACACAAGGCTGCAGAACATTGCCGTCGTGTTTCCACGCCGCTAACGCGACGCCAGGAGAGATCGACGCTGCGAATAACAAACACACAAACATAACTGTCTGTCGTTGCCGGACGTGGCGATCAGTAGTACACGCTCGCATAGACGTAAACGCCGTCGTATATGGTTTCAAGGTTTCCTCGCCAGTCCGATTTATCGACACCGACGTCAAGCTCGAAGTAATTGTAGCTCAGGCCCAAGCCGACATGCTCGAAGACCTGAAAGTTGAGGCCGAGTGACGCATTGAGCAAGAGGCCATCGTAATCGCCAATATCAGCGCTTAACAGGTCGAGCCTGGCTCGTAGTGCCCACCGCGGTGAGATTGAATACTTGTACCAGGCGCCGATGTTGGGCAGGGGAGCCTCAGCACTGACCGACCGTCGCGCTGCTGACGGCACCCCATTGACCAGGATCTCCCCCTCGATGAATGATCCGATATGCAGCCAGTGTAAGCCTCCCCCAATACCAACATCATGGGACTTACCGGTATTGAACGATCGTCCAAAGAAAATTCGCGTTAGTGTAAAATCGCTGCCTGCAGCAGCAAAGCTGCCCGCGCCGAAAACGACGTTTCCCCATTCAATATCCTCGTCGAGTACCACGCTGGCGCTGTCTGATGTTTTAAAGAACTGGCCAACGACCGACCACCTGCCGCGAAATCGCCAGGATAATTCGGCCGCAAAGGTTTCGTCAGCGCTGCCAAGCTGAAAACCCTGGTCAAAATCTATCTCTTCATTGATGCCCCCGACGGTCCCGTTTACACTCAGATCCAAGTGTCGATCGGGGAAAAACACTCCGACATCGAGCGAGAATCCACGCTGCAGAAACGGGTGCAAGTATTCTGACTCTGCAGCGATCGTGAGCTGCGGACCAGCGAAACTGAGCAAGCAAACAACGAGTGTGGCGTTTCGGTTAGCCATCGACTTCAACGCCTCTAGCAGGCCTATATGGCCTGTAACGCCTTCACAGATTTGCTCATGACATACTCTTTGCCAAATTGGCTAAAATCCCAAGATGTGGGTTGCCCAAATAGTGTAGCGCATGGGGCTGCGAATCAGAATTCCATTTTCTAAGTTAGTCGAATGACCGCTATTGAGTAAAGCGGACATTCAGAAAAGGCAATCGTGACCGGGCTCGTTGAACGACCGCTATACGCCCGAAAGCAGCCATTGGCGTGATAGGGTACTGAATGACCGCTAATGACCCAAAGCGGACATTCGAGATTCTTTACGTGCTGGTGGCACACTGCATTCAGACAGCGTCACAATACCGCAATTATCAGGAGAATAAGGTATGAAAAATGGGCTTATACGCATGGTGACTACTTCACTGTTTCTGCTCGCCG
>CAXMNC010000323.1:0-4826 GCA_964194625.1 Acidiferrobacterales bacterium
CGGCCGCGCCCTTCTTAGACTTGGGCGTGTGGGAAATACTATTGGGCAGCCTGTATGTCGCTAGGGATCAGCAACAAGGAGTCCGAGATCGGACACTGAAAATGCCAATTCTCACGTTACCCGAAGGTCCGGAAGTGGCCGGCTGCTGCCCATCACGATCGGGATTTCGTCAATGCTTGACCGTCTGCTACTAGGCCGAGAGTTGTCGTTCGGCAGTAGAATTGACGATAGGCTCAAAACAACCCGTTGCTGTCCTCGGTTTGTTGTTGATAATTTGATAACAATCAATCGTAGGCATTACATGAGTGTAAAAGCTAATTTGTAATCAATGCCTGCTAGCGACCAAGCTCAGCCGCTCTGGAGCGTGGAGGGTACCGAAAGCGCGTAGCGGCTGAGGCTTCGCCGTCATCAGGTCAAACAACTAAACGCTCGAAATCTGTGCGCCAGCCATCAAACTCAGCGACGTAATTGTATCCGCACACGATTTTCAGTGGCCGTTCGGATATTAGTTCCACGACGCGTGATGCACGGGCACGAATTTCGTCCTCTGGACTAAACGGATTAAGGCGCATTGTAGGGCCAGGAGGAAACGCGTAGTCACATACAAACAATACATCTCTATACACATACATCGTGAACCCCGGTGTGTGGCCACCGATGTGAAATGCTTCAATACCGTATTCTTTGAAGTCGCCAGAAAACTCGTGATCAACCGGGAACTGCTTCGCCAGTGGATGGGCAGCGTCAAGTGCGTGTATGTTGACTTTTGCACCCCAATATTCTCTGTACTGGTTCGACGCCCCCATGAAATCCTTGTGGGTAAAGTAGATCGCACACACCGGTTCGAGTGTGCGGTTGAATGCTGATGGGCAGTCAATCCAGACTGCGCCCTCCCTCGTTTCAATTCTGTAGGCGGCATGCTCTATCCCAAGTCGAGGTACTGACATCAACTGCGTGACGCTCTCAGTCACAGACTGTGGCGTAACCGTGTAAATTTGTGCCGCCTCTTCCCAGGTCACGAACTTATCGTGGCGCGCACCGCAAAACGGGCACACATCCGGCATCTCGCCGATCATGTTATAGCCACAGACCACGCAGACCCATTGCTTCGGATTCATCGCTGCTCTTTCACTTGCCATACAAAATCTGTGATGGGCTGCATGCCGCTGGCGGGACGATGGCTAAAATGGTGCTATCGACCCATACCGGGCAGTGGAGCTTCATGCCCGTGCACGGCGTCGCCAGCATAGTGAACTACGTTTCCCTGGCGAGACTTAATGGATTCGCTGATTAAATCAAGGTAGCTGCTCAGTCTTCGATGTGTTCCTTCCTCATCTTTACCTGATAAGAGACTGTATCCGGCAACATCCGCGTAAAGGATGGCGGCAAGTTTGCGCGGGAGTTGGTCTTTCATTCGGGTGCGCCTTTTCTTCGAGTCACGGTGTTCAGAAGATACTATCGTAGGAGCCCGCGGGTTACGAGTGGACGTCAGCTATGGAGGCTGCCAACGGACGTTCAAATGTTGGTTTTCGTCTAAGTTGAATGACTCTTCCTGGCCGTTCTGAGCCTGTCACGAGATCGTTTTTCTAGCTATCTGACTGACTGCTTCGGTGGAACCGGTCGGTGGGTTGGGTCTGGACCGACAGACTCAGAACGACCCGAGGCTGACATCCGAGACTGATGCATCCCGCATTCGATCCGCTTGAGCGTGAGCTGCGTGTAAAGGACCAAGGCAGGTCTCAGCAACACAAGGACTTGCCCACGAAACTTGGATAGAATCTGGACATGCGCGCATTTGTGATAGCTCTCGTGTTGATGACACCGATCTGCGCGTTTGCCGGGCCGCCGGTGCCCGCCGACACGACGAGTCGCGCGCTGCTGATGGGTGCCGCGCTGGGTCGCGTGGACATCGTTGAGCACGCACTCGCTCAAGGGGCCGATATCGAGGCGCGCGATCCCTCGGATCAACAATTTACTGCACTCATCCTCGCCACGCGGGGCGGCCATGCACCGATAGTAGAGCGCTTACTCAGCCGCGGCGCCGACGTAAATGCCCGTAGTACCGGCGGGCTCACCGCCCTCATGTTCGCCGCCCACGACGACCGCATCGAACTCGTCGAACGCCTGATCATACACGGCGCTGATCTCAACGCACGCGAGAACCGCGATGGCTATAGCGCGCTACACATTGCCACGCGGCGCGGAAACATCCGTGCTCTCACTATTCTCCTCAAGCACGGCGCCGACCCGAATATCGCCTCCAGCAAGGACGGGCGTACTCCGTTGATCTTGGCTGCACGACAGGCGGGAGGACTCATGGCCATCGTTGAGCTGATCGCCAGCGGCGCCGACGTCAACCTCCCTGCCCAGGACGGCTACACGCCCTTAATGGGTGCATCGGTACGCGGCCATGCGCACATCACCGAAACGCTGATCTTAAACAAGGCCCATGTAAACGCGATATCGAAAAATGGTCGCAGCGCCTTGCATCGGGCGGCAATGACGGGTCGTGTTGAGATCGTCGTGCAACTCCTCGCAGACGGCGCCCTTATCGAGCAGCGCGCGCGCAACGGTGACTCGCCCCTCGGTACAGCGGTGTATTTTGGTCAAGCAACGGTCGTCGAGCATCTCATCGGGGCGGGCGCCAATCCCAATGCGCCGGCGCGTGACGGCGAAACCCCCCTTATGCTTGCCGTGCGCGGAAATCATCCGGAAATCCTCGACGCACTGCTGCAACACGGCGTGGGGGTCAATACCCAAGCAAATGGCACCAGCAAAACGGCGTTGATGCTCGCAGCCGAACGTGGCCTCGCCGACGCTGTGCGCTTGCTGTTGGACGCCGGCTCAGAGGTCAATCACCGCACACCCGATGGCAAGACGGCACTGGCCGCTGCGGAGGCGATCGGCGATATGGAGACGGCTGCGCTCTTGCGCAAAGCGGGCGCCAAAAACTGACAACGAATCACTGGTTGCCGAAGAGAACGGAGAGATAGTTGGTCACATCAAGTTCTCTCCGGTGTCTCTGTCGGGTCATCCTAGTCTCAAATTGATGGGGCTCGCCCCAATGGCGGTGGTGCCGGCGCATCAAAGAAAGAGGATTGGCTCGGCACTTGTTCGAGCAGGTCTTGACCGGTGTAGACAACTGGGATTCGATGCAGTCGTTGTGCTTGGGCATCCGGAATATTACCCTCGTTTTGGCTTCTCACCAGCCTGCAAATTTGGTATCGATTCTGAATACGACGTGCCAGAGGAGGTCTTCATGGCTCTCGAATTGCAGCCGGGAGCTTTGAGCGGGATTACTGGCAAAGTGAAATACCACTTCGCGTTTAGCAACGCATGAGCGCGCCATAGCAGCCGGCCGCTCCTGGCCGTTCTGAGTCGATCACGAGATCGGATTTCTAGTTATCTGACTGACCGCTTCTTCAGCGGAACCGGTCGGTGGAGTATGTCTGGAGCGACAGGCTCAAAACGACCCTTAGAAGACATACAATAGCTCAGCGGTTGAGCCGGATACCGTAGGAGTGTATCAGCAATCCTTGTAGTTCTTCGCCACACATTCACGGATAAGTTCCTGCGCTTTAGATAGGTCGGCGGGGGCCATCATTTTTTCAACTCTGCTGCGAAGATAATCCGCTTTTTTATGTCCCTGTGAGGCTGCTATGCCCCACCACACATAGGCGCGTGCATTGTCCTGGGTAACACCTAGCCCCTGCGTGTACATAACACCCAAACTGTGCTGGGCAACGGCGTACCCCTGATCGGCAGCTTGCATGAACCACTTGATCGCAGCCTTGTAGTCCTGGGTGACACCCTCTCCGTTGTAGTACATCAAACCCTGATTGTACTGAGCTTCGACATAGCCCTGATTGGCGGCTAGCTTGAACCACTTGAGCGCAGCCTTGTAGTTCTGGGTAACTCCTAGCCCTTGCAAGTACATAACACCAAAATTGTTCTGGGCTTTATCATTTCCCTGATCAGCAGCTAACTTGTACCATTTGAGCGCAGCCTTGTAGTCCTGGGTGACACCTAGCCCTTGCGTGTACATAACACCTAAACTGTTCTGGGCTTCGGCAAAACCCTGTTCAGCGGCTAACCTGTACCACTTGAGCGCGGCCTTGTAGTCCTGGGTGACGCTTTCGTACAAAACACCCAGATTGATCTGGGCTTCGGCGTCCCCCTGTTCGGTAGCTAGCCTGTACCACTTGAACGCAGCCTTGTAGTCCTGAGTAACGCCTTTTCCTTCGTTGTACATTTGGCCCAGATTGCGCTGGGCTTTAGCATAGCCCTGATCTGCGGCTAACTTGTACCATTTGAACGCAGCCTTGTAGTCCTGAGTGACACCATGTCCTTCCAAGTACATAACACCCAAACTGTGCTGGGCTACGGCGTACCCCTTTTCGGCAGCTAGCGTGTACCACTTGAGTGCAGCCTTGTAGTCCCGAGTAACACCTTGTCCTTCGGCGTACATAGCACCCAAATTGCTCTGGGCTTTGGCATGCCCCTGTTCAGCGAGTGACTTCCACTCCTTCAACGCGGTTGCAAAGTCCCCACTTTTGTATGCGGCTATACCTTTATTGAAGCTCCCTTTATAGGACTCAATTTGAAGGGTGCTATTTCCTGTGGAGCTAGTGAGAAACAGCAAAACGATGATCGGGAAAGTGTAAAGTGGTTTTCGTGGCAGTTGCATGTTGTTCCTCCCGATATTGATATCCAGAGAATTAACTAGCGTTGGGGCATCACACGATAAGTGAGTCGTGCGCACTATTAATTACGATACTCCTCTTCAGCAGCGCCAACAATGTTGGGAGGAGCAAGATTGCGACCTG
>CAXMNC010000324.1:0-7041 GCA_964194625.1 Acidiferrobacterales bacterium
AATAGTCCGAGTCGAATAAGTGACCAACGATTGGAGGCCCGGCGACTGCCGGAACGCGGAGCATCGGTTGGGAGAGCCGGGCGACACCTGAGCGTAGGATGGCGAATGTCTGGAAGTGGCCGTTTCCCGCCGTTTAGGCGATAAAATTCATGCGAGGTTGCCCAACGGCGATTTGCGACCCTGAGGAGTCATTCAGCCTAGGCTTCCGAATGGCAACTACCCAGCGAAACCAGACTTTCACACCCTGCACTCAAATTGGTTCACCTACTACCATGAGGCTGATCAAGTCGGCTGAACACTCCGACACCGGGGCGAATCGGCCATTCGCACCATAGGACGACGCGGCCTATCACTTAATAGTGACGACGCGGGCTAATACATTGTTAGCACAAAAGGACACATTATGAATTGCAGAGACTGTTTAGGAGAATGTACCTTTAATTTGATGCAGCATAGCATGATGATTATTTTAATCGGCTTGGTTTTCTCTTCGACAGCGTCTACTGGTGAAAATGATTTTGAATCAATTTGTTTTACTGAAAATGCTTTAATAGATGTTTACAAGGCTGCAATCAACAACCCGGAAGCAAAGATAGACTGGATTAAGTATTCAGATGACGGATTAGCTCCGGATACATTCCGTACAATAGATGGAAAAATAATTAAAGGGCTAGTCTGGAAGTCTGACAAACCAAAAGGTTATTTGTTGGTTGCACAAGGAACGTCCATGCTTGCAGCAGAAATATATGAAAGATTCCGAATGTTTAGAGATCTCGGTCTGGACGTTTACTTGTACGACTATCGAGGCTACGGGGAATCAGGTGACATCGAAACAACGCTTGAAGGAATGGTATCTGATTACTCAACTCGTCTCAAAGAGCTCAACAGTAAAGCGAAGTATAAAGGACATTATATCTTTGGCATTTCGTTAGGAGGCGTCATTTTCTCGAATGCTATCAAGAAAATGGCAAATCACATTCACGGAGTGGTTTTCGATTCCGTACCGCATGCAGTTCCTTGGTATGCGTTTTGTCCATCTAATATTGATCCAATTAACCTGCTGCCCGTTTCCTGCGAACGTTGGTTAATTATCGGCGCTAAGCGCGATAAAGTGATAGGAAGTAGAGCGTCCAAATTAGCTTCAGGAGCAAAAGATCAATGCGGTGCATACACTAAAATAGAACAGCATTTTGGACATATGTTTATGGACGATTATCGAAACACAAATGAAAGAATGACAGCTGCTAAAGAATTTTTTGAAATGTTGGTTGAGAGTCAAATCAATGAACAATAACGAAAATACTGATTATGTTTCAACTGACATAAATATAGATCATACCCCAAGAGTAGCCTTCTGTTCTCTGTTGGTAATTGGGTGAGCTCCATTAGTCACTGATGGCATTTTCCGTTTCAGTTGAAACCCGATGTACGTCGCCTTGACGTTGCTCTACTCAGGCATCGGGGCATGGGTGAACTCACTGTGGATTGTGCTATGTCTCGTACCAGTGCTCGTAGTCATGCACCAAGGCATAATCAGGCGAGAAGAACGATACTTGGAGGACAAATTTGGAGATGAGTACTTGCGATACAAATTTGAAGTTCGGCGATGAATTTAGCCGATAAGTTTCTGACGCGCTCGAATAGAACAACCTCTCTTTATCTACCTTACGGAGATAATTATCACATGAAACTCGATATCAAAGCGTTGGCGTTAACCCTGGGCATACTGTGGGGACTCTTCGCGATGTTTCTTACCGGTATAGCCAACATGATTTGGCCGAGTTATGGTCAGGAATTCCTCAAGACGATGGCTTCGGTCTACCCTGGTTACGGAGCTGCCCCAATATTTGGCGAGGTCATACTCGGTACGCTATACGGACTGGCCGATGGTGCTATTGCCGGGGCAGTATTCGCCTGGCTATACAACCGATTCGTTAGCGCTGAAGCTGAAGCCGAGCGGCACAAACAGACTTAGCTTCATCAGGGTCCGGCGGGGCTTATGCGGCCCTGACAGTAACATAGACGTCATTGGCCAATCAGTATCAAAGTCCCCGCGCACTATTCATGATGAATGGTTGTCAGCGTTCCCCACATCGGATTACGCGCTCTGCGTCGGTTGTTCGGACACTACAGTAAGCGATCGCTCCGGTGCGTTG
Organism: Acidiferrobacterales bacterium; assembly: GCA_964194625.1. GTDB lineage: Bacteria > Pseudomonadota > Gammaproteobacteria > Acidiferrobacterales > SPGG2 > SPGG2. The sequence continues at coordinate 2,157 of CAXMNC010000324.1, forward strand.
ATCGAGACGCGCTACTCTGCCGTCGGTTAGCCGCACTATCTGGTAGTGGGAGCCTTGGATAATATTGTGCTCAATGGCGAGCGCGACCAGGATAGTGCCGAGAAGTATTGCGATTGGAGTAAAGAGTTTCATCAGGGTAGCCCTCCTCGGTTGTCGTAAGTAATCCATCGTAAACTGCAGCAGTCACCGTGCTTATACGCTTAGCGGACAAACACGGCCGGCTGCTGTCTGACGCAGCGCAGCATAAAGCAACTTCATTGAGAACAGCTGATAGGCCGGAATTGCCCCTTTGCACACCATCGGGGCCGTTGACTCGAACGTCGTCTGATCTTAGGCGTAACCCCGCCGCCCAGACTCAATGCCGGGTGATTACCACATTCGAATACTTCAGAATATCCTGACGTAACGCGAGACAGCATCGCGAGATTCGGCCAGCCTCATCGAAGTGGCATCCGGCAAAGGTCGCTCGATCGGCTGCGAGCGAGCACGAACCACGGCGATGGTGGAAACGACAGCGACGCGGATTGGGCGTATCACTGCTCTCATGCCAGAAACGGGAAAGCCCATCGCTCATACAAGCCCTCGATTGTTCGTGCCGTTGGCAGCCGCTCTGATCGGAGCGCCCGCTCCGGGGCAGGCGGAGCTGTCGGGAGTGACCTGGGACGAGCCAATCGAGGTCGCCTCGGGCGAGGCATACCAGGGACCCTGGCGCATGAATGAGTCGCAGTTTCATTTCGTCGACGATCCCACCGTGGCCATTAATGAAGAGGGCGTTGTCGGAGTCGCGTGGGCCGATCAGTCCCGGAAGGACATTTACTTACAGATCTACGCGTCCGACGGAGCAAAGCGGTTCGAGGAGCCGGTCAACGTCTCCAGGACCCCGAGGATCTTTTCCTGGCTTCCGCGAACGGTCATCGCGGGCAGCGATCCAAGCTCAGTGTATATCCTCTGGCAGGAGATCGTCTTCTCCGGCGGCACGCATGGGGGCGAGATCTTCTTCGCGCGCTCGCGCGACGGTGGCAGGACCTTTAATGGTCCGTTCAATCTTTCGAACAGCAAGGCCGGTGATGGCAAGGGACGGCTCACCCGTCGTTATTGGCACAACGGAAGCCTGGACCTCGCCATGGGGCCGGAGGGCACGCTCTACGCTGCCTGGACCGAGTACGAGGGAGCCCTGTGGTTCAGCCGTTCCACGGATGGAGGTGACAGATTCTCCAAACCGCTACGCATCGCTGGCGGGGAAGGCGCAGGCCCCGCGCGCGGCCCTTCCCTGGCCGTCGATGCCGATAACGCCGTCTATCTTGCCTGGGCCGTCGGAGAAGACCGGAGTGCCGACATCCGTCTCGCGAAGTCGGACAACGCTGGGCGGTCGTTCGGCGCGCCGCGGATCGTATTTGAGAGTAAAGGTCATTGCGACGCGCCGAAGATCACCGTGGACCGCAACCGAACCGTCCATCTCGTTTACGCGGAGAGTCCCGCCGGCCCCTTTGACCGATACCACATACGCTACACCCGATCGAACGATGGCGCGCACACGTTCGAGAAACCGCGCGAGATCTCGGGCCCGTTATCGGAGAAGTACGAGAGCAGTAGCTTTCCGGCACTGAGCGCCGACGGCGAGGGCAACCTCTACGTGCTCTGGGAACTCTTCCCTGACCGGGAAGGCCGACCGCGGCGACTCGGGTTCACGGTTTCGACAGACGCCGGACGGACGTTCGCGTCGCCCTCGGTCGTCCCGAGTAGCGCCGACCCCGAGCTAGGCGACAACGGTAGCCGGCAAGGCTTGCTGATGAGGAAGCTGGCCGTCAATCGGGCGGGAGCGATCGCGGTCGTCAACAGCACCTTCAAACGCAACGAAGCGAGCCACGTTTGGTTCTTTCGCGGCCATCGGGCCGGACCCTGATCCCCAAAGCTTCAGGGTCCGATCTCTCGGACAGGAACGAATAGGCGAAAGGCCCTTCTCGACCCAACTTGGACACTCGGCGCAATGTCTGCTTAGAAATCGAAGCCTATGAATGCATCCATTTCCCATCGACGCCATCGCTCAGTCGTGGGTTAGTCGCGTAACGAGTTGGCCGTCAGCTGCAGCGCCTTGTTAGACGGCGCTGCCACGTAGCGGCTTCCTCATCGGTCGACCCGCATCGGCCTGGTGTTGCGATTGCGGCTCGTATCCTCGACGGAGATAGAATTCCTCGGCATTCCAACTTGCGTCCAGCGCTACCACGGCATGGCCCGCCGATCGAATCCGGTCTTCGGCATGGAGCAAGAGCGTCGAACCTATGCCACCGCGGGCCCGATCTGGGCAGACGTACATACCCTCAACACGCGCCTGGTCGATTTCGACCCAGCCGACTGCAACACCGTCGCACTCCGCAACCCACACCTCATGCTCGTTGATGGCCCGAAGAACACGCTCGTCAGCGGAGGAGTCCGCCCATTCTCGGGCACGCTGCTCCCCCATCTCCGGCGTGGCGAGCACGAGGATCGCATTGCGCCGAATCGTTGCCAAGTCTGAGGTGTCGATTTGGCGCGCTGGGCGGATTCGAATGGACACATTCAAGAGAGCCGCCTAACGACCAGGCTCAGCTGCGGACAAACCGCGTAGCGGGTTGGCCGTCAGCTGCAGCGCCTTGTTAGACCTCATGGTACCTAAAGCGTAATTCCTGCCCATGCCCAAAGTACTAGAGCCGACATCAGGATCCACACCGTCAAGAATATTGCTGCCATCCAGTCCCAAACCTTGGAACCTAAGCTCGCGATTTTGTTATCGTTCCCCGTGGCCTGAACGTCTCGCCGTTTTACACTCGGCCCAAACCACGAAACCAGCAATACTATCCCCCAGCCCCATACTCCTAAGAGCATTCCCAGATAGAAGAGACCAAACGGAATACCAAGATTCAAGATGGTGGGTCCAATGATTGCGACTACGCAGAGCAAGAACCCAGCAACCGCAGTAATCCAGCCCCATAAGCTATATGGGTGAATCCGGATGGCTAAGTCACGATAGTAGCCTGGTCCCAGCATGTAATCCTTGGTGAGGTCTAACAGACAATTAGACGGACACATGCCGTGTTATAACACGGACAGTTTCCGTCTATCACACATCTAAAAATTTCACATTCTCCTGAAATCTAGTAGCAAGACGTTGATAATGCGACCTATCTAGTGGATTGTTGGTCGGCTCCAGACTGCGGAAATACGGCAATTTTGCCGTCTTTCCGGCGAGTGTCTGCTTTGGGGGGCACGACTCACAGGTGCGAAGGTCCGAAAGTGGCCGTTTCCCGCCGTTCAGTCGTGGAAATTCACCCGTGGCTGCCCAACGGCGACTTGCGACCCGTTTTAGCCGTTGGACCCTAAGAGGCGAATGTCTCCTCTGCCAGCAGATGCGGTCATTCAGTTCCAGCCATCTGACGGGTACTATCGGCCAGCAGCGGTCAACGCTATTGAATGGAAATATTTTTTGTGTTTTCTGTTTCGCTAAGAAGCGTTACCGAAATGATGCGTTTGGCCAACCGCCTCCGGAATGACGGCATCTCCGAAGGCGTTGACAAGTGCCTGTGTCGCACGCCAGCCTGTGCAGTGACCCACGATTAATCGCCTAAGTCGAAACCGAGCAACATCTTCGACGGTTCGACCAATCAACGGCTCATAAGCGGGCCCCGACAGGTGCAATCCTCCCATCACCGCGTACAAAGGAATGGAGCCGGACTTATCCGCCGCATCAGTAAGCACATTCACTATTCCGGCATGCGAACAAGCACTGAAGACGACAACACCATGACCTCGGACATTTACGGCAATGTATCGTTCGTCGAGCACAAGCGGATCGGGCACCCAGTTTCCGTCATCGTCTAGTCTGACTTGCGTAGGCAGGCCTTTTTCGTAGTCCGTCACACGTGGAATTTCACCGCTTATGTAGACCGTATCATCCAGTACGAGACGTGGCTCATACGAGCTGACTACCTCGGCTCCGGCTGAGGTCAGTACGTCGGGAGGAGGCACATCCGCGAGAGGAAGCATGCTGCCATCCGGGGAATCACTATCGGCACGCCGAAAGAACATCCCGGGATTGACGTGGGTGGACACCCTCGCGCCGCCGTTGGCCTCTTTGATCAGCTCTAAGGCCTTCGGCATACCACCCGCGTGGTCGAAGTGACCATGCGAAATGACAGCACATTCGATGACGCCGAAATCGAAGCCAAGCCGGGCAGCATTGCGCTCAAGTGCATATGCTTCAGGGCCGGTGTCGAACAGTAGGCTCCTACTTCTTTCTCCCACGCGCGTGGTGATGGCGAGCGATAGGCCCCATGCCCCACAACAAAGACAAGAACCACCCAGTTCTTTGGCACCAGCCTTGATCAGATTCGGTATTTCTGACGTTACGCAGTCAGGGACCGTAGACAGAATATCCAGAACATTATCTACCAGGACCTGAACCTCTAGATAATCAACTTGTTGCAGGTCGGTGGGTTGGATACTCACAACTCACTCCTTGTATTTCTGCGGTAGCGCAATTGTGCACTATATCTGCGTCCCGACACAGACCTTGAACGACGGGTTTGGGGTGCCGATTCAACCGGTCGATGCAACACTTTGTCGGAACAACATTGCTCCGCGAAAATGTATTTGAATCAAAAGAATAGCCAAAGATTCAAAGGCACCCCCGAGCCAATTGCCGTAACCGTCGGCAGCCTGATTCCAGTGACAGCCCCGATCGCCTGCTAAGACGGTGTCCTCTGGCGCTAGTTTGCTTATCGAGGTATGGGCCAGGTCACCGGAAACCATCGTTGCGCCAGCTTTCCGGACGGCTCTGCAGGACTGTGCAGCTAGAAGCCTAGGCGGCGCGGTTTCACGTGGGTGTTGCGTCGACCCATTGAGGTCGCAG
>CAXMNC010000325.1:0-5263 GCA_964194625.1 Acidiferrobacterales bacterium
TCGAATCCGGACGCTCGCTCCCAAACCTTCGGGTTGGAACATTTGGGGGAGGTGCTCAGAGTTGCACGCTACTCTGTTTACTTGGCGTCCGACTCCGCGAGCCTTTGCGCTTCCGCCTTAGGATCTATATCCAACTCGGGATCGAGATCCATTGCGCGCTCAAGTAAGGACACCGAGCCCGCCATGTTATTCTCCTTAGCCAGCTTCTCGGCGGCCTCAAACAGGCTCGGATGTATGGGTAGGTTCGGACAGGTACGCTCGTAGGGAAGCTCAACACCGACGAACTTGTGCCATTCATCGAGCGTCAGGTTGCGCCAGACTTTTTGACAGACCTTGTCGGCGATCTCTTGCGTTGTGGAGGCATTCAGCGGGTGAGTCAGGTCCCATATCCTTATGGTTTTATCACTACTGCCTGTCACCAGGTGCTTGCCATCCAGGCTATACGCAAGCGACCAGACTTTGCCTTCGTGCCCGGACAAGACGATCGGCAGCGCGCCCGGATCCTCGACGTTCCATAACCGTACGCTGTAGTCATGACTTGAGCTGGCAAGCTGCTTACCGTCCGGACTGAAACGAACGCGAGTGACGTCCGCGTCGTGGCGGCCAAGCACAATTGATGAAGCGTCTGGTGAACCCGGGTCCCACAATCGAACGGTCGCATCCGTGATGCCGCCCGAGGCGAGTCGCTTGCCGTCCGGGCTGAAAGCAACAGACCATGCGGTACTCGGGCCTATGTGACCAAGCAGCTCGAAAGCGGTCCCATCGGGGCGAGTGAGGTCTTTCAGATACATGACGGGACCATAATTGCCCACTGCAAGGGTGTTGCCGTTCGGACTGAATGCCATCTCGGTTGCGTAGCCCTCGACCGGCAGCAACACCTTGGCTTCGGCGTTTAAATCGGCAAGGTCCCAGGCGTAGACACCGTCGACACCAGTCGCAGCCACCGTTTTACCGTCCGGACTAAAAAGAGCAGTCCAGGGTTCGAGAGCGCCCGGCATCGGCAAGGCGGTGCGCGTCGGCATTGACTGACCAAGCTCCCACAGTTGTACCGAATTGCCGTTCCCGCTGGCTGATAACAGGCGTTTGCCGTCGGCACCAAAGCTCAACGAGTTAACGTCACCGTCATGGCGACCTAACACCTGCGGCGGTGCGCCAAGTTCATCCCAACGCCATAATCGAATGGTTTCGTCACCGGTGCCACCACCAGAGGCTAACCGTTTCCCATCAGGGCTGAAGGCAAGCGAAAGCACTGAGCCTTGATGGCCCGTCAGCACCAACGGCCGACCGCTCGGTTCCAGATCCCACAAACGAAAATAATCGGCGCCGCCACCGCCCGAGGCCAAGCGTTTATCATCAGGGCTGAACGCCACTTGAAAGAAATGTCCGCTTGCCATCACGACCGCAGGTATCTCCGGCTCGTCGACCTGCCAAAGCCTAATGCCACTAATGCTGGACGCGGCAAGGGTTTGGCCACCGGCGTCGAAATCTAAGGAATTAGTAGGACTAGGTCCGCTTTCCAGTACGACAGGGATCGCCGATGGCTCCTCGAGGTTCCAGAGCCGTATCGTGGCGTCTTGGCCACTAGAGGCCAGGTGTTTACCATTGTCGTAGAAGACCAGAGCCAACATCCCACCCTCGTGGGCATGCAGGCTGCCGACCGGTGTCGTGAGATCGCCGGGGCGCCAGAGCCGGATGATACCGTTTAGGCTACCAGTAGCTAACATTGTGCTGTCTGGGCTAAATGCCACCGGCACACCGCCGACTCTCTCGATGGGAGGTCCGCTGCCCGCGGCGGCGGGCTGCGGATCGTTCACTAGGACCGGCCCGGCATCGGCCTGCGTCAGATCCCATACGGCAAAGGCATCGTCGAGCTTGCTGCCCGTCGCCAGCCAACGCCCATCCGGACTGAATACGGCCGACCACACACCGCCCTTCTGCGTGGATAACTCAGCAAACGGCGCTTGCGGGTGGTCGATATCCCACTGAACAATGGAGCCAGTCGCATTGGCCGCTACCAGCGTCTTGCCGTTCGGACTGAACGCGAGCGAAAAGACGTATCCGCCCCCTTTCGGAAATTCCGATAACACAATAGGCTGAGCACCTGGTCGAGTGAGGTCCCATAGCACGACCTCGGCAGGGTCAAGATGGGCGGATGCCAGTTTGGTGCCGTCGGGGCTAAAAGCGAAGCGCGATGTGACCCCAGATGGTCTCAAAATTGGTGAGAAATGCGGCTTTCCGACCACCGTACGCAATACGTTATCCACGTGCGCCCTCAAGGACCGGCTGCCAGCGGCGCTGAAGCGGTACGCTTGACGGGCCATCAATGCGCCTCTTTCATCGAGCCGGGCGGTTTGCTGCTGAGGCGCTTGGATCAACAGCAGCTGTGCAATTGAAGCCAATCGAGCATTCTCTGCCTCGACGCGATGGGTTTCTGATTCCGTGCGCCGAGCTTCAGCCTCTTGGCGGGCAGACGCTTCTTGCACCGCCAACGACTGTGCTTTCTGGCTTTGCGTCCACGCGAATAGTGCGGCCCCCAACGCGATCACAAACACGGCGGCAAGCCCCATAATTGAACGCCGCATGTTTTTTTCAGCTCGCCCTTGCTCCTCGATACGTTGCCGTTGTTCTTCCGCGAGGGCTTCCGCTTGGCGCAGCTCCTGTTGACGGGCTGCCTCCTGTGCTTGTTCGGATTTCTCAATCGCTTCCTGACTCGCGTTAACCATCTCAGGTAGCGTTGCGTCAATACCCAGATCAGTCGCATCCACACTTGCCAACCAGCGATCCGCTTCGGGCAGCTCTGCCTCGTCCAGTAAGCCACCGCTGCCTTTACCGAGTCGGACCCATTCGGTGGCTTTGCCTTCCAGACGTCTGCGTATCTGCTCCGCTTCGCGACGCTCATCAGCCCAGTCCTGTAACCGCGACCAGCCACCGATGAGGGATTCGTGTGAAATGTCGACTGACGGCGGATGGCGTTCGTCACCGCCGCTTCGAGTCAACAAGCGGTTGTCAGTCAGATGCTCGAGTGTTCGCTCGAACTCACCCGAAGCGTCATTGGCCGCACGCAGGGAAGAGACCGATTGCTGGCGGCGCGTATCGGCACGGCCTTCGCCAAACTGAATGAGACGCAGGAAGATACGCCGCGCGATAGCCTGTTGGTTTTGGTTGAGTTCGGCCAGCGTGGCGTCGGCCTTCATCGCGATGGCCACGGCCAAGCCGCTAAGCGCACCATTGCCGCGACCGGCACTGTCGCTCAATCGTTGGTAGGCGCCCATACGCAACGAGCGTTGCTCCATGTCACGCCACAGCAGTCCCATTGTCTCCTGTAATAAAGGCAGGGCGCCCGGTTCATCGGCGGCGTCGACAAGCAGTTGGTCCACCAGGCTTTCTTCGATGCGTACTCCGACGTCAACGGCGGGACGTTGAATCGCTTCGCGCAATGCTTCGCCACGTAACGGCGCCACCTCCACCCGCTGACTTGCATCGACCGGCCACAGGTACGAGGTCATCAAGTCGGGGTAAAAGTCCGCACGCAAGGTCAGAATCAGTGCGCAATTCTCGGGCGCCCTGAGCGCCTGCAGTGCGGCGATAAAGCGCGCCCGTTCGTCGCGCGCAGCTTGAGTGAACACCTCTTCGAACTGATCCACCAGCAGCAACAACCGTTCGGCCGGGGCGTGTGCCTTGAGCAGCGCATCTACGCTGCCGGGCTCAAACTCACCATCATTGCCGTTGCCACCGAGTACGTCCGCAAGCACCTTCGTGGGACTCGGTCCTGGGCGCATCGTACGTATCAGCCAGTAGCTCTTATCAAAAAACCGACTTTTCTCGAGGTCCGGTAGCAACCCGGCATACACCAGTGAAGATTTACCAGACCCAGATGGACCAATCACCATCATGAAGCGCTGATGGCGCAGCAACTGCACCATGCGGGCTACTTCCTCGTTGCGCCCGTAGAAATACCGTGCATCAGCGGCGCCGAATGGCACCATCCCGGGATATGGGCAGGCTACCGTGCGTGATGCGTCTGCCGCGTTCGGGTCGACCACCCGGTAGGCGCGCACGGGTTCAGCGATGTTCTTCACTTCGCGCTCACCCATAAACTCAAAGCCAAGCGCCAGCTTACTGCCCGCCGCGCTTCGCACAGATTCCGACACACAGATGCCGCCGGGGTCGGCGAGACTTTCAAGACGCGCGGCGACGTTCACTCCGTCGCCGTAAATATCATCGCGGTCAACGATTACTTCACCAAGATTCACACCAATGCGAAATTCGACTTTGCGCTCATCGGCCAACTCGTTGTTTCTACGGCCGAGTGTTTGCTGGGTATCCCACGCACAAGACAGTGCTTCGGTCACGGTGGCAAAGTCGGCGAGCACGGCATCGCCCGCGTAGTGCACGACCCGACCTCGGTGCGTCTCGATGGCGGCCGAGATGAGGTCGAGGTATTCGCTCAGGCGGCGGTGCGTGCCTTCCTCATCATCACCCGTGAGGCGACTGTAACCGGCCACATCGGCATACAGTATGGCGGTCAGCTTGCGCGGTAGTTGTTCTTCGGATGCCACGATAAGAGGCTCCCCTGCCTCGGATTGCGGGCCAGTGTAGTCCGTGGGTCAGGAATTGTGTACCCGACACTGGAATCCTGACGTTGGTGGTCCGCTGTACTGCTAGGAGCGGACGCCCATCGAGTACTTGCCCTGACTTCCGCTGTGGGTCGCTTTGAGCCTGTCATCAATTTCACTACCGAACGGGTACTCTTGGCCCCATTGCAGACGTTCAATTGCTTGGACTTCATCGCTGGCGACAGGCTCAGAACGGCCAGGAAGAGTCATTCGCCAAATACCAGCGAACGGCGAGTTCATACTCAAAGCCGCCGTTTGGACAATCAAAGTGAAAGCGTACTAACTGCCCGAACCGGGTAAATTGAACAATAGAAAAACATCTGCGCCGCATGCACGCTACTGCCATCCGCGCGAGCAACACTTATTGCCGTTGCAAGTGTGCTATGGCATCGGTCAGCAGGCAGCGACCACGGTATTCGAGGAAATGGTCGCGGGCTTTATCACCAGCACCTCCCGCTGGATCTAATACTGGCTTTGCTGCGCCAGTTCGGACGGCTGGATGGGTTGTAAAGCGGTTTCCTTGCGCGCAATCTGACGCTCCCGGTACCAGATGTACAGGCTGCTAGATATCAGTACAAACACTCCTAAGATTGTTGTCGGCTCCGGCACCTCATTCCACAGCAGGTAACCGAAGACCACCGCCCATA
>CAXMNC010000326.1:0-50100 GCA_964194625.1 Acidiferrobacterales bacterium
ACCGCGCGATCTCCAACTGCGATCGGAAATCTCCGATCTTGAAGCCTTTCTCGCCACTGTCGACGATTCGCCATCACGTGGGCGGCCTATCAGCGACTCAACTATTTGCGTGCACAGCTACAAGCCGCTCGCGGTAATCCGGCCGACCTTAGGGTTGAGCATGCCTACTATCGGCAGTTGCTCGATCGGTTTGACAAATAACCCTTTCTTTAGCGGCGAGCCGGCCTAGACTCTTTAGCACATTACCGAAGACACTTGCGTGTCGCTGGTAACCGTCATTTGGCGCCTAAATGTCGTCGACACGTTTAAGGCCAACGCTCATGAGATCATACAGGTGGCTGCCGATTGGCTGGCGAGCAAAAGCCAGATCGGATCGTAAGACGGGGTGTGTCGAATGTTGAGCCCAGTTAGTGAGACTAGATTCGCACGGCAAATAGCGGTGTTCGTGCTGTTTGCAAGTATGCCTTGGGGCATTCCGCTTGCCTTCGCGTCGACGATGGAAATCGCTTTTAGCGCCGCCGATGGAGAGCGCGTGTTGGCGACCCATGCGCGAGCAAAAACGCCTACCAAGAAGATCGTACTACTGTTTCATCAGGCCGGTTCCAATCGACACGAGTATGATCCAATCGCACCCGAATTAAACGCGGCCGGGTTTGATACGCTGGCGGTGGATCAGCGCTCAGGGGGAAGGAAGTGGGGTCATCCCAATAAGACCGTGGATGCGATGGGGTATTCGGCATCGTACTCAGAAACGTATCCTGACCTGCAGGGCGCGTTGACATGGGCGATCGATCAGAAATACACGACGATCATCGCGGTTGGGAGTTCTTACTCGGCTTCCCTAAATTTCGTGCTGGCCAGTGAAAACCCGCACCGATTAACGGCCGGTGCAAGTTTCTCGCCCGGTGAGTATTTTCCGGATAAGGACCGGATAAAGAAGGCTGCTTCCAAGGTAAAAATTCCCTATTATGTGACGGCTGGTACGCAGGCCAGCGAGGGGGGACGGGTGGACGAGGTCTTAAGCCTGGTGAATAGGGCTAACGTCAAACGCTACAGAGCAAATTCCGGTGTTCACGGGGTCTCTACGTTAAGGGCAGATGCGAATCCCAATGGTTATCGGAAGAATCTCGAACATTTCAAGGCATTTCTCGCTACGGTAACCCCGAGGTAAAGTATGAGGGCGATCACAATAACACTCCTCATGTTTGCGCTCTTGAGTGCATGCGAGAGCGCGCCCCAGGGGGTAATGGGACCGCCCTACAATGTGCCGGTGGACCCCGAACAGACAACAACCAACGAGCCCGGCCAGGATGAGTGCATTCGGGTGTTTTGTAACAAGGGCTCCGAGTACGCGTTCGACCCTAAGTATTGCTGCATTGGTGGATGGCGGTAACGGCGACAAAGACTGACCAGCAGGTGGTAGCCTAGCCGGCGCGCAGGCCGACCTCCGTCCCCTAGGCCTTTCGCGGTGCCGCCGATTTCAGTTCTAACCCCCCTTTGGTTGGAGCCCCCGGCCTGACGATCCCAAGGTGCCCGGCACGTTGCACACACGCCAACTAGAGACTAGTTTCTTAGGGAGCGAGCGTGAATTGCCGGAAGATGTAAGTCTTTGATTTTTTTTATAGATTCAAGATCGAATGGCCAATAAACCTCTCAGTAATGCGCTACCGCCAGCTTATAAGCTGGGCGAGTACATCATCGAGTCGGTGCTCGGACACGGCGGGCTCGGTATTACCTATCTGGCCCGGGATACCAAGCTCAGCTCTCGGGTGGCCATCAAGGAGTATTTTCCGCAGTCATTGGCCTTCAGGGAAAGCCGCTCCACCATCGTTCCCAAGACCTCAGGCATTACCGGCGGGGCTGAAAATTATCACTGGGGACTAAAACAATTTCTAAACGAAGCACAGGCGCTAGCCAAATTTAAACACAACAATATCGTGCGGGTGCTGCGTTTCCTCGAGGCCAACGATACCGCGTATATGGTGATGGAGTATGAAGAGGGCCAAAACCTTACTGAGTACTTGAATAAGACCGGCGGTTATTTGAAAGAGTCCATGCTGTTGAGTGTGTTCCTGCCAATTCTCGGTGGTCTCCAAGCGGTGCACGACGTAGGCATGCTGCATCTCGATATCAAGCCCGGCAACATTTATCTGCGCAGTAACGGCATGCCTATGCTCATCGATTTCGGATCTGCACGCCAGGCCCGGGGCAGATCCCAGCAAGCACAGCGTGTCGCCCTAACACCCACGTACGCGGCAATCGAACACTATCCAAACCATGGTAAGCAGGGCGCGTGGACTGACGTGTATTCACTCGGCGCGACGCTTTATCATTGTGTGATTGGCAAAGAACCGCTGGGCGCAATGGTGCGATACCAGGGTTTGCAGCACAAAAAGCAAGACCCGCTCAAGCCCGCAACAGGTTTTGAGCGTCCAATCTACACCTCACACATAAGGGCGTGTGTCGATTGGGCCATGAAGCTATCTGCAAAGGATCGCCCTCACACTGCTTTCGCGCTACAGCGCGGTTTGATGGGCCATGGCATGACCAACGACAAGCCACAGCAACAGTCTGCGGTCAGTTATAGATCGGGATTCAAGGGGATCTCCAGGGTAGTTGCCAACGTTGGCCCCAAAGAAAGAAAAGCTGGCTTCCTAAAAAAGGCTTTCGTTGGCCTAGTGATTGTGGCAACCATAGGTGTGTTCGGCTTGAAATTTTTGTTGCACAACGAGTCGATCACGGAGTCGCAGTTGTACGATGGGATCGGGTTTGTTGAGCAAAAGCTCGAACGGATTGCGGAGAAAACTCAACAGAGTGTGATAGCGGCACTGCATATTCCAGTTCGACGTCCGACCGACGAGCTACCGAGATCTAACCCACCACCGCCCGAGCCGATTGAGGAACCAAAGGATACTGGATTCGAACCATCCAAGATTCTCGTACAAACGCTGAACGGGGATGGCCAACGCGCAGAGTCGCTAGCTTTCTTGCTAGATGGCAGCTTGCTCGCCTCGTCCTACGCCGACGGTGCCGTAAAGCTTTGGAATGTCCAGTCGGGCAACCTTGAACACACGCTTGACGATAACAATTCTGCCGGCGTTGTGGCCGTCTCCCCCAACGGTAAGTTTCTTGCAACTGCCGATAGCAAGAACACCATTAAGCTTTGGCATACGTCTTGGGGTAGTGCAGAAAAGCAGCTGACGGGGCACAACGGTCGCATTATACGTATGACGTTTTCACCTGACGGCCGCACTCTTGCATCTGTGAGTGTAGATCAAACGCTAATCCTCTGGGATATTAACGAGGAAAGAGTCGCGCATAAGATCAGCGGCTATGGTCACGATTTGTTGACCATGGCGTTTGCTCCCAGTGGTAGACGGTTAGCGACTGGGCACGTCAACGGTGAGATCAAGTACTGGGAAGTGTCCACCGGCAAGCTGGTGGGATACTTTCAGGCGAATGACCAAGAAGTTACATCTATCCAATTCTCATCGGACGGCAATTGGTTGGCTTCGGGTGGACCCGACAGTTTCCTTAAACTTTGGGACACCGGGCTCGAAAGAAACGACAAAACCCTGATCGGTGCACCAGATTCAGTCTATACGGTCGTTTTCTCGCCGGATAGCAAATGGTTAGTCGTTGCTGGTAGCAGCGATGCCATTCAGATTTGGGATGTGGAAACGGCGGAGCTCGCTCACGAGTTGCACGGCTACAATGACCATATCTATACGGTAGCGCTATCGTCCGATGGTGCGCTATTGGCAGCCGGTGGTGACGGGGAGGCTGTCAAATTGTGGAAATAAATCCCTCCGTGCGAGCTGGATCGCACGGAGGGATTCTCTGACGGTCGGTCGCTAGCTGGCCCGCAAGGCCTTTGCGGCGCGGCTGTAGTCCTTGGGTTTTACCCAGAAAATCATTCCGTAGCGACCCCCACCGGCGGCCACCGCGTCGGCGGCGGTAACGTTGATCTTTTGCTCGGCCAACTTCTCAAGGTGCCGGTGGGCGGCGCCAATCTCATCGTTTCCTTGCGCGAGAAACCCCTTTTTGACCTTACTCAGTCGCCAACCGTTGTTCTTGGCAACCCGTTTGATCGGGCTCATGTTGATCGCTATCAGGTCGAGCTGCGCCTTCCCCTTCTTGGTCGGAAACCCCGAGAACGCAAGCAGGTTTACCCCCGCCGCCTTGAGTTCGCCGAGTATATTCACGCCCTGGCCGGCACGGCTGGGGACGGTAACATAGCAGTAGTTGACCTTGCGGACTCTATGTGCCATCGATAACCTCCTTACCCACGGATGATAGGCGAAAGACCATTGATCAGTATTCCTGGGATGTGTCAAAGGCGTCAAGCCCAATGTGCTACCGCATTAGGTTCTGGCTAGTATGAAAGTTACACTTACCTGTTGAAGATTTGAGGGCAAGCTGATGGATGAAAAAACTATCATCGAACTCGAGGCTGCTACTTTCCGGCGCTTGCTGCAGCACTTCTCAGAGCGTACGGACGTACAGAATATCGAGCTTATGAATCTGGCGGGCTTTTGCCGCAACTGCCTATCCAAATGGTACCGCGCCGCCGCCGAGGAGCGGGGTATTGAGATGTCGTACGATGAGGCGCGCGAGCTTGTTTACGGCATGCCCTACAGTGAGTGGAAGTCCGAACACCAACGGGATGCCACCCCCGAACAACAAGCAGCATTTGAGGCAACACAGGCTAGGGACTAGGCATAGGCCGTATTTGCTGGTGCGCTGGTACCAGACATGCAGCGTTTAACTCGACTCCTAAGGGCCGATGAGCGCAGCCTTTTGCGAGGTGGCAAGAAGGGTCTCGAAAAAGAGAGTCTGCGGGTAACGCCTACCGGAAAGATCGCGCAGACGCCCCATCCTGTCGCGCTAGGGTCCGCGCTAACTCACCCACACATCACTACAGATTATTCCGAGGCCTTGCTGGAGCTTATAACGCCACCTTTTTCGGATGTACATCAGTCGCTCGAGTTTCTCCACCATATCCACCAGTTTGTATACCGCAACCTCGAAGATGAGATGTTGTGGGCGAGTAGCATGCCGTGCCCATTAAAGGGAGCAAACCCGATTCCCATAGCCCGTTATGGAAGTTCGAATGTCGGTACCATGAAGCACGTGTACCGGCGTGGTCTGGAGAATCGTTACGGTGGACTGATGCAGGTGATTGCGGGAGTGCATTTCAACTATTCGCTGCCGGAGGACTTTTGGCCGTTCCTTCAGTCTTTTGAGAAAGACTCACGGACGTCTCAGGAGTTCATCCCTGACTCCTACTTCGCCTTGATCCGAAATTTCCAGCGTTTGGGTTGGTTGATTCCCTATCTATTTGGGACATCACCGGCGGTGTGCAAGTCTTTCCTGAGTAATCATGCTAACGGTCTTAGTGAGTTCGATGAAGGCACTTATTTTGGGCCAAATGCGACGTCGTTGCGGATGAGCGATATCGGTTACAAGAACAAGGTGCAGGCCAGCCTAGATATTTCCTACAATAACCTTGATGAATATGTCGCAGATCTTGTGCGTGTAATCGAGACACCTCATTCGGACTACGAAAAAATAGGTGTGGTCGTCAATGGTGAGTATAAACAACTGAACGCCAACATTTTGCAGATCGAAAACGAGTACTATAGTTTTATGCGCCCGAAGCAGGTCGCTCGATCAGGAGAAAAACCGACGCTGGCACTCAAAAGTAGGGGTGTCCAATACGTTGAGCTACGCGCGCTAGATGTCGATATCTTCGATCCCCTCGGGGTGAACGAAGACCAACTACGGTTCCTGGAAGCGTTCCTGGTTCTTTGTTTGCTTCTAGAGAGCCCTCCAATCACCCCGGCGGAACAACGGGAGATTTATCGTAATGAAATTACGATAGCTTCTCATGGACGAGATCCCGAATCTAAGTTGCTACGGGACGGCAAGGCACAAACCGTAATGCAATGGGCCATCGAAACATGTGAGATGATGAAAGGTATCTGTGAAGTCTTGGATGAGGATGAGCCTCATCAAAGCTACGCACGTGCCCTGAAGGCACAAACGAAATCGATCTTAGACCCCGAACAAACACCATCGGCGAGAATGCTCGCGGAGATGCGTGCTAATAAAATATCTTTTTTCGGTTTCGCTATGGATATGTCTCAGAGGCACAAAGCATATTTTTCTGAGCAGCCGATGGCGGATGCCCAAGTACGATATTTCGAGGATGCAACACAACAATCCATTGCACGCCAGCAAGAAATCGAAGTCGCGGATGAGCTTTCGTTCGATGACTATCTTAAGAAATATTTCGCCCAGCCCTGAACGTCAGTAGCCGGCCCCTAGCCCGCATTTCTCACCAGCTCTCTGCTGCGGCCGCGGTTGGCAATTGAGACCACGCATCTCTTAACCCGCGCGCGCAGTACGGTCATTTATGTGCGCAAGCAGCCCGGTCAGACCACAAATCCGCATATTTGGTCAGGTTGTCCGTTGAGAAGCGTACTCGATACTTGTCACCATGAGCCTTGGAGCGGAGAATGGTGTGTCACTTGTAATAGGCTGGGCAAACCATGACTAGACAGCACGTCATCGAAAAAATGCTCAACGACAAGTTAAAGCCTTTGCATCTCGAGGTTGTCGATGAGAGCAATATGCATAACGTGCCACCGGGTTCTGAGTCCCATTTCAAAGTGACCGTAGTATCCCGGCAGTTTGAAGGCGATATGTTGGTTGCCCGCCATCGCCTCGTCAACGATATCCTCGCTGATCTACTCAACGGTCAAATACATGCGTTGGCGCTGCATACGCTGACGCCAGACGAGTGGTTTGAGCGTGGTGGTGACGAACACGATTCGCCGCCCTGTCTGGGAGGTTCCAAGGCCGAAGGGTGAGCTTTAACGTCGGTAACCAAATGCCGGGGCCGGAGGGTAGTAATCATGATTAGAAGGTCTTTGTGCGCATTCATTATTGGCACGTTTTTCCTCATTTCGGCCGCGCAGTCTGCCGTCGAACCGTCCGCCAGAAAAATCGTTCAAAACACCCTGCCATCGGTAGTCTTGTTATTGATGGAGGATGCCCATGGCCAACAGATCTCATTAGGCAGTGGGTTTTTTATACGCGATGGCGTTATTGCGGCGGGCCTGCATGTCATCGAGGGTGCCCACAAGGGCTACTATAAACACGTTGCTCGCAAGAAAAAATATCCACTTGCCGGTGTGGTTGCGATAGACCGTGCACACGATCTGGTGTTACTCGCGGCGCCCGGTGCGAAGGCGGCACCATTGCCGCTCGGTGATAGCAACAAGGTAGCGGTTGGTGATCTGATCTACGCCGTCGGAAATCCTAGAGGTTACGAAGGCACCTTTTCACAGGGTATTGTAAGTGGTATCCGTGAAGCAGGCTCCCGCACGCTGTTACAGATCACGGCGCCCGTCTCGCAGGGCAGTAGTGGCGGCCCGGTGTTAGATGCCGATGGCAAAGTCGTCGGTATGGCGATGACGACGCATAGTGGTGGTCAAAATCTCAATTTCGCTTTACCGGTTGCTTACGTGCAAGCGTTGTTGGCGGAGATGCAGCCGATTACGCCGTTATCTGCACATAAGCGTAACGGTGTTCGCAAGATTATCAGTCGTAACGCGGCGCAACGCTTCGACGATGCGGTCGAGGGCACTCATTTCACATGGGATCGCTACGGTCGAAAAGGCCGATACTATTCCTTCTCGCTACGTAACCACTTGCGCCAGCCGGTCAAGGAAGTTTATTACATGGTGGCATTTTACGATGGTGATGGGCAGCCCGTGCACGTACAGTCTCGACGATACTCCGGGTTTATTCCGGCCGGACTTGCCAAGCGTATGAACGGGGCGCTGGAGATTTACACCTCTGATCTGGCGGAACGGGTTGATATTAAGATCGTTAGTTTCGAAACGGTGCAGTAACGTAAAATTGTTGTGAAGTTCGGTAGCTAGATTTAGGAACGGTGCTGCTCTTTTTCTATCTTGGCCCACGAATCCCGTAGGGTGACGGTTCGATTGAATACCAACTTCTCGTCGGACGAATCGGTTGAATCAATACAGAAGTAGCCCTGCCGTTCGAACTGGTGTCTAGTTTCGGGCGCAGCCCGCGCCAGACTTGGTTCGACTTGGCTAGCCGTCAATGTCTCGATCGAATCCGGATTAAGAGAAGCCTTGAAGCCGGCACCATCGCTGGCTGGGTTTGCATTGCGGAACAGGCGATCGTAAAGGCGTACTTCGACCTCAAGTGCGTGCTCGACGGATACCCAGTGTAGTGTTCCCTTGACCTTACGGCCATCCGGCGCTGATCCACCGCGTGTGTCGGGATCGTACGTACAATGCAATTCAGTCACCTCACCGGTCTGTGGGTCCTTGACTACGCTAGTGCATTTGACAAAGTATGCGTATCGCAGGCGCACCTCCCGTCCTGGGGCTAGGCGAAAGAATTTCTTGGGCGGATCCTCGAGAAAATCATCGCGCTCGATGTAGAGTACGCGCGAGAACGGCACCTTCCTTGTGTCCATGGTTGGATCATTCGGGTGATTGGGTGCATCGAATTCTTCAACCTGGTCTTCGGGATAATTATCGATGACCACTCTTAGGGGCCGCAATACACACATTCTACGCGGCGTGTTCTTCTCAAGATCCTCCCGCACGCAGTTTTCCAGCAGGCTCAGCTCACTAATATTGGTTTTTTTTGTAATGCCAACCCGTCCAGAGAAGTCTCGTATTGCGGCTGGCGTATAGCCCCGTCGTCGCATCCCCACTAGCGTCGGCATGCGGGGATCATCCCATCCGCTGACATGCCCCTGTTCGACTAATTCATTTAGGATGCGCTTGCTCATGACCGTGTAATTCAGCGACAAACGTGAAAATTCGATCTGTTGCGGATGGCAATCGACTTCTAGTTCATCGAGATACCAGTCATAGAGCGGACGATGATCCTCAAACTCCAGGGTACAAAGTGAGTGTGTCACGCCTTCAATGGAATCGGACAGACACTGCGTAAAATCATACATCGGATATATGCACCATTTGTCGCCGGTCATCTGATGTGCCATATGACGGATTCGATAAATGATCGGATCTCTCATGTTAAGGTTGGGTGAAGCCATATCGATCTTGGCGCGAAGAACGTACGCGCCATCCTCAAATTCTCTTGCCCGCATGCGTTCAAAGAGATCCAGATTTTCCTCGACGGAACGATTCCGATATGGGCTGTTCTTACCAGGTTCGGTCAACGTGCCGCGATGGCTTCGAATTTCATCGGCACTCAAACTATCTACGTATGCCTTGCCCATTTTTATTAGCTGCACCGCATAGTCGTAGAGTTGATCGAAGTAGTCTGATGAATGGCGTAGGCGATCACCCCAATCAAACCCAAGCCAACGCACATCAGCCTTCATCGACTCGACATATTCCATACTTTCCTTTAGTGGATTTGTATCGTCGAAGCGCATATAACACACGCCATCGAATTCGAGTGCTACACCGAAATTTAGACAGATCGACTTTGCATGACCGATATGTAGGTATCCATTGGGCTCGGGTGGGAATCGGGTTACAACCTGACCATCATGCTTGTTCGATTTGATATCTTCCGTAATGATAGTGCGAATGAAATCCAAGGGACGCGTCGTGCTCGTCTGCACGTCGTTAGTGGCACTATTCAGCGGGTTTGAGTCACTATTCATGTCTGACATCCGGCGAAGACTAACAAGGATTCTACCATCTTTGTTCGCCGAAATAGGGATTGTGGTGATGAACGGGTTAGCGCAGTAAACATGCTAGACGCGTATACGGATTGGTTACTTCGATGGCACAAGGCGATTGTCATTGCCGTACTGGCGCTCGTCGTGCTCTTAAGCGCCGGCGCCTTCCGTCTGACCATAACTAACGACATGCGCGCCTATTTTAGCCCTGATAATCCCCAACTTGCGGCGTTCGATGCCTTAGAAAATGTATTTAACAAACAGGATGACGTGTTCCTATTCGTCGTGCCACGCAGCGGCGACATATTCAATGCACGTGTGCTAACGCTAGTGTGGGAGTTGACGGAGTTTGGTTGGCAATCACCCTATTCGACAAGAGTAAGCTCGCTCGCCAACCATCAGCATACACACGCCAAAGGTGATGAGCTCTTTGTCATAGACCTGATTACAGACCCCGAGAAATTGGATGCAGCTGCGATTGCGAGCATTAAACGCATCAGTCTAAACGAACCCACCCTTGTCGGTACCCTCGTAGCACCCGACGGTAGCGCAACCGGGATCGAGATTACGTTAGCGATGCCGCCCACCAATCTGAGTGCTAACGATGAGATCGTCGAATTCTTGCGATCTCGCTTGCCGGAGTTTCGCGCACGTTACCCAGAGGTCGAGATACTTTTGGGCGGCAGTGCGGCCATGAATGTCACGCTCGGTGAGGCGGTCGAACAGGACCTGCGCAATCTGATCGCCTTGAGTTATTTGATCATCATTGTCGGCCTGCTGCTGTGTCTACGCCAGCTTGGCGGTACGGTTGCCACCGTACTGGTAGTCACGATGGCAATAGCCAGTACCATGGGCTTGTTTGGTTGGTTCGGCGTTGTACTCGAGGCGGTAGCTGGGTTTGTACCGAGTGTTGTCATGACCATCGCAGTCGCCGACTCGGTCCATATTTTGGTTAGTTATTACTATGAGCGACGCCGTGGCCAGCGGAACGAGGCGGCGATTCGTGAGTCGCTACGGATCAATGCGGCACCTGTACTCATCACCAGTATTACCACCATCATTGGCATGTTAACGCTGAATTTCAGCGATTCACCTCCTTACCGAGATCTCGGCAACATGGTGGCAGTAGGTGTTTGCCTCGCCTACGGTCTTTCTATGTCGTTTCTCCCTGCCTTACTGGCGTGGATATCGGTTGGAAATGTTGCCCGGGGACAGAGTCTGGAGGCGTCGATGCGTGTGTTTGCGGATTGGGTGATTCGCCGCCAGAAAGCGCTGCTTGTCGGAATGTCGGTGCTGATAATCGTGCTTGCCAGCTTTATCCCGAGAAATCAGCTTACCGAGCGTTGGCACGATTATTTTGATGATACGTTTGAGATAAGAAACACTATCGAAATCGTCAACGACAAGTTGGGCAGCGTCCATGCGATTCGGTATGGATTGGATACTGGGGTCGATCATGGAATCAACGAGCCGGCCTATCTCGCGGCCGTCGATCGATTCGCCGAGTGGTACCGTCGGCAACCGGGGGTCAGTCACGTTACCAAGATAACAGACGTGATCAAGCGCTTGAACATGAACATGCATGGTGATGACCCCGAGTGGTACCGGCTGCCGCACAGTCGTGAGTTGGCAGCACAGTATTTGTTACTCTATGAACTGTCATTGCCGCAAGGTCTCGGGCTTGAGAACACCATCAATGTCAGTCGATCGGCAACCCAGTTTATCGTCGCCATAGAAAAAACCGATTCCGAGCGACTTATTGAACTGGATCGCAGGGCACAGGCGTGGTTACGCGCGCACGCACCAGAAATTCGCGTTGCCGAGGGCACCGGGTTGGATATGGTGTTTGCACATATCAATCACCGAAATATCCGCGCCCTGTTAGCGGGGGTAGCGCTGGCATTGGTACTGATATCATTGCTACTGATCGTTGCGCTGCGCTCAGTGAAACTAGGACTCATGAGCCTAGTCACTAACCTTGCACCCGCGGGTCTAGCGTATGGCACCTGGGGGCTGTTCGTCGGTCGGCTAGACCTTTCTGCGTCAGTCGTGATGTGTATGAGTCTTGGAATCGTGGTCGATGATACTGTGCACTTTGTCAGCAAGTATTTGCGCGCACGGCGTGAGCAACGGCTGAGCGCGGCTGAAGGGATGCGTTATGCCTTCAACACGGTAGGGGTGGCATTGTGTATCACTTCGGCCGTGTTGGTCGCTGGCTTTTTGGTTCTAGGTGCGTCACATTTTTCGCCGACGTGGACGACGGGGATCTTAATCGCCATTACGCTGAGTTATGCGCTCGTCATCGACTTTCTGTTTCTGCCGCCACTGTTACTGGTACTAGACAAACGTTGGCATATCAGGTTCTGATGGCAGCCTGGCCCTGGTATGTGAGGGTGAGAAAATGGCAAGCACAATACTAATTACCGGCGCCAATCGTGGCATAGGGTTTGAGCTTACCCAACAGTATGCCGAGGCCGGTTGGCGAGTGATTGCCTGTTGTCGCGAACCTGAGAAAGCGCAAGGGCTAGACGGTGTAAGAAACGATTACAGAGAACAGGTGAGTATACATAGACTCGATGTCACCAATTCCGAACCCATAAAGGCGCTGGCGACCTCGATGGAAGATACGCCCATCGACATTCTGTTGAATAATGCTGGTATCTACGGCCAGCGCGACGATAGCCTGGGTAATATCGACGAGGATAAATGGCTTGAGACGTTTCGCGTAAATACAATCGCACCGATAAAGGTCATGGATGCCTTTATTGATGTGGTAGCCGCTAGCAAACGCAAGGTGTTTGCGAGTATTACGAGCAAGATGGGCAGTGTGGCAGATAACACGTCAGGCGGTAGCTATGTGTATCGTTCGTCTAAAGCCGCGTTGAATGCGGCTATGAAGAGTGCCGCTAATGACGTAAAGGGTCGCGGTATTAGCGTAGTGGTGATACACCCCGGGTGGGTACGGACGGATATGGGTGGTCCGAGCGGGTTGTTGAGTGTCGAGCAAAGTGCGAAGTCGATCCGCGAACTGTTGGGGCGGGTTTCGATTGAGGACACGGGCAAATTCTTTAACTATGACGGTACGGTAATACCCTGGTGATGTACGGTCGTATAGGTAGGGCTAATGAGCCGACTTTCCATCGCTGAACTACAGAAAATGGCGCGCGACACGTTTGGGCGCGACTTATCGGAGGGCGAGATCGAGGTTTATCGAACACGCCTACCGGCCATGGTGCAGGCGGTGACAATGCTAAAAGAATGGGAGTCGCGACTAAACGATACTGTTCCTGCCACCGTATACGTGACGCCAGTAGTTGATACTGATGGTCGTGAGTGATCTTGCCTTTGCGACCATCAGCGAAGTCGCCCCACGCATCGAGGCCGGAGAGATTTCCCCGGTAGCGCTGACCGAGATCGCGCTTGATCGTATTACCCAACGAGACAAGCAGCTCAACGCGTACATAACGGTGATGGCGGATACGGCTCGGCGGGCGTCGAAGCGGGCAGCGGCAGCGATTAAGGCAGGCCGGTATCTCGGACCGTTACACGGCATCCCGGTGGCAGTAAAGGATTTGTTTGCCACAAACGGGGTACGCACCACATTTGGCTCTCCACTGTTTGCGGACTGGGTGCCGGACTACGATGCGGCGGCGGTTGAACGCCTAAACGCGGCCGGGGCTATCGTTCTGGGCAAGACTAATCTGCACGAACTGGCCTATGGCACCACCAGCGCCAACCTGCATTACGGTGCTGTACGCAATCCCTGGAATCATGAGTGCCATCCCGGCGGCTCCAGCGGTGGCTCGGGCGCCGCCGTCGCGGATGGGCTGGCCATGGCCGCTTTGGGCAGCGACACCGGCGCATCTATCCGCCAACCCGCCGCCTGCTGTGGCATCGTTGGTCTTAAACCTACCTTTGGTCGAGTAAGCAAGTTCGGCGCGCTGTCGCTGTCATGGTCCATGGATCATGTCGGCCCAATGACACGCAGCGTCGAGGATGCGGCTCTGATGTTGCAGGTCCTGGCCGGACACGACGAACGCGATCCGACTTGTGTGCGCCGTGCGACCCCGGATTATCGAGAAAGCCTCACGAAAACTATTCGTGGCTGCAAGCTCGGGGTCGCTCGCCAATTCTTTTTTGAAGATTGTGATCCTGAGGTCGAAGCGGCGGTCGAAAAAGCGCTGCAAGTGCTGCGGGATCTTGGCGCAATAATAGTAGATGTCGAACTACCGGATATGTGGGTTTGCCACCGTATGGGGTCACTGATTATTGCGGTTGAGGGTGCCGCCTACCACGCCGATGCATTGCGGGAGCGTCCAGAGAAGTTTAGCGATGAGATGCTGACATCGTTTGGATTGGGGAATTTTTACACTGGGGTTCAGTATGTGCAGGCACAACGATTGCGCCGCCACCTGACAGTCGAGACACAGAAGAGGTTCGAAAGTTTCGATGCATTGATTACGCCGACATCTTCGGTGCCGACGACCCGAATTTCGGATGACCCGCCAGGCCATGCCTTGTTGCGGAGTCGGAATACGCTGCCGTTTAATTTTACTAGTTTGCCGGTAATATCGATCCCTTGTGGGTTTACTGCCGGCGGCCTGCCTATCGGCTTACAAATTGCCGGCAACGCATTCGGCGAAGCGGGCGTGCTGCAGATCGCGTACGCCTATGAGCAGGCCACAACCTGGCATCACCAGCATCCCCCGCAGTAGGCGGCACAAAAAAAGAACCCCACACACGGCGGGGTTCTTCTCTTCAGGCAAGAAATCTTAACTACGTACTACGAGGTCGTGGTAAATACCAACCGATACTTAGCGACCCCTTTAAAATTAGGCAAGAATTTCTTGAATTTGACCTTAAAGTTGGCCTGTTTGCCGGACCTGATCTTGGTCATCTTTCGCATCACCGACGTCGAATCGGACGCGGCTGCGATTAACCGATTCTTTTTGTCATAAAGGGCGATACCCACGTGCCCGGTTATGCCGTTTGGCGTCCTGTTCCAAACGAGCACAGTGGCCTCAGCGCCAGAAAAGGTAATGGCCTCAACTTTGACGCCCTGATGCTCACGCCCGATACCTATGGCCTTACCCACGACTACCTTACCGCCGTGCGTCATACGGCTGTAATTCACCGGCTTCTCGGTGGCGGCAGTGAGGGCCATGGGAACCATCATGGCGATCAGGAAAAAAGCGGGGAGTTTGATCCTTGCGAACATTGTTGCGATACCTCCATAAATACAATGCTATCGCATTGATATAGTCCGGGTTCTCCCAATCGTCAAGGAAGCAGGGGGCCGGCACCTACCACATGCCTCAAGAATCGGTCCATCATCGTTGACTTAAGCGGAGAAAGGTCGATAAGGTGGTTGTGGGTGCTGAATTATTGGGCTACAGCCACGACTGGGATTCGAGTGTCGCTACGTCAGGCGATAACGATACGCTGTCGATCGTGTTCAATGTCAAGAGGTACTTCGAAATCCGCAAGTCTATTCAATTCTATATAGGTGGTGGCATTGGGGTCGCGTCAATCGATTTCGATGGCCCTAGCGGGTCGGCGACAGGTGATGATCTTGCGCTACAGGTGATGGGGGCGTTACGGTTCGCGCGAAGAAGATTGGACTTTATACCGAGGTTAAGTCGTTTTCTTCAGAGCCGGAGGACGATTTCGGCGACGATATCGACGTTTCGGGAAGGGGTTTCTTTGGTGGCATAAGTTTCCACTTCTGACGTTCTCGACGTCGTTAGACATCCGATTTGTGTCGGCATGAGATGGATAAAGGAAATTCGCGGTGCACTGGATGACCAGCAACGCGGCGCACTGATCTATGGCGGCAAACTGCTGGTCTTTAAGCAAGTACCTGCGATGCAGAGATTATGTGTCTTCGCGGATGAACTGATAACGGCAGCGTTTAACCCGCACGCGCCGGAAAAGGCACAGTTTGAACTTGAGCGCGATGAATTTCTGTCGTTGGCGGCCGCCACCCAGAGTCGTTTCAAGAAGCACCCAGAATCGCGGAAGTTGTTCAGGTCGGCGCTCGACGAGATTGGCGTCGATATAGAGCACAGCTACTGGGATAGACTGCTACTACGCATTCTTCCCCATGGAGACACGCATGCGGGTGGGCTTACTTCAAGGGCCGGTATCCATCGCGATACTTGGGGCTCTAATCTCTATCAGCAGACCAACTGGTGGGCACCAATCTACGCATTGACCCCCGAACGAACGATTGTGTTCTATCCGGATTACTGGTCACAACCTGTTGAGAATTCCAGCGCCAGCTGGAGCTACGACGAGTATGTGGCCACCCGTCGTCATACCGATCCCCGTCTAGTGCCCAGCTATCCACCCGCGCCACAGCCGCAACAGGTGATCGATACAAGCGCTGAAATACGCGTGGTGATTGATCCGGGTGACATGCTGTGTTTCTCGGGTGCCCACTTACATGCGAGCGCCGCCAATGTGTCCGGATCCGCACGATTCAGTATCGAATCCAGAACCGTCAATATCGATGATCTAAAACATAATCGCGCAGCGCCAAATATCGATTGCCAAGCCCGGCAGGTTAGGTTCGCTTGGTTTCGCCACGTGGTGCGCAATGAACCGCTGACTGGCGAGATTCGATACGTAGAAGAAAACAGAATCACCAACCGATGAAGGTATATTATTGCGATCAATTTGTATTGCCGTTGCCGGCGGGTCATCGCTTTCCTATCAGCAAGTATCGGCTCCTGTACGAGCGTGTCGCGCAATCGAATAACGGACAATTCGAGTTGCGTGTTCCAGACGCAGCCAAGAATGAAGATCTGTTACTGGCGCATGATCGCGAATACCTCAAGAGAGTGATCAGTGGTGCACTGAGTGCTCGCGAGATCAGGGAACTCGGCTTTCCTTGGTCGTTGGAACTCGTGGAACGCTCACGTCGATCCAACGGCGCCACGATTGCCGCCTGTCGCGTAGCCCTCGAGGAGGGAGTTGCCGCCAATCTCGCCGGCGGCACGCACCATGCCCATCGCGATCGGGCGCAGGGCTACTGTGTATTCAATGACAGCGTGGTGGCCAGCCGCGTCATGCAACGTGAAAATTTGGCGCGGCGCGTACTAGTCATAGACTGCGACGTACATCAGGGCAATGGTACGGCCACGATCCTCGCCAATGATCCCACGATATTTACGTTTTCGATCCACGGCCAGAAGAATTTTCCGGTCAATAAGGCGTGTAGTGATCTGGATATAGAGCTGCCGGATGGTGCCGATGACGATGCCTATCTCAAAGCGTTAAAGACTGGGGTCGATAGCGCCGTCGCTCGTTCGAAACCAGAGTTGGTCATCTTTATCGCCGGTGCCGATCCCTACGAGGGGGACCGGCTCGGACGCCTAGGGCTGAGCAAGCAAGGTTTGGCCGCACGCGACGAGCTGATTTTCGGTAATTGTGATAGATACGGGTTGCCCGTTGCCATCACCATGGGCGGCGGCTACGCGCATGATGTCCAAGACATTGTCGACATCCACTTTCAAAGTGTCGTCCAGGCGACAGCGTTTGCCAAGCGCAGGCCTTCCTCGGTTCAAGAACCTTTCCTTTCGGACTCCCTGCTAAGGCCCACGTAACTGCGTGGTCGGCAGTTAAGATATTATAGGGATAATGCCTGCGGGGTCCGTGGTTGTTCGCTGGATTGTTGCGATGCTGGTGACGATAGTGTCGGTCTATTGCTTGGCGAGTATGAATAATCCGTTTGAGCCGAGGCCATTGGATATACAAGGTCATCGGGGGTGTCGAGGGTTGTTGCCCGAGAACACGATACCTGCATTCAAGAAGGCGCTGGCGTTGCGTGTGACGACACTGGAGTTCGACCTGCAGGCCACCAAGGATTGGACCTTGGTCGTTTATCACGACCCGCACCTCGATCCCAAGCGTTGCATCTACGATGATGGCCGGAAGCTTCCAAAGCGATTGATCGAAGAGCTCGCCTACGGCGATTTAGCCAATATCGATTGCGGACAGCTTTTTGATCCCCGTTTTCCAACCCAGAAGAAAATATCAGGTGTACGCATCCCGCGGTTACAAGATGTCCTCGTGCTTGCACAACAGGCTGACTACCCCGTACGTCTCAACATCGAGATGAAATGGCGGGAGCGCAAGGATGGCCTATCGGTGCACGAGTTCGCAGGGCGAATAATCGAATTTATCAAGCAGTACGATCTTCAGTCACGAACGATCATCCAGTCGTTTTATCCACCGGCGCTGCGGGCTGTGCGCGAAATAGATGGCGATATTGCGAGAGCGATATTGGTGGAAAAGCCCGAGGACTATGATCATCGGTTTAGAGAAAGCGCCGCCACGATCTTATCTCCGCGATTTCAACAATTGCGCTTGAAGGATGTGAGGCGCTTTCAAGGTCGTGGGGTTCCCGTCATTCCGTGGGTCGTCAACGAGGCGGCGGACATCTGCCGCCTCATCAGATGGGGAGTGGACGGTATTATTTCCGACTATCCGGACCGCGTAATTGAATTATACGTTAAGCGATCGTGTTAACGCCGGCGTACAGCCTACAGACACCGGCGCAGTCCGGTTCGATTAGGATAAGGCCGCCACTGCCTTGATTTCGAGCAAGAATTCTTCTCGAACTAGGCCGCTGACGACCAACAGCGTATTGGGTGGGTAGTCCTTATTCGGAAATATTTTAGGAAAGATTTCCATGCGCGTCTGCATATAGGGTTGAATAGCCTCTCTGCCGACGACGTAGGTGGTGAATTCCAATACGTGACTAAATGACGCGCCAACACCGGCCAAGATGCGACCGAGGTTGTCGAATACCTGCCGAGTTTGTGCTGCCACGTCGTTTTCACCCACAAGGTTTCCGTCGATATCCACCGATACCTGACCCGCGATAAAGACCAGCTCACCCGCACGGGCGCGGATGGCCTGGGAGTATGCGCCCAAGGGCTGTGGGGCATTGGATACGTTGACGACAGCTCGTTGTAGCTGGGCCATGGTTACCCTCCTGGTCCTACGTAGGTGTGGCGCGTGAATCGCGTATCTTACGGCATTATCTGGCGCCGATCGCGATTAACGGTCCCCAAGAACCTTGCCGAGGTCTGCGGTGCCTGTCAAAATCGCTGTTGGTGCTATTGCGCGACCCTGACGCTGGGGTGTGCAGCGCACAAATCAGAATAATCAGCGTCGGACGGAGGAGGCATGATACGGACAAGGACACGGTTTTGGGCAAGGGATGATGCCGAGTTTCTGCGATAACCAAATTCCTTGTGGGCACGATTACACCCGAGAATCTCACCGGGCGCATACTCGCGTGTCCCCCCAACCTTATCAATAGGAGATAGCCGTGCGCTTTTCCTCTTTTTTCGAATATCCAGACCTTGAAGAGCAGGAAAGTTCGAATGACTGCACCTTCTTGGGTGACTGCAGTGAAGATGAGTGGGACAAAGTTGTAGACCTGACGCAGCGTCGCAAGTTTTCGACCGGCGACACAATAGTGGCGGAAGGCGAAGCCGATCGGGCGCTTTATATCGTTGCGAGCGGCACACTCGAAGTGCGGGTGCGCCAAAGCAAGGGCCTGAGAACGCGTGTTACTACGATCTCTAAGGGTTCTATCTTCGGAGAACAAGCGTTTCTCGACGGACAGCCTCGTTCTGCCCAAGTGAGAGCAGTAACCGATGGTGAGTTATTGGTTCTGACCCTCGATGCTTTTAAATCGCTAGTCGGATGGGAACCCAAGCTCGCAACCCAAATTCTGTTCGATTTGGGTCGCATATTGTCGATTCGATTACGCCACACAACAGCCTTGATCTCAAAATGGGGCGGCTAGTTTGTGAATAAGAGAACTGTATTTCCGAACTACATGCAGATGACGCGCTATATGCCCGTCTGGGCGTGGCGTATTCTACGCGTTGGCAGTGTAGCAACCGCGCTCTGGCTCTGTTATACGTTGTATACACAACCCGAGCTCGGACTAACCTTGTTTTGGGGTTTGGCGATACCAATTCTGCCCTTGGTCTTCTTTGTGGCGCCGGGCTTATGGCGCAATCTGTGCCCGCTCTCAGCCAGTAATCAGGTGCCACGTGTGCTTCGGTTCAGTCTGGCCCTTACACCGCCGGCCTGGTTCAAAGAATACGCCTACGTAATCGGGCTCTCGATGTTTTTCCTGCTCGTATCCATGCGCAAGCTCGGGCTCAACACTGACGGCATCGCGGCGGCGGTCCTCATCGCCGGGGCGCTGGTGTTTGCTTTCTTAGGCGGCTTCGTTTTCAAGGGAAAGAGTGGTTGGTGCAGTAGCGTCTGCCCATTATTACCGGTGCAGCAACTGTACGGACAGACACCCTTCGTCATGTTTCCGAACGGCCATTGCCAGCCCTGCGTGGGATGTACCAAGAATTGTTACGATTTCAATCCGCATGTGGCGTACATCGCCGATCAATACGATGACGATATACAGTATGCCGCCTACCGTAAGTTCTTTGTTGCAGCGTTGCCAGGATTCATTCTCGCCTTTTATCAGATACCTAATCCACCCGCGATTTCGCTTAGCGCAATGTACACGCAACTCGGTACCTACGTGCTGTTGAGTGTGGGGTCGTTCTTCGTTCTCGATTCGCTGCTAAAGGTGTCTTCGGTCCGCATCACAACCATCTATGCGGTTGTTGCCTTGAACTTGTTCTACTGGTTTAGTGCACCGTTGATGGCGCAGTCGGTGGGAACGTTATCGAGTGTCCCCATTCCAATTTGGGCAGCGTGGCCGTTACAAGCGGTCATTGCAATCCTAAGTATTCTGTGGGTCAGGCGGACTTATAGGAACGAACGCCTCTTTATCCAGGAAATTACTCCGCCCACACCTGTGCACGTCGATGCCAAGGGGTCGCGTGCGCTCGAACGGGCATCTTCCAGAGCAGAGCCAGCCGTGACATTCGCCCCTGACGACGTGCGGGTCCTGGTTGAGCCAGGCCGCTCGCTGTTAGAGATCGCCGAGGCCAACAACATGCAAATCGAGGCTGGATGTCGAATGGGTGTCTGTGGCTCGGATCCGGTAAACATCATTGGCGGAATGGAAAACCTAACTGCCGCCAGCGCAGATGAGCTGTCTACCATCGAGCGTCTCGGACTTGGTGCGAACACACGTATGGCGTGCTGCGCACGAGTAAAAGGCGATGTTGAGCTATCGCTACGGCCCGACAGAAGCGCTGCGCCACGAAAATCGATTCAATCATTTGCCTTTGATCGAAATGTCAAATCCATCGTCATTATCGGCAACGGAATCGCCGGCATTACAACAGCGGATCACATTCGTCGACGACACCCTGATTGCAAGATCCATGTTATTGGGCGTGAGAGGTACCATCTCTACAATCGCATGGCGATTACCCGTCTTATCTACGGCCGCTCGGCGATGCAGGGCCTGACGTTGATGCCGGAATCTTGGTATGACGAGCGCGAAATAAACTGTTGGTTGAATACCCGTGCTGTCGGTATCGATCGAAAACAGGGTTGTGTGCATCTCGGGGTCGGTGAGGCTCTAGAATATGATCGCTTGATTCTTGCCATGGGAAGTACGAGCTTCGTACCCGCCATCCACGGGATCGATATGCCCGGCGCATTCGTTGTGCGCGAGGCGGAAGATGCCATGCATATCCGCGAGTTTGTACAGGAACACGGTTGCCGCCAAGCGGTAGTCGCCGGCGGTGGGCTTCTAGGGCTCGAAGCCGCCTTCGGCATGCATCAGCTCGGACTCGATGTAGCCGTATTGGAACGTGGCGAATGGTTGCTGCGACGTCAGCTTGATGCAACCGGTGCGGGCATTTTGCAAAATTACCTCGAGGGGTTGGGTATTCGCATTGACCTCAAGGCTGAGGCCAGCGCACTGCGCGGCGATAAGCGCGTACAAGAGGTCCGTCTAAAATCTAACCAACAAATGCGCTCCGATGTTTTCCTGGCATGTGCCGGCATCACGCCTAACATCGGGTTAGCGAAGGATGCAGGGCTAGCGTCCAACCGGGGTGTGGTCGTAGATGATCACATGCGTACGGCGGATTACAGCATATTCGCCGCCGGTGATATTGCAGAATTCGAGGGCCGCGTCTCCGGGCTATGGCCATCAGCGGTAGAGCAGGCCGAGGTAGCTGCCATCAATGCGGTCGGAGGTGATGCTCGATATGGAATCACCGCGCAGGAGACTATGCTCAAGGTGGCCGGGATTCATCTTACATCGATCGGTCGATTCGAACCACGCTCGCGAGACGAGGTTGTTGTTGCCAAACTGAATGACGTGAAGCACACCTATCGTAAGATTGTGATCGCCGATGGGTGTATCGTGGGCGCGATTATGATTGGTCATCCGATGTCAGCGCCGGTAGTCGTTAGCGCGGTCAAGCAAAAACGGGATGTGTCTGGGGATATCGATGTATTGAAGGCGGGAGACTGGTCTTGCCTGGCCCAGCCCGCAACCCGTGGCGAGCGACAAGCGAAGCAAAGAGTTCCGTTACCCGCCTAAGACCAGTTCTACTTCTCAGATAAAAGGACTCATCGTGCCGATCGCTTAAGGCCACACTCTCCTTTGACTGCCGACGCGTTTTCCTCAAAGTAGTCAATGACTTTTTTGACCACAGCATTGTCTGCGTGTTCAAGGCCATTAAACACCAACCACAAATAAGGGTCTTCGTCGTACCAGCGTCTTCGAAACAGATCCAACGGAAACTGCAGTACGAGATCGGTTAGAAAATCAGGGCTTTCTCTCTTAATTATGACCATGATTCCTTTTACAAGCTCGTCTCTCTGCTCCGGGCTAAGTTCTGCCATGAGATCGAGATATTCACTTAACTTGTTATGTCTGTCATACCAGCGTGCCATGTTACGCACCTACTAATGCTAACGTGCTACCAGCTACAAGCTTAGTTGAAATTTCTCGGTGCGCACAAGCTTAAGTACGGTACAAATACAGCGGTAAAACAAGTACTTCTTGACGTTGTCGGTGTGCCATCGGTGAATGGGCAATCTAGGATTGTGCGTGGTACGCTGATCACAGTGAGGGAGGTTGGATGAAAGATGGTTTGCACATCATAGACAGTGATCTCCACGTCATCGAGCCGAGCGATGTCTACGAACAGTATTTGGATGAAAGATACCGCTCAGTAATGCCCAAATATTTGGGTTGGGCACCTACTAACTTTCCGCATTGGGAAGTTCAGGGCCGCATTATTCCGCCATGGGCGCTCGATCGAGACGTGGCCAACGCACAGAAGTACATGGATACCCTAACGGAAGATGTATACCGGTCGATACGTGAGCGTGACTATGATGCAACTTCCACGCTTGAATCGATGGACGTCGAGGGCATTGATTTTGCAGTCTTGTATCGCACGTTTGCGCACATGGTGGTGTCCATCGATTCGCTTGCAGCCGAATATGCAACTGCCTGCTGTGCAGCCTTTAACAATTGGCTCGCCGATTACTGCGCCACAGATCCAAAGCGTTTAAAAGCATCGGCGATTTTGTCTTTGCACGACCCTGAAATGGCGGCAACCGAAGCGCGACGTGCAGTCGAGGAAAAACACCATGTGGCGGTGGTGTTGTTACCGATGCCTGTCAATGATCGCTATTTCAACGCGCCCGAGTGTGATGTGTTATGGCAAGAACTGATGCGCTTACGAGTACCGCTTACGTTCCATGGAACCAGCGGCGGTGCCTGCCAAGATTACGTATCCAACCGTTTCGTCGGGCTGCCAAATTTTCGCACCTTAAATCATGCCTCGGCGTTTCCGTTTGAGCTCATGTTGGCCTTAGGTGCCATGATCTTGGGTGGAGTGCTAGAGAGGTTTCCGGATCTACGGGTAGGATTTCTGGAAGGTAATTGTGGTTGGCTGCCCTGGTGGTTGGAGCGCCTCGATGATCAATGGGGAAAATATGGTGGCGGTGAATCGGTTCAATTATCGGCACTACCGAGTGAGTACTTTAAGCGGCAGTGTTTTATCGCAACCGATGTAGACGAGGAAATGCTAAAGATCGTTATCGATATGATCGGTGACGAGAATGTCGTTATGTCGGTTGACTATCCGCATGCCGATGGGCCGTTCCCGCACGGGATCGATACTTTCCTCGAATTACCTGGGGTAGGCCTCGAGTCCAAAAAGAAGATCATGTGGGACAATTGTCTGCGTCTCTACGGATTCGGCGACGATTTAGCCACCTAAGACAGTAACGAAGCCAGTTTACCTATATGGCCAGATTGGCCACAATGGGCGGTAAGCTTGGGGTGGCACCAAGAATTTAGGAGGATAAGAGCATGTCAAACCATACAGACTCACTGGCGAAAAAAGACATTGCCTACAACCTACATCCCTACACCAATCTAGCTGCTCACGAAGACCGAGGGCCGTTGGTCATTACCCGTGGGGAGGGCATATACGTATGGGATAGTGACGGTAACCGTTATATTGAGGGATTGGCTGGTCTGTGGTGTGTCTCGCTCGGGTCAAGCGAACCGCGGTTAGTCGAAGCCGCCAAACGACAACTGCAAAACTTACCTTTCTCTCACACGTTTGCGCACCGCTCTACCGAACCGGTGATTGCGCTTGCGGAAAAGCTCATTGGCATGGCGCCTGAGCCAATGGCCAAAGTGTATTTTGTGAACTCCGGGTCGGAGGCGGTGGATACCGCGATGAAGCTTGTGTGGTACTACAATAACGGACTAGAACGCCCGCACAAGAAGAAAATCATTGCGCGCAAGCGCGGCTACCATGGTGTAACGATTGCGGCGGCTAGTCTTACCGGCCTACCTCATCTGCATAACGATTTCGATCTGCCGATCGAACGGGTCTACCATACCGACACGCCGTGTTACTACCGTTATGCCGAGCCGAACGAAAGTGAAGAGCAATTCACCAATCGGTTGGCCGAAAGTCTTGAGCAGTTAATTCTTAGCGAAGGTCCTGACACTATTGCCGCCTTTATCGCCGAGCCGGTGATGGGGGCTGGCGGCGTTATGACACCGCCGAGCGGCTATTTCGAAAAAGTACAGGCCATACTCAAACGCCACGACATCCTCATGATTGCGGATGAAGTCATTTGCGGTTTTGGTCGTACGGGAAACATGTGGGGCTCACAAACCTACGGCATCACCCCGGATATGGTGACCTGCGCCAAACAACTCTCGTCGGCCTATCTGCCGATTGGCGCCGTAATGGTTTCCGCTCCCATCTACCAGGCATTCGTCGAACAAAGCCGCAAACTTGGTGTGTTCGGCACCGGCAATACTTATGGCGGACATCCGGTTTCTGCTGCGGTTGCCCTGGAAACCCTCAAGATCTATGAAGAACGCGACATTTTGGGCCATGTGCGCAATGTTACGCCGAGGTTTCAAGCGCGCCTTAAAGCCTTGAGCGAGCATCCACTGGTAGGGGATGCGCGCGGTGTCGGGTTGATCGGAGCAATCGAGATTGTCGCCAATAAATCGACCAAGCAATCTTTTCCACCCAAGACCAAAGCGGCCGCCGCCGTGGAAACGAATGCCTTGAAGAACGGGCTTATCGTAAGACCGCTGCCAAGCGACTCCGTCGGTATCTGTCCACCGTTGGTCATTACCGAAGCGGAAATCGATGACCTTTTCGATCGACTAGGTCGTGCGCTTGACGATGCAATGGGTATACTCAAGGCCGCTTAAGAAGTTATGTGATGCCCGAACGTGTCGAAGAGCCCGGCATGGGCGTGTTAGAGGTGTTTCCGCTAGATACATCGGAAGACTTTCTATTCGGGCTTTGCAAAGATATTTTTGAACATTACTGGTCTTCGATTCATTTTGGTATCTTGATTCAGGGCGCAGTTTGGGAGATCAGGGCGCCCAATGCGCCTACCCGAATCTCTTTGTACGATGGTTACTTAACCGCCGACTTCGGCGCTTGGCATTTTCATGTTTGCATTGGCCAGCACAAGGGTAGCCGCAACAATCCGGCTACGCCTGAACTGGCTGCCTGGCGTCGAACCAGCCGCGCTGAACTCTATCGACACTTGGACGATGCAAATGCCCCGGTTGGCTGGGGGTTGCGGTTGTTCAATGGCAAAGATGAGCAACAGCTGACCGTTTTCTTACCTAACCCGTTCCTTTCGGATGAACTCAAGCCGCTACCCGAGCCGGACTGGACGCGTCTTAATCTGTGGAACCACCTGCGCCAATCATGCTTAGGGTTGGAGCAAGATCCAAAGGATCGCAGCGCCAAGCGCTTTAGCCACGCCTAATCGGTTTCGACAAGGATTTCCGCTGTAGTAACATGGATGTTGTTCCTAAGCGAAGCAATTGAAGGGCGCTTCTATGGGCACCGAACCTTTAGCACGCAAGCTCGCCGCCATTCTCTACGCCGACGTCGCCGGTTATAGTCGACTGACGGGTGAGGATGAAGACGGTACCCATCGCGCGTTACGCACCTACCTCAGCGTTATCACGACCAGCATCGAGACCCACAAAGGCCGCGTGGTGCACTACGCGGGTGATGCCGTGCTGGCTGATTTTGCCACCGTCTCCGATTCGCTGAGTTGTGCCGTCGATGTGCAACGCCACCTCAAAGACTGCAATCAAGATCTCCCCGACGATCGCAAGCTCCAGTTTCGTATCGGCATCAATCTGGGTGAAGTGATTGTCGACCAGGACGAGATCTATGGTGATGGCGTCAACGTGGCGGCCCGCCTTGAGAGTCTCGCTGAACCGGGTGGTATCTGCATCTCTGAATCCGTGCGCACCGCGATTGGCAAGAAGCTGCCACTTAGCTACGGGTTCATGGGCGAGCAAGCGGTCAAGAATATTGCCGAGCCGGTGCGGGCTTATCGCGTGCAGCAAGGGCTGGATGAAGTTACAGAACGTCCCAGCCCAGAGGTAGGCGCGATTCCGTTACCCGACAAGCCTTCGATTGCCGTGCTGCCCTTCACCAATATCAGTGGCGATCCGGAACAGGATTACTTTAGCGACGGCTTGACCGAAGATATCATCACCTTGCTTGCGGCTTGGCGGTCTTTTCCGGTGATCGCGCGTAATTCCACTTTCGCCTACAAAAACCAATCACCCGACGTGCGCCAGGTGGCCAACGACCTCGGGGCGCGCTATGTGCTCGAGGGTAGTGTGCGCAAAGTGGGGAATCGGGTGCGCATCACCGCCCAGCTCATCGACGGTTCGACCGGAAACCATTTATGGGCCGACCGCTACGACCGCGAGCTCGAAGACGTTTTCGCGGTTCAGGACGAGATCACCACCAATATCGTCGCCGCCGTCGAGCCCGAGATGAGCAAGGCGGAAATATTGGCGGTGACTCGAAAACGGCCGGAAAATCTAAACTCCTGGGAGTTGTATCTGCGCGGCTTGGCCAACATGCCCTCTTACGGCAGATACCGGACGGAGACAAAGCAACTGTTCGAAAAGTCGATCAAAGCCGATTCCACATTCGCCGATGCCTACACTGCGTTGGCGCTTTGTTACAGCGCCGATGTCTATGCCCAATACGCTGACTACGTCGATGGAGCGGCTACCATGTTCGATCTGGCAAAGAAGGCGACAGCGATCGATCCCAGGAACTTCCGAATTTATTTGGTGCTATGCATGGCCCACATCTGGAAAGGCGACTTGAAACAAGCGGTGGAGGCCGGACGCAAGGCGGTCGAGCTCAACCCAAGTTCACCCGAGGCCTATGAGGTGCTTGCCTTGGCCCTGACCCACTCCGGCGAGCCCGAGGAGGCGGAAGGGTGTGGGCAAATGTGTCTCAAGCTCAGCCCCATTGACCCGAAGCTACACAATTATTATTTCCAGCTCGTGCAAGCGACGCTTGGGCAGCGACGGTTCGAGGAAGCGTATGCGCACCTCGAGAAATGTCTTAGTGCTCGGCCCCACGACGTCTCCTATCTCGGGTTCAAGACCATTCTTCTTGGTCACATGGGGCGCAAGGAGGAAGCGCGCGTGTGTCTGGATGAATACCTGTCAAAACGCGGCATCAGAACGGCCGACGACTATCGAAGAATTTTTGTTCTGAATTCGGTCCAGACGGAGTTAAATCTGGACGGCCTGCGCAAGGCGGGGTGGGAAGTTTAGTCCGTCCCTTCGGGGGGCTGAATTCGGTCAAGCTCCTCCGAGGTGATAAATTGCCGTACCTCGATAAGTTTATGACGCCCAAGCGAGGAAGATGTCTATGCAACTAGAGTTCGTTTACGATGTCGTCAGTTTTCCAACCTATCTGGCGTGGACCCAGCTTCCGACTATTGCCGAAGAGACGGGGTGCCGGTTGCGCATGACGCCGGTATTCTGCGGCGGCATCTTCAAGTCGACAGGTAATCCGGGCCCCTTGTCGATTCCCGCAAAGCGTAAATGGTACTTCGACGATTTGATCATGCGAGCCAAACATCTCGGCGTACCGTTTGTCATGAATCCGCATTCACCCATCCAGACACTGCCGATCATGCGAGGCGTGTTTGTTGCTGAGGAGCGCGGGGAGACAGAGGCTTACGTCAAGACCATGTTCGAGGCCATTTGGGTTCATGCGAGAAACCTAAACGAAACGGATGAAGTCCGGACAACCCTTGTCGAAGCGGGGTTGGATGCAGATGCGTATTTTGCCGAGATCCAGCGGGACGACATCAAGGGTCGGCTGCGAAAGAATACGGACGACGCAGTGGCCCGTGGTGCCTTCGGCGTGCCCACATTCTTTGTCGGCGACCAGCTATTTTTCGGCCAAGACCGCCTGGACTTTGTAAGGGAGGCGTTACAGAAATAGTGACGACACGTGTAACATAGTTAGCCTTCTAGGCAGAAGGACCAGGGAATCTTCCCCATGCGTACCGAACCTTTTGCACGCATGCTCGCCGCCCCATTGGATTGGTTCATATAGGCGTGTGTACGTCGGGCAAATCTATTGATGGCCCATGGTCTATTGGAGTTTTGATTCCGAGTGCCTTATTCCTTCCCCTGTGATGAGGGAGGGTTAGGGAGGGGGCGGCGCTTAGCATTGAGCTTTTCCGTGGTGATGCGAAGAAATCGCACCGGTTCATCATAACCTTTAAATTCTGCTTGTTCTTCTTGTGGAGAGAAATCCGCGAGCAGCGGTGCGACGCTTGGGTCAGCCGCCAACTCAGGTGAAATTACGATGTCGCCGCCCACGCTTTGGTTTTGCAGGCGCGCCGCTTTGTTGGCAGCAGTGCCGTAGTAATCAAGTCGGTTATTGAGCGACACCGCAATACACCGTCCAACGTGGAATCCCAGTTTGATCGTCACCGGTTCCTTACCCGATGCCGAGTTGAACTCAGCAAAATCAGTGTGCAGTTGGATGCCGCAACGCAGGGCATTTTCAGGGTTCGTAAACACACCCATCACGGCATCGCCAATGGTCTTGACGACGGCGCCATCGTATTCGCGCACCGTCTTGCCAATGATGGCGTAGTGCTCGCGCACCAGGTGGTAGGCGCGGGGGTCGCCGATACGCTCGTAAAGCGCAGTCGAGCCCTTTAGATCTGTAAACATGATGGTGATGTAGTCGATGTCGACATTGTCACCGGGCCGCAGGGTATCTTCGTTGAATAGGTCGCGGAAGGCCTGTAACGCGGTGGCGCGATCCGCGGTCAACGCATCCCACATCCACGCACGTTCCTCGACGATGAAGGTCAATTTCCGTTCCGACTTATTGTTCAGGCTTACCGTTCCTGTCGGTGAGAGTTCGCCCGCGACAACCGTCGTCCCATCGGCAACGACTGATGGGAAGCCACCGGTATCCCATTGAGCGGTCTCCTCACCTGCCGGTTCTAGCGTACGCAAGCGGTAGTTGCCGTGTGGTAAATCGATGGCGACATCGCGCTTCTCACCTGGCTCCAGCGTCAGGTGTAACTTGATATGAGGTGTGCTCATTGGGCCAAATAGGCAGTACTCACCGCTTTCCAGGGGACGAATCGATGTTGCAGGATGAAACGCGAGTTCCACGTTCTTAGAATACTCGCGATCGTAGTCGATGTTGCACGATGAACAATGTGCGCCTGTGGGTAGCTGGCCGAGGGCCAGTACCGACTTTTTTCCGACTTGGCAGCGCGGACACAACAGATCCCAGCGCAGCGCGAGCAATCCCTGTTTCACCGCCTCCAGGCATACTTCAATGGTATGGCGATCGGGTACACTCCACTTACGCGCGAGTTTCAGGGGGCGGATGGTCCAGAGGTCGACTTCCTGTCGCGTTAATACATAGTCAGCGAGTTTTTGTGCCAGCCCATGACCGTGTGGTGTGGCTTCAATCTTGGCCACCAACGCGGGCACACGCAGCGCAGCGCCCGGCGTCAGCTCGGGTGGTTTGCAATCGAACTCGGTTTCTCTTTGACCGCGGGCAAAGTGGCGGGCGTTGTCTGCGAGCGGTACGAATGTCTTGCCGACATTGCGCAAGAATCCCAATGCCAAGATGGTGCGGCCGAGCCAATTGGCTGGCTCAACTTCAATCGTATACTCACCACGACAGCCGGTGTCTTCTGGAAAAAACTTTAATGTCGCGCAAAGTGACTTGAGAGGCCCGTTGCTGAAATGACGACAATGTCTGAACCATTGATTATCAACCCAGTTTACCGGCAACTCTTCCCAACTCAATTTGAATGGTCCCATGCGAGCATGGCCGTAGTAGCGTGTGGAACCGTCAGCTTGTGGAATTTCTTTTATTTCGTGTTTCGGTAGCTGCGCCGCCTCATTGAAACGCGCCGTATCGGCAAGCACCGGCCAGATCTTCTCTACCGGGCTGTCAAAATGCCACACCCATGTTCGAACTTTCGCTTTGCCCATTGCTATCCTAGCGTCGCAATCCCGACGTCTATTCTTAAGTGCTTTGTGGTCACGAGCAAGTCAGGTTTACTATCTACGGCAGATGTGGGAGGTAGTTAAGAGATGAACGTGGCTGTAACCGGGGGTACCGGCTTTATCGGTAGCGTGCTGTGTAAGCGGCTACTCACCGACGGTTACGCCGTCACCGTATTAACCCGCGACAGACGCCGAGCACAGCAGAAATTCAAAGGACCGATCCGGCTGATTGAGTCACTGAAAGAACTACCTGACGATAGTGCGCCTGAGACGATCGTAAACCTTGCCGGCCTGAGCCTCGGCAGCGGCCGTTGGGCAAAGGAGCTCAAGCAGACGTTCATATCAAGCCGTGTCGGGGTGACACGACAATTAATCGATTACATCGCTCACGTGCGAAGCCCACCACGCCTACTAATCAGTGGTTCAGCCGTCGGCTATTACGGTGCCCGCGGGGATGAAGTGTTGACAGAAGACTCTTCACCCGGCCAAGAATATCAAGCCGACCTCTGCAAGGCTTGGGAAACGGAGGCTTTAAAGGCTACGAACCATGGTGTTCGGGTTTGTCTGTTGCGTTCGGGTGTAGTCCTTGGGAAAGGTGGGGGTGCATTGAGCTCATTATTGCCCCAGTTCAAGTTGGGGTTGGGCGGTCATGTGGGGAGTGGCAAGCAATGGATGTCGTGGATTCATATTGATGATCTGATAGATATTGTGCTGCACCTCATGGCGAACAAGTCGTTGCAAGGCCCTTTTAATACTACGACGCCCAATCCCGAGACGAATCGCGACTTCGCATCCAAGCTGGGTGCTGCACTCGATCGGCCTGCATTCATGTGGGCCCCGGGATGGGCAATGCGTTTACTTATTGGAGAGATGGCACATTTGTATGTCACCGGGCAGAAGGTCATACCCAAAAGATTACTCGAATCCGGTTACAAGTTCCGACATCCAGAGTTGTCGCTCGCCTTGGCCGAGATTCTGGCGTAGGCATCCGGTAAACTGTCTCATCTATTTACTGATTCCTGGATGGAGGATGTCGATGACCGAAGAGGTGTTTAGGACCGATTCCTATGCCAGCCAATGTGAAGCGGTGGTGACGGCGGTCGACGAAAACGGCATACAGCTTGATCGTACGGTTTTCTATCCTATGGGTGGTGGCCAACCGGGAGATACCGGCGTGCTACGTAATGCGGCAGGGGCAGAAGTACGCATAACAGATACACGAAAAGGCGATGTGCCGAGACAGATCTTGCATATTCCCGAGTCGGGCGCATCCGCCTTGAAATCCGGTGATAAGGTCACAGCAGCGATCGACTGGGATCGGCGTTACCGGTTGATGCGTATGCACACCTGTTTGCATTTGCTGTGCACCGTCGTTGCCGGTGGTGTTACCGGCGGTTCTGTGCGCGACGGCAGCGGTCGCCTGGACTTTGATCTGCCTGAACCGACGCTGGACAAGGAACACATTACGTCCGAGCTCAATCGGCTTATCAGCGAGAATCGTTCGGTTCGGTTCCGGTGGATTACCGACGAGGAGATGGCGAGCAAGCCAGAATTAGTGCGAACCATGTCTGTCAAACCACCTAGCGGGCAGGGGCGTGTACGCCTAGTGGAGATCGAAGGGCTAGATCTGCAACCCTGTGGTGGTACTCATCTGGCCTCGATCGGCGAAATTGGCAAGGTACGGGTAGGTAAGATCGAGAAAAAGGGCAAACACAATCGGCGCGTGAATGTGGTGTTAGAAGAGTAAGTCAATCATGATTCGTCGGTTATTGTCATGGCGGTAAGGCCAAGTTCGAAATCGAGACAACGCTTGATTACTCAGCCCGATGCACGTTCCTTGTGTCGCCGGCGGGGCGCCGTTATGCACTATGTGCTGGAGGAGAATTTCACCCTAATCGGGGGTAAAGACTATCTGTTGCTCTATCAGTTTCATACTCACACCGCGAAACATTATTTCTGCCGCCAGTGCGGTATCTATTCGTTTCATCGCCCTCGTACACGACC
Organism: Acidiferrobacterales bacterium; assembly: GCA_964194625.1. GTDB lineage: Bacteria > Pseudomonadota > Gammaproteobacteria > Acidiferrobacterales > SPGG2 > SPGG2. Next base: position 32,511 of record CAXMNC010000326.1, read on the forward strand.
TGGTCATGACGGCGTTAACGTCGGTTGCCTGGAGGGTGTGTTGATGTGTTCGAGCTAGAACCGGAACTTCTAAGCGACGGTGCGTTGATGGAATAGTGCGCACCAAGGCCACGACCGCCCCATATGCACACGGGGCGGCCGGGCCAGGGCGGGTTAAGCCGCAAGTCTCGATCTTTCGTCGTTGGCTGGATTCTTTGTCGCCGGAATGGTCACTACTTTCGACTTAGGCTCAGCCGCCGGTTGCGATTCGTTCCGTAGTAACTTGTCGACGGCAGCTGGAATCTCGGCCCGAAACAATCCGATATCATCCAACTGACGGTCGGTCAGCCTCGCTAGCTGGCGGATGCTTGCGCGTCGCAGGCGCCGGTGTTCGAGCCCTCGAGCGGCCCGCCTGGATGCGCCGACAATCGCCTGGGCGAGACGTCGCAGGGCTTGTCTGAAAGCCTGCGCACGCAGCTTGCGGCCAACCGTGGCGTAGTGCTTGACGGTGTCATGGTCGAGATCACGTCTTGGGGCGAAGTCATACCCGGTCAGACTCTGTGAAAGGAAGGATAGGCGTCGATCAAAGCCAGAATTTGAATATTGATTAGTTAGTCTATTCACTTTAGAATTCCTCTTAGTTAAGTTCATCGGTTTCAATGCTTACGTGCATAAGATAGGGTATAAATAAGGCACCGACAAACGACGATTTGTATCATTCGATTTAGTAAATCTAACATAACCTAGACCATGGAACGTCGGTTACCCCCACTCAATGCGCTGCGCGCCTTTGAGGCCGCCGGCCGTCATCTGAGCCTTACCAAGGCGGCGGAGGAGCTCCACGTGACCCCGGCCGCGGTCAGCCATCAGGTGAAGGCGCTCGAAGATTATCTGGGTGTACAGCTCTTCCGACGGCTGAATCGCGCATTGTTGCTGACCGACGCCGGTCAAGCCTGCCTGCCGGGTCTGGCGGAGGGATTTGACCGGCTGGCGGAAGCCGTTACCGCGTCTCGGTTTCGCGATGAGCATCGTGCCTTAGCGGTCACCGTGCCACCCACTTTCGGTGCCAGGTGGTTACTATCTCGCCTCGATCGATTCCGAGCCGCACACCCGGGGATCGATGTACGTATAGATGCGACCGATCGATTGGTCGATTTCGCTCGCGAGGAGGTCGATATCGGTATCCGCTACGGGACCGGCAACTATCCGGAGGTCCACGTCGAACCCTTGATGGCGGAGGAGGTGTTCCCAGTGTGTAGCCCGCGTTTGCTCGAGGGACTGCATCCTTTACGTAAGCCAGGCGATCTCAAAGCGCACACGCTATTGCATGGCGAGTGGGCGACCCGCGCGCAGCCGGATTGGTCTATGTGGTTACTGGCGGCCGGTGTGCATGATATCAACGCAACGCGTGGGCCACAGTTCAGTCTTGCCGGCATGGCAATACAGGCGGCGATCGAGGGTCATGGCGTCGCGTTGGCAGGTAGCGTACTGGTGGCCGATGATCTTGCCGCCGGTCGATTGATCAAGCCCTTTGACCTAAGTGTCGCCGTGAGCTTTGGCTACTATATGGTGTGCGCGAAAACGGCGGTCAACCAGCCGAGGATTATTGCGTTTCGTGAATGGCTGATAGCCGAAGCGCGTGAGTACGAGGCAAACCGAAAGCTATGAGGTGATAGCATAGTAGACCGCCGATGAAACTATTGATGTTCCAGGCCCGGCGATTTCGCTTCAAGACGTTTCGCAAGACGCTAGCGGATGCGGATGATCGAGATGTAGAAGAGGATCTGGCGGACGTTGCCGTCATCTTCGTGCATGCTGAACCCGAGGATGAAGGGCGTCGCAGCAAAGTACTGACAACTACCTTAAAGAACACAAAGTGGTTGGCGAACAAGCGCGGTCTTAAGAGAATAGTGCTGCATTCCTTTACTCATCTCTCTAGCTGCAAAGCGGAACCGGATTTCGCTCGCACGTTCCTTGAGGACCTAGCGGCCAGGCTGAGATCGACAGGCTACGAGGTATGGATTACGCCATTCGGCTATACATGCGAATGGGATCTTTCAGTCCACGGCGAGTCCATCGCCAAAGTCTTCAAGACACTGTGACCGAATCAAGCCGCCCCGATCTCACCCCGTGCCGCTTCCCAACCAATCAACGCTCGCTTGCGGGTCGGGCCCCAACGATAATTGCCGATCACACCGGTCTTGCGAATGATACGATGACAAGGGATTAGGTAGGCGATAAGGTTATGACTGACTGCTTGCCCAACCGCTCGCGCTGCGTTGCCACGATATCCCGAAAGGCGGGCGAGCGACTCATAGGTTGTTAGCGAGCCGGCCGGCACACGGAGTAATGCCTCCCACACCTTGACCTGAAACGGCGTACCTCGCAAAAGCAATCGTAGCGGTGAAGTGCCGGGTGCTGGTAATTCGTTGTGGGATGCAAAGATCCGCTCGACGGCGCCACCGGTGCCGTCTTGATCCGAGACCGCCTGCGCCTGTTCCCAGCCGGTCAGCTGATGGGCGAGGGTACTCTCCCGGTCACCTTCGATTACGAAAGAAAGACCACAAATACCGCGCTCGGTCAGCATCAACAGGCATTCACCGAATGGCGTAGGGTGAAATCCGTATTGTATGGTGAGATCTTGGCCACGGCGTTTGTACTCGCCGGGGGTTACTGCCTCGCAGCGCACGAACAGGTCATGAAGCCGACTCGGGCTTGATAGTCCGGCATCGAAGGTGGCGTCCAACACGCTGGCTGAGTCGGACAGGCTTTGCTTTGCCCGCGAAAGTGTGAGGTATTGCAAGAACTTCTTTGGGCTTATGCCAACCCAGTGGCTGAAGAGTCGCTGAAAATGGTATTCGCTTAATCCGACTTCGCTAGCGATATCAGCGAGATCGGGTTGTTCCGATGCGTGTTGCGTAACGTATTCCAGCGCCTGCGCGATTCGATCGTAGTCGCGTGATTGCGCTAGCAAGATGTCCGAAGCAATGTTGCTTGGGGTCGCGTTTTCCCGTGTGGTCATTGTCAGCTCGAGGGTCATTATTCTCACCTACCGTTAACAGCGCCAGAAAGGTTTGTTGGCCTCTAGTTCGGCGTCGGTCCGGCTGATGCCGATGTCTTTGAGCATGCAATCATCGAGTGTCCATAAGCTTCGACGTTGACGCGCGCGCTCGTGCCACGCGAACAGCATATCAATGAAGGCGCCCATGCTCCACCGTGAGGCATGGCCGGCGGCTGCTGCGGTTGGACTGCTCGGTGGTAACCCGTATACGGCAAAAGCTTTGGCTCTCATGGCAAACGATCTCCATCGACTGTTTCTTAGGGGAGCAAATGTACGCGGGCATCTCGGGCTGGGCCACCCGATTCTTGCTGCCGCATTGAGCTTGTGCGCTACCTAGAGCGCTAACGACTTGCGCTGGTCAATCGGTGTAGCGAGATGTCGAGAGGAGATGTGTCGGCGAATGCCTTTGACGAGGACTACTTGGTTGCGCCGGCGACCTTGATACAGTTGCGCCCTTGCCGCTTGGCGTGGTAGAGCGCTTGGTCGGCACGGGCGAAAAGGCCAGCGTGCTTGTCCCTGTCGGTCAAGGACGCAACTCCCATGCTAACGGTCACGTTGATGGTCTTGTCCTCGAATTGGCACGCCACGTTCTGGATCTTCTTGCGGATATTCTCGGCCAGCACCGCTGCACCGCGCCGCGCCGTGTTATTCAACAGAATCGTAAACTCGTCACCTCCGTAACGAGATACCAAATCCGTCTCGCGTAGGGAGCCACACACAGCATCCACCACTGCCTTAATCAGTTGATCACCGGTTGCGTGGCCGTATTCGTCGTTAACCTGCTTGAGCCTATCGATATCCATAATCATGAGAGACAAAGGCGTACGATGACGGCGGGCAAGAGAGATTTCGCGGCGCAGCGCCGCTTCCATGGCCGTACGATTGTAGATACCGGTCAGCGGGTCGGTGAGTGACGCCTGAAACGCATTTTCGTACTGCAAGGCGTTTCGCAGGGGATAGGCAAGACTCGATAGCAGGAACTCGAGCATAGCACCCTCTTTCTCGGTAAAGGCCCTTCCACGAGTGAAGGTAACCTGGCCCAGGTTCTGCTTTTCGACGATTAGTCGAAAGGTACATGTATGCTTAGCCGTGCGCCCAACCGTCAGATCGATTTCGGGCTGATCGTTGCGGTAGTTGATGCTGCTATGGGGGACGCTGGCACCGACTTCGCGGGAGAATAGCTTTGCCAGCTGTTCGAGCTCGAGGGTGGTCTGTAGAACCGCGACAGTCCTTAGGGCCTTGTCAAAGCCCTGCTGGCTACTACCGTTGGGTCGGGTCTTGAGCCAGGCCGCGCTAGTGATTCGCCCTGCACTTTTTCCCGAGAAATTTACCGTCTTCGCGGTTACTGATTCGTTGGTTGTCCGTAACATTTGTTATCGGCCCTCGCCGCTTCCCCCGCAAGCGCGCGTTTCCTCTGTTTGATTCTATTAAACAATAAGTTAGACGATATTATTCAACCTGTCCAGGAAAACCACACGCTAATTAGCTGTAATCGGCGCTAGTTTTTGTGGGCGGGGGTCTAATGCAGGCGCGGGTGCCGCCAACTAGGGCCCGGACATGCGCTAGCAGGATCCAGTCGGTATGTGTATTCCTTCCGCGAAGGCGACGGAAAAACAAGGCCTTGCTTGGTGGAAAGGGGGCCAATTTGTGTGAGATGACCCAGATCGGCCTCAACGTCCGCCCGGGTTTGTTATCGCCACAGAGGCGTGCTTGCACTATCTAGCGGACCAACGAAAAGGCCTGCCTAGGGGATTAATGCCTGCGGTGAACGAGCACGTCAGGGACGTGGAACGTCTTACCGGGAAGGGATTTGGCGCGAAGGACAACCCGCACTTGGTATCCGTGCGCTCAGGCGCAGCAATGTCGATGCTCGGCATGATGGACGCTATGCTCAACCTCGGCCCAAACAAGAAGACCTTGAGTGGTCTGACGGAACAGACGGGCAATTACCGGTTTGTGTTGGATTCTTATCGTCGATTCATTCAGCTATTTGGCAAAGTTGCACTGGGTATACCGGAGACATGGCTAATGGCACGGCGGTTAACGTGGTGGCCATGGTCTTCGGCAATATGGGCGACGACAGCGGTACTGGGGTGGCGTTCACGCGAAGTCCAGGCACCGGGAAAACGAGCTCTTCGGGGAATATTTCGATTTTGTCGCTACATAAGATCGAACTATGTTTCTTGCTCGGCGCCCAGATTCTGGTCGCACGACTTGCGGCCGCCCGGGCCGCACCATTGCAAAATGACTACAACTTCGAGCCGTAGCTGGCAGCCCAGTCGCTTTAACTTACTTGGAAAACTCCTGGACGGTAGAGTCGTGTTCAATCGACGCAGTGACATCCATTGGCAGTGATCGCCTGATTGCGCTGCGGCAGCGCAGAACCTTCCAGTAACCGAATAGGTTGGCACTGTGTATCTCTACAACATCCAGCCCGGTCTGTTTTAGTAGGTCTTCTAACGCGAGGTCGGGGTGGAAGCCCACCAACTTTGCCAGTGGTGAAAATAAACCTTCTAAGGCCCTGATGAATCCATTACGACTGTGAAAGTGGTTGACGATAAACATTTCCCGGCCGGGCTTACAAACGCGGCGCATCTCATTGACAAGTTTAGAGGGATCAGAAACTACCGAGACGACATACATCGCCACGACTTTATCGAAAGTATTCTCGGGAAATTTCAGATCTTCGGCATCCATTTCCAAAACTGCCTCGACCTGGGCCAAGTTCTGTTGGCGCACACGTTTGCGGGCTTTGGCCAACATTTCTCCGCAAATATCGATGCCGGTGACCTTGACGTTCTCGGGGTATAGGGGTAGCGACAAACCGGTTCCTACACCAACTTCTAATACATTGTCTCCCTGTCGTAAGTTAAGTGCCTGAATGATTAGCTTACGGCCAGGATGCAAGATAGGCCCAAATACGGCATCGTATATGCGAGCGTAACGCCGATACGCGGTTCTTATGGCTTCGATTTCCACCGACACACTCCTAGTATGGATGGGCGTCTCTCGTTTAGGCCGTAGGTCACTGAGCCCCGCATACCGTATTTATCATGTTCGCGCCATCTATGGAAAGAGGTTGTCGAAACCCCTGTAATTCTGGTGGTTTAGAGCCCATTAAGCGCCACTATCGCTGTCTTTTATGGCAGTACGCTTTAGGATGGGTAACAAGTGTGGCCACACGTTATCGAGTATCAGCCCCTGTGCATTGGCGCGGGGATGCAGGCCATCTGCTTGTATGAGATCGGCACGGCCACCAACTCCGGCCAGCAGGTGGGGGACGAATGCAACTTTGTGGTTTTGCGCCAGCTGGCGATATACGTCGTGGAACTTCTTGACATAAAGCGCGCCATAGTTGGGAGGCAGACGCACACCAGCCAATAGCAATGTTGCGCCCTGCTCGCGACTCCTATCAATGATGGTGGCAAGGTTGCGTCGTATTTCCTCTAACGGTAGCCCGCGTAAACCATCGTTGGCGCCCAGTTCAAGAATCACCAATTGTGGTCGGTACTGGGCAAGCGCCTGTGGTAAGCGTGCAAGACCGCCGCTCGTGGTGTCGCCACTAATACTGGCGTTGACCACGCGTTGGGGATAGCCTTGCTGTTCCAAGCGTTGCTGCAACAGAGCTACCCAGCCACTGTTTGTGCTAATACCGTAGCCGGCACTCAGGCTATCACCCAGCACCAGTATCACTGGTTTTTCTGCTAAGGCCTGCGCCGTCCAGGCGCAAAATATCAAAGCAAGGAGTGTTCTAAGCATGTCGCAAACTTCAACAGCGCCGATGGTGGAGGCGCAACGTGTGAGCAAAAAGGTTACCAGTCCTGAAGGCGAGCTGCTAATCCTTGATGACGTTAGCCTAAAAGTTGATGCTGGCGACGCGATAGCTATCGTCGGCGCGTCTGGTTCTGGGAAGTCTACACTGTTAGGTCTGTTAGCGGGCCTGGATGTACCGACTGATGGGCGCGTGTTACTGGACGGGATCGAGTTGACCACCCTAGATGAGGACGGGCGCGCACGTTTGCGTGCCGGTCGCGTTGGTTTTGTATTCCAGTCATTTCAGTTACTTCAAAGCCTAACCGCGCTCGAAAACGTAATGTTACCGATGGAACTGGTAGGGGAAGGTTCACCGCGAACGGCGGCTACCGACATTTTGCAACGCGTTGGGTTAGGCAAGCGTTTGCACCACTACCCCAACCAACTTTCTGGTGGTGAACAGCAGCGCTGTGCGATTGCCCGCGCTTTTGCTAGCAACCCTAGGATATTATTTGCGGACGAACCTACCGGCAACCTGGATCAGACCACCGGCGCGCGCATTGTCGAGCTTCTGTTTGCCTTAAACAGTGAACGTGCGACTACATTAATCCTGGTCACGCACGATCGTGCTATATCGGAGCACTGTCATCGAATAGTTGAACTGGAGGCGGGTCGTCTTAGCCGTGCGGCCTAAGATCATATATCGGTGATAAACACACTAACCTTTTCTTTGCGGTCCTTACGGCGCGATTGGCGTTCTGGCGAATTGCGCATCCTTGCTATCGCGGTGGTAATTGCAGTTGCCAGCATGACGGCGGTCGGGTTCTTTACCGACCGCACATGGCAGGCTATGGGACAACAGGCCGGCGAGTTGTTGGCGGCGGATTTGGTCCTAACATCAACCAATCCTATCGGTTCTGACCGTCTTGCTTACGCCCGCACAAGCACTTTACAGACAGCTCAGACGTTGAACTTCCGTAGTGTGGTCATCGCAGATGACAAAATGCAACTTGTCGAGGTGAAAGCGGTGAGCGCGGATTATCCATTGCGCGGTTCGCTGCGGGTTGCGCCCAAACCGTTTGCACCAGATGGCGTCACGTCCCTAACACCTGGCCGGGGTGAAGTATGGGTGAACGCAGATCTGTTACAGAAGGTGAGGGTGCACATTGACGACGTAATCAGCCTAGGTGAGGCAGAGTTTTTGATTCGCAAAGTGTTGACCTACGAGCCGGACCGCGGCGGGGAGTTATTCAACATTGCGCCGCGGGTAATGATGAATATTGAGGATGTTCCGGCTACTCGATTGCTGCAACCGGGGAGCCGCATGCGACATATGCTATTGGTTGCCGGTACGGACGACAGTGTGCGGGCCTATAGGAGTTGGTTGACTTCGCGTCTGAATCCAGATGAACGCTTGGTAACCTTGGAAGACGGACGACCGGAACTACGCGCTGCGCTTGAGCGTGCACAACGTTTTCTGGGTCTCGCCTCGTTGGTGAGCGTGTTTCTTGCCGGCGTTGCGATGGCGATGGCAGCGCGGCGCTATACGCAACGCCACTTGGATACCAGTGCCATCATGCGTTGTCTCGGCGCCACCCAGCGGACCATCATCAAGATATTTACATGGGAGATGTTTTGGATTGGGCTGGCGGCGGGTTTGCTCGGTTGCTTGGTCGGTTATATCGCCCAGACAGGATTGGCGTTGATATTGGCAGGCCTGGTAGCCACGGAACTGCCGCTGCCATCATTACAACCTGCGCTAGTAGGTTTGCCGCTGGGATTGGCAGTGCTGATGGGCTTTGCGTTGCCGCCGCTTTTAGCACTAAAGGATGTCCCCCCGACACGGGTGTTGCGCCGACAGGCCACTACCCCGGTGCCCCGTAACATGGCCACTTACGCCTTGGCTTTTCTCACTATGGCTGGGTTGATGTCGTGGCATGCGCGTGATCTCGAGCTGTTGGCGTATGTGCTAGGTGGTGCCGTTGGCACCGTGGTGGTGTTGGGTATGACGGCATACCTATTAGTGAAACTGTTGAACGGATTACGAGGACGCGTCGGCGTTGCTTGGAGATTCGGGTTCGCCAACATCTCACGCCGGGCTCACGTTAGCATGGCCCAAATCGTGGCGTTCGGGTTAGGTATTATGGTCCTGCTCCTGTTATCACTTGTACGTGGTGACCTGCTCGAGGGTTGGCGGAAGACGATCCCGCCTGAGGCGCCGAATCATTTTTTGATCAACATCCAGCCGGATCAAGCGCAAGCACTGGGTGATTTTCTCGTGGCACACGATACGGCTGCACCAGGTATCTATCCAATGGTGCGCGCAAGGCTTGTCGCCATTAATGGTAGACGTGTAGAGCCCGAAGACTTCGACGACCCGCGTGCCCAGCACTTGGCGCAACATGAGTACAATCTTTCTTGGGCGGCACAGTTACGCGCCGACAATCGTGTGGTGAGCGGCCGATGGTGGAGCGCAGACGAACACGGCCAGCCATTGATGTCGTTCGAGCAAGAGCTCGCAGCGACCTTGGGCATCAAGTTGGGGGATGTGCTTACATTCGACATCGCCGGTAGCAAACTTGACATAGCGGTCAGCAACTTACGCACCGTGGATTGGGATACGTTCAACGTTAATTTCTTCGCTATCCTGCCGCCTGGCGTGTTGAATGAGTATCCAGCCACGTATGTGACCAGCGTTTATCTGTCTCGTGAAGGCAGGCGCATTCTTACTCCGATGCTAGAACGGTTTCCCAACGTCACGGTGGTAGATGTGGATGCTCTGCTTGGGAAGGTGCGTGAGATCATGGAACGTGTCAGTCTGGCCGTAGAGTACGTGTTTATATTTACGCTGGTGGCGGGGTTGGCTGTCCTCTATGCCGCCATGCAGGCGACACAGGATGAGCGTCGCTATGAAATGGCCGTGCTACGCACCTTGGGCGCCCATCGTGGTCAGTTGCTTCGTGGGTTGGTGGCAGAATTCCTTACCCTTGGTTTACTTGCCGGCGCTTTAGCGGGGGTAGCCGCATCAATCATCGGCTACGCCTTGGCGGAGTTTGTGTTTCATTTTGACTATCGGCTTAACCTTTGGGTCTGGCTAGCAGGCACGGCATTCGGCGCAATCGGTATTGGGGTTGCGGGGACGCTGGGCAGCCGTTCGGTGCTGCGCCAGCCACCCGCTAAGACGCTGAGAGAGGTCTAGCGGTAACACATTTCGGTGCCTCGCACCCTAAACGGCCGTGCGATATCATCATGGACTGTGACCAATAACCTCACTTAGAGAACCTAAAAATGAAAGTCAAAGCTGCGGTTGCACTCGAGGCCGGTAAGCCTCTTCAGATTGAGGAAGTAGACCTTGAGGGCCCCAAGGCAGGGGAGGTGATGGTCGAAATCAAAGCTACCGGCATATGTCACACGGATCACTTTACGTTGTCAGGCGCGGATCCCGAGGGACTGTTTCCAGCCGTCTTGGGGCATGAAGGTGCGGGTGTGGTAGTGGAAGTCGGTGTGGGTGTGAACAGTGTCAAGGCCGGGGATCACGTGATCCCACTTTATACGCCGGAATGTCGTCAGTGTGAGTACTGTCTCAGCGGCAAGACCAATCTTTGTCAGGCCATCCGGGTTACGCAGGGACAAGGGTTAATGCCTGATGGCACAAGCCGTTTCTCTCTAAACGGCAAGACCCTCTATCATTATATGGGTACATCGACGTTCGCCAACTACACGGTGCTACCGGAGATAGCCGTGGCCAAGATTCGTAGTGATGCGCCATTTGATAAAATTTGTTACATCGGGTGCGGTGTAACCACGGGTATCGGGGCAGTGATCAATACTGCCAAAGTTGAACTGGGCGCCAACGTTGTCGTGTTTGGGCTTGGTGGCATAGGTTTGAATGTGATCCAGGGTGCACGCATGGTCGGCGCCAATATGATTGTCGGTGTTGACACAAATCCGAAAAAACGTACGCTCGGCGAAAAATTTGGCATGACCCATTTCGTGAACCCGAAGGAAGTAGAGGGTGATCTGGTAGCGCATATTGTCGATGTCACTAAGGGCGGTGCAGATTACAGTTTTGAGTGCATTGGCAATGTTGAGACCATGCGGCAGGCCTTGGAGTGCTGTCATAAGGGTTGGGGAGAAAGTGTGATCATCGGCGTTGCCGGGGCGGGCCAAGAGATCAGTACGCGTCCCTTCCAGTTGGTTACCGGCCGCGTATGGCGCGGAACCGCATTCGGTGGTGCCCGCGGACGTACCGAGGTGCCACGGATTGTTGACTGGTATATGGATGGCAAGATCAATATCGATGACCTGATTACCCACACAATGCCATTACAAGAGATCAACAACGCGTTCCATCTGATGGAGGAAGGAGAATCCATCCGCAGTGTGGTGCTGTATTGATAGTTAAGGGTGGCGCTGGTTGAACTTTTTTAATTAGGGGTGTTCTTATTAGGGTGGGATCACGCCGATCGTCAAAGGAAGCGATGGATCACCAGAGAAGACGGTTGCTCGTAGGTTCGATACTGGGCTTTGCTGCAGTCCTACCTGCAATTCGGTCAGCCGCGGCGGAACTTACTTTAACCCCCAGACAATCGCGGGGCCCATTCTATCCTGCTCGTATTCCGCTGGATTCTGATAATGACCTTGTAGTAGTTAACGGCAAGTCGCGTCGGGCGAAAGGTGAAATCACTAATGTTGTCGGCCGCGTTCTAGATGAGCGCGGGCAGGCGATCGATGGCGCCCGCATCGAGATTTGGCAGTGTGACGCCAACGGCCGTTATCATCATCCCCGGGACAACCGGTCTGTCCCCCTTGATCTGAATTTTCAGGGCTATGGTGAGTTCACTACCGGGGCGGACGGTGCCTATCGATTTCGAACCATAAAGCCAGTTCCCTACCCAGGCCGTGCGCCGCATATCCATTTCGCCATTACTGTGCCGGGCACGCAGCCGCTCATCACCCAGATGTATGTCGCGGGTGCGCCCGAGAACGAGAACGATTGGATCTTGAACAGCATCGGTGATAAGCGGGCGCGTGACAGTTTAATAGTTGAAGTGCAACCACACCCGGAAATAGTCGACGAGCTCATGGCTGAGTTCGATATTATGCTGATCTCGGACGGGCGTTACAGCTCCGGCTAATCCAGTAGATAATCGAATTCAGCAACGAACTGGCGTATCGATTCGTGCCGGTCTTAGTGCGTACGTCTTCGGCCGTTTGCCTTCAATTACTCGACGACGGGTTATAGTATTCCAAGCCTATTCGCTGCAACTGGCAAGGGAGTATGGCTGACCAGCACAAGATAGTCATAGTGGGTGGGGGTGCAGGCGGATTAGAGCTTGCCACGCGGCTTGGCGACAAGATCGGTAAGAATCGAGCAGCCATAACGCTCATCGACGAAAGCCGTACTCATATCTGGAAACCACTACTCCATGATGTGGCCGCGGGTGTACTCGATGTTGGCGAGGATCAGCTCGAATATCTCGCGCAAGCGCGGTGGCATCATTTTCGGTTTCTCCTCGGTCGTATGGAACGCCTTGACCGAAAGGAACGTGTAGTGCAGTTAGCACCAACCGTCAATGACGAAGGTAATGAGATAATTCCACGTCGCACGTTCCGTTATGACACGCTCGTCCTAGCGGTTGGCAGCATCTGTAACGATTTTGGCGTATCCGGGGTCCAAGAACATTGTCTGTTCCTGGATACAACCGAACAGGCCGTGCATTTTCAGAAGCGCCTTATCGATTCTCTGCTGCGTGCCCACAGCTTGGGCGGACCGGAAAGCCCCACCCAATTACACGTTGTTATCGCCGGTGGTGGCGCTACGGGAAGCGAATTAGCGGCACAGTTACACCATGTGACACATCAGCTGTCGGCCTATGGTCTGGATGAAGTCGTACCAGAGCGCGATATCAAGTTGACCTTGATCGAGGCGGCGGATCGTATTTTGCCGGCGTTGCCGCCACGCTTGTCTACGGCTGCCCACGCCCAGCTGACCCGTCTCGGTATCGCGGTACACGTCGCCGAGCGCGTAGTTGCCGTTACCCCAGATGGGATGCGAACCGAAAACGATAGATTTATTCCGGGCGGCATCATGGTGTGGGCCGCCGGCATCAAGGCACCCGATTTCCTGCATAACCTCGATGGCCTTGAGACTAACCGCGTCAATCAATTAATTGTCCGCCCAACCCTGCAGACAACTCGCGATGAAACTATCTTTGCATTTGGCGATTGCGCTGCCTGCCCGCTCGGAGAAAGTGGCGGGCAACTGGTACCACCGCGGGCACAGGCCGCCCATCAGCAGGCTTCGCTGCTGGTTAAATCGTTGTGTAACCAACTGGTAGGTCGGCGCTTACCGAAGTATGTGTACCGCGATTACGGGTCCCTGGTTGCCCTTGGCAAGTACAGCACCGTGGGCACGTTAATGAATCGGCTGTTCCGGGGTAGCGTGATGATTGAGGGGGTTGTCGCGCGTCTGGTGTATCTGTCTCTATACAAGGGTCACCAGCTAGCGCTATTTGGATGGTGCCGGGTTGCCCTATTAACATTGGCCAACTTGCTCCGCCGGCGTGTCAATCCGGAAATAAAGCTACATTAATCGGTAGATATGGCCGGCGGTTGCCGGGTCCCCCTAGGCACGGGTATGCTTGACGGGTCCCCCTGTGGTCAAGGTTCCCTTAGAAAGGGCCCGCCGTGGGATGCTTGTCTCTACAGAGGCCCGAGAATGAAATTTGACGATGCGCTTGAGCAGAAGCTTGGGCTAAAGAACGTTACTTATAAGTACAATCTCGGCAAGGACCAGCTGTTCCACGAAGCGATTGCGAACGACCGTGGCCGCACGCGCCTCGATGGGCCAGACACGGAACAAAAGGCTTATGCGACCGCGCTTGGTGTAAAGGGTCCATTGGTGTTTTACACCGACCCGACTTGCACCGGTCGACCCGTGAATGACACGTTCGCGGTTGCCTGGCCCGAAGTAGAGGGCGATATCTGGTGGAAGGACAACCTCAAGAAATTTGATCCCGAAAATTATCAAGGCCTGCTCAAACGAGTAGTCAATTATCTCAACGAGCGTGGATCCACGCTCTATGTGCAAGACGTTTATGCTGGCGCTGATGCGACCTATTCGGTGCCCTATCGTTTCGTGGGGGAGTACGCCACCCATGCCATGTTTGCGCGCAACATGTTTCCCAAGCAAGTTGATGACATCGATGATGCTGAGCGCAAACGCTGGACGATGCTCAACATACCATCATATCGATGTGAACCTACTCGTGATGGTAGCCTCTCGGATCGCGCAGTCATCATCGATTTTCGTAACCAAATCTGCTTGGTCGCGGGCCGGGCTGATTACTGCGGCGTCGTGAAGAAGACCATCTTTACGGTAATGAACTTTCTGTTGCCAAACCTAGGTTTCCTGTCCATGCATTGTTCAGGCAATACCGGTACGAATGGCGACACCGCCATCCTTTTCGGATTATCGGGCACCGGCAAGACCACACTTTCTGCGGATCCCGAGCGCAGATTGATCGGCGACGATGAACATGGCTGGACGGGGCTCGGGGTATCAAATCTTGAAGATGGTTGTTACGCCAAGCTGATTGATCTCGACAAAGAGGCGGAGCCGATAATCGCAGCGGCGCTGTCGATGGAGGGCACCATCATCGAGAATGTGCCGCCTTTAGCCGACAAACCCTTAGCGGAGACGGACCCACAGGAACTCGACCTGGCCGACCGTTCGATCACCGAGAACACGCGCTTTTCATACCCGCTGACCTGCAATCCTAACGTCGCCAAGGACGCGAAGGGCGGCCATCCGGAGACGATTGTATTGTTGACGGCTGACGCCTTCGGCGTTTTACCACCGGTGTCGATACTCGAAGGCAAAGAAGTGATGTATCACTTCGTGCAAGGTTTCACCGCGAAGTTGGCGGGGACCGAAGTCGGCGTAACTGAGCCCCAGGCGGCATTCAGTGCTTGTTTCGGCGCCCCGTTTATGTCCCACAAGCCATCGGTGTACGCCAAATTGTTACACGAAAAGATGGAGCACCACCGCGCGCGCTGTATATTGCTCAATACGGGGTGGTCTGGTGGTCCGGCCGGCCAGGCTGACCGCATGTCAATAAAGAACACACGAGCATTGCTCGATACTGGTCTGCGTGGTGATTTGCACCGCGATGGCATGGAGTACGAGGTGCACCCGATATTCAAGTTGCGTATGCCCAAATCTTGTCCGGGCGTGGACCCGAAGATTCTGAATCCACGAAATACGTGGGGCGATCAAAATGCGTACGATATGGCGGCGACCAAGCTCAGTCATATGTTCCAAGAGAATTTTCAGAAAAATGGTTTCGCAGGCTTCGGTATCGAGGCCGTGATGTAGGCCTGATGGCCATGAGTTGCCGTCTGGTGTCACTGGACTGACGCCGGCGGCGGCATGGCGAAGCGGGACCCGACTAACTAAGTCCGGGCCCAAGCTGTAGGTGTGGGGCCAAGATAGCCGGCCACCTAGGCGCTTGGGTTCTACAACCCTCGGAATTGTTTCAGCTTTTCTCCCGTCACCGATACGCGGAGGCCATGGGCGCCGCTTGTGGTCACTGAACAGGTGGGTGGTGCGGAGGTGGCTCGGTTTTTGCTGCTTATTGAGCATCATGGGTCTGCGGGGCCAGCTTGCACCACAGTGGTCCGGTGATCCCCACGCCGTCTTCGCACTAAAAGACCGCAACTAGTTCGTCATTCTCGGAAGGGAGTCCGATCATGTTTTTTGTCGAGTGTGAGAAATCGATCCCGCTGGATGTCCGCAATGTGCTAGACACAGCCGCCATGCTGCAGGTCACGGAGTTTAATTTGTTTCGAATCGCCTATCGCCACTGGCATGGATGCGACGCGTCCGAGCGCTCAATCGAGAAGTTCTTTGTTCCCTATATGTTTCGTTCCATCGTTCCCTACTGGGTGCGCCAACTGTGTCGCTATGTTTTGCAGGCAGATGCCGAGGGAATTCTTGATCCGGCTGAATTTGGCGTCACGGCACCCGTGGAAGAGGTCAATTCCAACACGCCATTCCTCAGTGCAGTGGTTGTTATGGGAGCGGCCCTTGGTATGTTGGTGATTTCTGCGAGTCTTTACCTACTCTATTGACCGGCTAAGAGATAGGTCTTTCGGGTTTGCCCGACGGACCTTCTCCAGTAACACTCACAACCTTCTTTGCCGCGATTAGAATGCGCGGTGCCTAACGTAATGCGGCAAGCAAGACCGCGCTGGTGCGGCGATACGCGGTTGCTTAGTATGGCGGGCCATGGAATCCAACTCGCCTACAAAGCTTGGTCCTTCATTAGCAACCTTGGGGCGCGTATTCGTCCCGTTTGCGTTTGGTTACTTTCTTTCTTATTTGTATCGGGCTATCAATGCGGTCATTGCGCCGAATCTCGCAGCTGATGTCGGTCTCAATGCTGCTGATCTTGGTCTTCTGACTAGCGCCTACTTTCTAACATTTGCACTTTTCCAGTTACCGCTCGGCGTCCTGCTAGACCGTTTTGGGCCACGTAGAGCTGAGGCGGTACTACTACTGTTTGCAGCGACAGGGGCATTTGTATTTGCCAACGCTCACTCGATGGCCGGTTTGATCGTTGGTCGTGCCCTGGTCGGCCTCGGGGTATCGGCCTGTCTGATGGCGGCGTTCAAGGCGTTTGTCTTATGGCTTCCTAGTAGGCGCTTGCCACTCGTCAATGGGTTACAAATGGCAGCTGGCGGGCTAGGTGCGTTGGCCGCCACCACACCGGTAGAGGCCGCACTACAAGTAACTACCTGGCGCGGTGTGTTCATAGGGCTGGGCATTTGTACCTTGGCCGTTGCTGGCCTCATTTTTCTAATTGTTCCCGAACGCAAGCGTGACGTGCCAGTTACGAGCTTTAGCGAACAGGTACGCGGCATTGGGCAAGTATTCACAAGTCCGGTTTTTTGGCGCATTGCGCCGTGGACGGTGATGGCGCAGGCTGCTTTCCTATCGATTTTGGGGCTATGGGTAGGCCCATGGTTGCGTGACGTGGCGGGTCTCGAGCGCGGACCCGTCGCCAATTATTTGGCATTTATTGCGATGGCGATGATCGCGGGCTTTGTTCTTATGGGTGCGGTCGCCGAACGATTGAGTCGACGAGGTATCCAACCCATGACGGTTGCCGGCATAGGTATGGTGGTTTCCATGTTGATGCAGGCGATGCTTATGCTCGGGTGGCGTAACATGGCGTTACCGCTCTGGATGTTGTTCGGTTTTTTTGGTACTAGCAGCATTATTCCGTACGCAGTGCTTTCGCAAAGTTTTCCTGCTCCACTTGTGGGACGTGTTATTACTGGACTTAATTTACTGGTATTTACGACCGCATTCGCCTGTCAATGGGGAATCGGTGTGCTCATAAACCTCTGGCCGACGACGTCAACCGGTGGTTACGCGCCGCCGGCTTATCAAGCCGCATTGACGATGATGTTGGCGCTGCAGGTGGCAGGGTTGATCTGGTATCTTGTGGCCGAAGTTCGGTACGAAGGCCCTCAGATATCGCGTAGTTCGAGCAAGCGGAAACGTGCTAGATAGTGATGGGCTATAATGCTGCGGGCTTATGAGAAGTGAATCCGAAAATACGCGGGCCATGTTCGATGCCGCACTTGCGAAACACCAATCGGGCGCGTTTGTGCAGGCGCGTGCGCTTTACACACGCATACTCGAACGCGATCCAGAGCACGCCGATGCGCTGCATTTTCTCGGTTTGATCGCCCACCAAACGGGCGAACAGGAAGAAGCCGAGGGTT
>CAXMNC010000327.1:0-8537 GCA_964194625.1 Acidiferrobacterales bacterium
GCGCGAGGATGTTGGTGGTCAATTTGGCAAAAACCGCGAACCTGAATACTTGGCACTTAACCCGAATGGACTGATCCCAACCGTCATCGACGACGATTTCGTCCTATGGGAGTCCAATACCATCATTCGATATCTGGCCGCCAAGTATGGCGATGAAACGTTCTATCCTGCTGACACCCAAACACGCGCAAAGGGTGAAACGTGGATGGACTGGCAGCTCTCGACCGTTGCACCGACGATCTGGCCGGTGTTCTCCGGCCTAATTCGAACGTCCCCGGAAGAACGCGATCATGCCGCGATTGCCAACGCCAGAGACAAACTCGCCGATGTCATGAAAATACTGGATAACGCGCTCGGCCGTACTGACTTTATGGCCGGATCATCGTTGTCGGTGGGCGACATCCCAGTCGGCATCATGACCTATCGCTGGTTCACGCTGGATATAGTGAGAGAGGATATGCCCAACTTGGAGCGCTGGTATGACCGGCTGACACGACGCCCCGGTTTCCAAGAACACGTAATGATCGGGCTGAGTTAGATGCTCGGTGGCACGCTACTCTTCTAACGATCGCTGTACACGATATCGAACAGGACCTGGTAGGAGCGGTTATCGAGATCGTGGAACTTAATCGCCACACCGTCTTTCTCGACCCGTACTATGTTGGCCGACAGACGGCAATGGCTGCGCTTTTGACCAGATCGGACCTTTAGTACCAAGTCTACATCGGTGCCGACGGCAATATCGAAACCGTTTACCTCCGCAAAGGCACCATCGAGGCTGATATTGCGCAGTAGACACTTGGTCAACCCGAGGCGATGATGAGTAATCATCGCCTTCACGTCGACATCGCGACGTAGACTTATTCGACGATCATCAGGCTCGGGTTTGCTTGCCAACGTAGCTTCTCGTGCGGACCTTGGTTATTCTCAGAATAGCGGACCTTGATTATTCTCAGAATAGTATAGTCGACTGTTTTTCTATTTCACTTGAATCGATTCGGGGCCCGCACGGCCTATTTTGCCCTGCTATCGGCCCGAGTCGGCTCGGTTACCTGCGGTAACTCTTTGCTTTGTGCGAAATACCAGCGGCACACCGATCACAATCATGACCACACGGACCACATGGTGCGTAGCAACAAACGCGGTTTCGATACCTAACGATATGGCGATGAGGCTCATTTCAGCCAACCCGCCGGGGGCAAACGCCAGGGTTAAAGGGGCGAATCCCATGCCAGAGAGTGGTACTAGCGCTAAGGTGAACCCGACGGTACAAACAAGCAGCAACACCGTCGCACCCGCCGATGCCGCCATTGTCCGAAAGATACGTTGTAACGCGATATCCGCGAACCGCGCGCCAATCGCAGATCCGACGACGACTTGGGCAACGAATACGATTTCATAAGGTGGCACCGACTCGGTAACACCGGCTATCTGCATCGCCGCCGTCGCCACCATGGGTCCCACCAGCCGATAGGCCGGCAGGCGCAGAAACTTACCAATCAGAGTACCAACCACCGCGCCCAGGACAAGTATGCCAATATCAATCGGAGCGCTGCCTAACAGCGACGGTCCAGTAAACGAGACACCGGCACCGCCATCTTGAGTAAATCGAAACCAAAACGGGATCACGAGCACTACGAGCAAAATGCGCGAACCATGGACCAGCGCTATAGTGCGATCGTCACCGCCGAAGGCACCACCAACGATCGTCATTTCGCTTAAGCCGCCGGGGGTTGCCGAAAAATAAGCGGTCACTTTGTCATAGCCGAATAGTTTTCGAAAATACAAATACAACATGCCGGTTGCTAGTAGGATATAGAGCAGCATGGCGGCGAGCGTGATCGGCCAGCGTGTAGCTTGCTCGAGAATGTCTGGAGTAAACGCACTGCCGAGCAGAACCCCTAGCACGGTGACCATGAGCGAGCGCAAGGATGGCAACACATAAAGTCGCGCGCCCATCATAGAAGCGGTGGTAGTAAATACCATCGCCCCCACCATCCAGGCGAGCGGCATATTTAGCGCGAAAAACAATGCACCGCCAGCAGCACCAACGGATAGGGTAAACACGAGACGCCGGAGGTCAGTGCGAGAAGTTAACCTTGCTATGTTGACCATTGGGTGCACGTATTACAAAGATATCGTTAGAACTGGATCTACTACCGCATCAGTTCATCGTATACGGTGTCCATACCCCGCTCTACTGCGGGTCGCGCAGCAATAGCGTCGTACCAACGCTTAACATGGGGAAACTCGCTAAGTTCTATGCCTTGCCATCCATGACGCGCGGTCCATGGAAACGTGGCGATATCGGCAATGGTGTAGTCACCGCCTGCCAAGTATTCAAAGGTCTGTAATCGTTGGTCAAGCATGCCCCATAGCCGGCGCGTTTCCTTGGTATAGCGCTCGATTCCATAGGGCACTTTCTCCTCCTTGCGACGGAAATGGTGTGCCTGGCCAAACATTGGTCCAATGTTTCCCATCTGAAACATCAACCATTGAATCATTTCGTAGCGGGCGATGGGCTCTTTGGGAATGAAGAGATCGTATTTCTCGGCCAGATAGAACAGCATCGCACCCGATTCTATAATGGTATAGGGCTTGCTGGTGGGGCCATCTTGGTCGACCATGGCAGGAATCTTTTGATTGGGGTTAATGGCGGTAAATGCAGGCGTGAACTGATCACCTTTGCCGAGGTTAATGAGATGCAATCGATAGTCGACGCCAAGCTCCTCCAACATGATCGTGGCTTTGCGACCGTTCGATGTCTTCCAACTATAAAGATCGATCATATGAACACCCTACCCTGCCTTATCCAGCCCGGATATTGCATCACTCACACCACGACTCCAAGGCAAGGATTGTCCTGACGTGCATGGATGCACTAATGCCGCGAGCGCATGGATGCGCAGGAGCGGCC
The DNA here is from genome assembly GCA_964194625.1 of Acidiferrobacterales bacterium. Lineage (GTDB taxonomy): Bacteria > Pseudomonadota > Gammaproteobacteria > Acidiferrobacterales > SPGG2 > SPGG2. Next base: position 2,918 of record CAXMNC010000327.1, read on the forward strand.
TACAATCCTTTGCATTTCCTCCATCTCGGTAACTGCTCCTGCGTTACTCTACCTTCCGACATCCTTGTCGGTCGCATGGAGCTCAGATGTGCCGCCATCTTTAACGACTGCAAGTCGTTAAAGATGAAGGAAAGCGAAAACCGAGCTTTTCGCTTTCCTTGCTCTGAGAAATCCAGGATGGATTTATTCAGAGCTTCCCTAAGTCCCGACGGAGCAATCTGCCAGGCAATTCCCCTGTCCAGGCCACGTCACGCCAAACAGGCTGGCCATTAACCATCACCATATCGATACCGGCGGCCGGCTGTTTCGGCGCCTTGAAGTCTGCTGTATCGATCACTTGCTGCGAATCAAAAATCACTAAATCCGCAAATGCATCCTCACGAATAATGCCCCTATCTCTAAGACCAAACACCGAAGCTGGGACGCTGGTCATTCGACGTACAGCCTCTTCCAATGAGAAAAGCCCGACATCACGACAATAGTGTCCCAATACGCGCGGAAACGTACCCCACAATCGGGGATGCGGAAACTCATCGTGCGGCAAACCATCGGACCCGATCATGGCGTCGGAAAAACTGAGTACACGGCGTAGATCATCTTCGTGCATCTGAAAATAGATCGCACCGGCTGGCAATAGCCGGGTGATGGCCTCATCGAGTGAGCACCGCCATTCTTGTCTTATGTCGTCCAGGTCGCGCCCCACCATCTCCGGATGTGGTTTAGACCAGGTCACAGTAACGCGCTCCGCCGCTTCGACGAATTGGGACATGAGCACCGTCGAACTTGCAATATACGGATAAACATCAAGATTAATACTCTGCTTCCTTTTCGCGGCGGCAATAAGCGCTAGCGTGTCGCTTGTGCGCCCCCAATTGTTACGCCCCGACGACTTATGATGAGAAATCACCACTGGCACACCACTGCGCTCGCCAATCGCTATGGTTTCTTTGATTGACTCAATGACGTAGTCACCCTCATCGCGCATGTGTGTGACATAAATACCATTGAAGGGCGCCAAGTGCTTTGCCAGCTCAACGACCTCCTCCGTCGGGGCTGCGGTGGCAGTGGGGTACGCAAGTCCAGTACTCATACCTATGCATCCGGCCGCGAGCGAGTCGTCTAGCAATCTGCCCATTCGCTCGATCTCAGCCCCGGTCGCCGCCCGATCGAGATCGTTCATAACACCGACCCGCAGTGTCGAGTGCCCGGTTAGCATGGCGATGTTGGTTGCTGGCGGATTTGCAGTCAGCGCCTGCGCATAGTCACCAAATGTGCTAAACCGATACCAGTCACGGCCACCCAGTAGGTTGAGCGGAGGCGGCGGTTCACGCCCGCTGAGCGGCGCCAAACTAATGCCACAGTTGCCGGCGATGACGCTAGTAACGCCCTGGCTGATCTTTGCTGTCATGTCCGGTGACGACAAAACAGCACGATCGTCGTGGGTGTGAGCATCAATAAACCCGGGCGAAACAACGCGACCATGAGCGCTTATTGTCCTCTCCGCCTCGATTGGCAGAGCCGTTCCCACCGCGACGATTCGGTCCCCCTTTATTGCGACATTAGCCTGGACACGCTTACTGCCAGTGCCATCGATAAGCGTCCCTCCTTCAATCAGGTAATCACAGTCTCTTCGTTCTTCGTTTTTCATTTGTCCCTACCAACGGTCTGCCAATTGTAACGAGTTGGGGGAAAAAGTGTTGATTTGACACCGGGCGCTAGTTGACAACCGCCATTTATACTTCAACATACAACTATCAATGGGTAACGGTAACGGCACCCGTGGTGCGAACTGACGATCTTCACAAACTACCTGATAACCTCCCCATTCCGCTAGATGATGGTGCTTGCGACCATCTCGCCGGCGCGAGGTTGCCGCCAATATCGCTGCCCTCGACCGGCGATAGGATGATCGACCTATCAAACATTCATGGAAACGTCGTGATCTATTGTTACCCGCGGACAGGGAAGCCGGATAAAGACGTACCACCAGGCTGGAACGACATCCCTGGTGCCCGTGGCTGCACGCCACAATCCTGTGCATTTCGAGATCACTACCAGGAGTTGCGAGCCTTAAATAGCAACGTATTCGGTCTCAGTACGCAGACGACGGACTATCAGAAGGAGATGGTGGCGCGACTACATCTGCCCTTCGAAGTACTAAGCGATGCCCAACTAAAGTTTACGCAGGCGCTTAGACTCCCTACCTTCACCGTCCAAACCATGACGCTGATAAAGCGATTAACGCTTATCGCACGAGGAGCAACTATCATAAAGGTCTTCTATCCTATATTTCCTCCACAAAAGAATGTCGACGATGTCATCACATGGCTATCAGATAACCGATCCGTGAGACCTTAATGATGGATCACCCAAAATCTGCTTCGAATCGCCCTGAGGATGAAGCACGACGCCTGCTGAATGGCTTCAAGACGTTGTTGATGTCAACCGTCAGTGCCGAGGGTGTCCCCGATGCAAGCTATAGCCCATTCGTCCGTATGGAAGACGATTACTTCTATGTGTACGTGAGCGGGCTTTCCAGACACACCAGCGACCTAGAGGCCACTGGTCTTGCAAGCCTGTTGTTTGTCGAAGACGAGCGTGATGCAAAACAGCTGTTTGCACGTCGACGTTTGAGCTTCGACTGTCGAGTTAAGTTGATTCCCCGCGATTCGGCAAAATGGAAAGATGTTATGGAGAATTTTTCGAGGAAATTTAGAGACGTGATCGATGTCATCCAGCCGCTTGGTGATTTCAAGCTATTCTGCATTGCACCCAAATCTGGCGTTTACGTGCGAGGTTTCGGCCAGGCCTATCGCTTCACTGGTGCCACACTCGAAAACTTCCAGCACATCGATAGTGTCAAGTAATGCGCTAGTAGTTGAACGCGAAGGATCCAATCCTGGGTCGTGAAGACGACCATAACATCTTGCTTAAGTTACCGTCCTTCTCGATGAATTGATGTTTCAGCGCCGCCAGCGTGGATTGCCACTAAGATCGCCGCACCATGAAAAAGGTAGCAGTGAAGCTCTACCGCTAATTCTCTGAGCCCTTCACTTTCGGGCAATATGGCCGGTATGTCGAATAGGTCGAAGAAAAAACAGGACTCCCGGCTGAGGTTGAAATGGCGTAACCCGTCACTAAATTCCGACGATTATACAGCTTGAGGATCGCCTGGCGGCACGCTCGCTTAATAGAACAACACGACGCCTGAGTCTCACTGAAGCCGGCACAGCAACGAAACTACCGCTCAAAGTAAAGTTGTTCGTTGATACCGTCTCGAAGAAAATAAAGGAACTCGACCTTTCGTCGTAAAAACTCAGCTACTATTCCAGCCCCTCCATCATCGAAAGAACGGACTGCAACTCTGGATCGTCAATGCCAAGCGTTGTCAGCTCGCGCATGGTGCGAGTAAAGTAGTCGCGACATGATCCCGATTCGCCATGGGCCCCAGCAATGGCGCTCGCCATCTGCTCTTGGGACAGTGAATCGGCATACTGGGGGTGAGTCTCATCGACGACAAACGTGATCGCTTCTACATTGCCTTCACCAGTCTCTACCGTTAGCCAACATGGTCGATAGATCCCAGTCGTCATCTCACGCTCCCATAACGCAGTCAAATCTTGCTCGCGAGCTTCCAGGTCGAGACAATAGACAACTCCTTGGCAACTGCCATTCTCGTTTCTCTCTAACCCAAATCCGACCCCCGGGTGCTCCGGCGTACCGCGGGCACGTACCGTCCACACGTTCAATCGACGCTGGTAACCCCGGACAATACCAAGACGTCGATCGACGTACGCAAGATCGGGCTTCCATAGCAATGATGCATAGCCAAATATCCAGATCTCGTCGTCTAGACGGTCCGCGAGAGTTGAGCTAAGACTTTCAGTGCGTGCCCGCGCGGACAAGCGCTTAGCGCTAAACTGGGGGCCCAATCGTTTCTTATTATTCACGGCTCGATCTGACTTCCTAATATCAGCTCTCGACACTCACTTTGTTGGCAAATCGAGCGGGCTGCATGAGATATACCGCGGCGCCGGTGGCAAGTCCAGCTATGGTCAGAAACGCAGCCGTATAACTACCGGCAAGGTTAATAATTGCACCAAAGCAAGGCGGTACGACAACTACACCACCGAAATAAACAAATTGGACACCGCCAGTAGCCTCGCTAGCCTTACCTTCGGGCGCAAGATTGGCAATCTCCGAAAGGAATATTCCTACCCAGCCAAAGCTGCTCGCGCCAAGCACAAAACCCAACACCATCACTATCGCCAATGGCCACTCAGGTGACAGCGCAGCCGTAATCGCAAGGCAGGCCGCGCTCAAGCCGCCTAAGCACACCAACAGTGTGCGCGTAGACAATATGCGTGCTGCAACAACACCCCATAATACGCGGCCGAAGACTGCGCCGAATTGGACGAACGCGAATATCAGACCCGCCTTAACGAGTGGCATTTCTAGCGCTGCAACCAGATACACAACATAGAAGGCGCCAACACTCACCTGGCAACCGGCGTAAGCAAAACCGGTGATGGCGAAGCGACGCAATGTACGATCTCCGAACACCAACCTAAGCGGTGTGAGCACACTCAAACTTGCAAATAGTCGACCCAGTTTGCGGTCGGCATCAAAGCCGCGGCGCAACGGTTGTAGCATGATCATCACCACTAGCGCCGCCGACGCGACTGCAAGTAACCCAACTTCCCACCCGAACCGAATTGCGAGTAGTGGCACCACAAGCCCGGCCAACGTACCCCCGAGCGGTACGCCAGCCTGTTTTATGGAAAACACCAGCGGTCGCCATTGCAGTGTCGACACCCCAGCCAATACATGCGCACTGGCTGGGTTCAACGGGCCATAGGCGCAGCCGAGCAACACGGCACTGACTATCGCGGCCACAGGCGTAGCCAACGCAAACACACTCATAGCCGCGGCACCTGTCAACATAGTGAATTGACATACACGGATCGCACCGTAGCGCGCAACGAATACACCCGTGGTTGCACCAGATAGCATCGCGAAAACAAAGACGATGGCGATAAAGACACCAATATAAGTAGCATCGACGCCGATGTCGGGCGCGGCCTCTGGTGCCACAACTGCCACCGCGAACTGCGCCATGCTGCCTATCGTCAAGACCACAAGCATGGCTACAGTTGGGAATACAACGTCGGCGCGCATGAGCTTACTCTTTGTACCTTAGGAGGAAGGCGACGATGCGGGACTTAAAATACCGGTCGTCGGACACCAAAACCACGGCTTGATTTAGAGGTGAGCCGCCACTTTAGATGTGACGCTGCTGTCCGCATGCGTCAACCGTAGCAGGCTACCCACATCATCGATACGCTCTAGTGACAATAATGCGGCAGTCAGTGCATCTCGTTTCTTTTCGGAAAGATAGGGAGAAACAAGCGAGTCAAATTTTGCGCGCGCTTCGCCTGGGGTAACAAAATTGTCAGGTTCCCCTTTGGGAACTGCGACAAACTTCTCGAACTCGCCGTGCCTGGTGCGAATCTTCGCAGCGCCACTCATGTTGGCAGGAAACTCGGCTTCGGCGCGACTATCAACGCCACTCGTCACCCGTTTGCATAACGCCAACGTATCCGCATTGTTAAGATGGTTT
>CAXMNC010000328.1:0-14982 GCA_964194625.1 Acidiferrobacterales bacterium
GTTCTCTCAAGCCCAAGGAGGTCCTCATGAATCCGCTTCAGCGCATCTCCCGACGCGATCTGCTTCGTTTCACCATGGCGGCCGGGGCTGGGTTGGCCGTACCAACAGTCGCATTCGGACGCCAGTGCGAGAAATCCCCGGCGCAGGTCGAAGGGCCGTTCTACATGAACACCTGGGACCGCACTCAGCCGGTGCTGCACCATAACGATTTGACGTGGGTGAACGACCCAAGCAAAAAGGCAGAGGGCGAGGTCGTTTACCTGGCCGGCCAGGCGACCGATCTGGATTGCAGGCCGCTCAAAGGCGTGACGGTGGAAATCTGGCAAGCCTGTCGCAGCGGCCGGTATGCGCACCTGGCCGACCCCAACCCGGCCTGGTTGGATCCGAACTTTCGGTATTTCGGTGAGTTCGTCACGGACGCGAACGGCATGTATTCCTTCAAGACGATCAAGCCTGGACCCTATCCCGTTGGTTCGAGTTGGACCCGCCCCGCTCACGTTCATTTCAAGGTGTCGGCGGGGATAAGCGCGGAGATGTTGACCACGCAGATGTACTTCGCGGGTGATCCCCATCTCGGTTCCGATCGGCTCTTGAGTATGGTGCCGAAACCGGAGCAGAAACGCTTGATCATCGAGCCTACGCGCCGACAGGGCGCCAGCACTGCGGACCTGTACACCTTCAATATCCATCTCGTGCCGTTCAGAGTTTAAAGGGGGAAGGATAGTATTGCTTTAGTCCCCACACCCGTGAGTTAAAACAGTTCTACGCCTCACACCCTCATATAGAGAGCCCATCAGCGAGAGGCGGGCAGTAGGCGCGAAGCGCTGGCACGCCGCCAGTATCGAATCCCACTAGCAGTACCATACCCAGGATCATGAAACCCCAGATTTGCGTTCGCCAGCCGCGGGATAAAATGGAAAATGGTGCGTGAGGCCGAAGAATGCGCGGAGGTGGCATTCCCAAGGAATTCCGAGAGATGTTGAAGAAGATGTGACGAAGGTGCCACAAGGAATAGATATTAGATTGGCGTGTCCAGAGGAAGCTCAACAGCTTTCAGCGATGGCACGCGCCATGGTCACGGATATGGCCAGTTATGGTGGTCACGCAGTTTCGACCGAGCAATCCAGCTGGGACGAGCTTGCCGATATGTTTAAAGGACAAATCGAGGACGCAGACTATCGGTGCTTAGTTGCAGAGTCGAGCGAGGCGAAGCTAGTGGGGTTTGCGGGCGGCGAGGCCCGTCTGCTAGGTGGCGCGTTCGAGCAGAAAAGAACCCTTCACATCAGCGCAGTCTACGTTCTGCCCGAATTTCGAAGCCGTGGAATTGCTGAGTCACTTTTAAAGGCGTTGTTAGCGTGGGGCCGTGAGGTTGAGTGTGCAGAGGCGGAGTTAAATATTTTGCGCGACAATCCCGCTTATCCCCTGTATGAGAAACTGGGATTTATGGAATTTCAACGACAGCTGCTTCGGCGACTATAGGCGATAGTTTCCTGGGAGATGCGTATATCCCATCATTCCGCTGGAGAGTCTTTCCTGCAGCGAGCAGAATCGTTTCTGCTGCAAGCCGAGGCCGAGAACAATCTGATTGCTCTGCTTCCTGGTACCTGCACCACCTCCTGAGACCGGTGACATTTTTCACTCTTTCACAGTGAAAAACGTCACAAGACTACCAATGAAATTTGTCCTAAATTATATAAGTGTGATGTCAAGGCACCATCAAGACCGTCAAAGGAGGTTCACAATGAGTAATCGCGTTCATATGCTGATGACTATGTACCTGGTAGTGTTGTTGACCGGGACCCTTATTAACCAGTTAGTTTTTGCGTATTGAACTGCCAGAGCCTTGCGCGAGAGTATCTTGTAGATTGTGACATTTTTCACAATCTTCGGGTGACATCCGCTGGGCTAGGGTTTGATTTAACGGGTCAAAGCGTGCGCCCCACTCGCTGTTCCCGACCGGACGCGGTCAGGCTCTATCTGCATGTTGGCGCACGAAGGGCTGGATTTTGTGCCCACGTTAGGCATTTATCGGGAATTTACGCTCGCCCCTTGCCCGCCCTTTTGTTAACTTACTGAGATTGGCTGCTAGTTTGTCGGCGTTTTACTGCGGTTGAAAGCGCCGTACTAGTCCATCGGGGGTAGCGCTATGCTGCAAAACATTCCTCTTTTCTCGATGTTGGAGCAAAAGGAGCTCGACGCCCTGTCGAGCCACGCTGTGACGAAAACCTATCCCAAGAACAGCGTGATCATCAATGAAGGCGACCGTACGGATTCGATGTACGTAATCATGTCGGGCAGGGTCAAAATAGTCCTTACCGATGAGAATCAAAAAGAGGTAATCATCGACATTCAGCACGCCGGAGACTACTTTGGCGAGCTGGCGCTACTGGATGAAGCGCCGCGGTCCGCGTCCGTCAAGACGATGGAAAACTCGACATTCTTAATTATCTCGAAGCACCAGCTTCAGAAATGCTTAAGGGAGCACCCAGAGATCGGCATCGGTTTGATTAGGGGGCTCGCACAACGCCTGCGGGCGACGACCGGCAATGTAAAGAGTCTCGCATTGCTGGATGTCTACGGGCGGATTGCCAGAACCCTACTGCAACTCGCCAACGAAGAAGATGGTCGCCAGGTGATTAGTGAAAAATTGACCCATCAGAACCTGGCGAACATGGTCGGCGCGTCGCGCGAGATGGTGAGTCGCATCATGAAAGATCTTGCCGACGGTGGATACATCAAAACGGAAGGCAAGAAAATAACGATCAAGGAAAAGTTGCCGCCCGGATGGTAGTCGCGCGGGCCTAAGTACTTCTGACGAGTTTTACGTCTCAATTCCCCTCAACCAAGGTTGAGCGGTAACCGTGGGGCGCTCTCGAAGTAGACGTCCCAATGCCCCACGACTTACGATTAGCAGCTCAACCCTTATTTCCCACAAACGAGATATCCTCGACATGGCCACTTACACGCTCTTTTGGCACCCACGGGTGTCATCACTGGCTCCCCAGGCGGTACTAGAAGAGGTCTCTGTGGACTACGACATGCGGCGAATAGACGTTGAATCGCGTGAGCAAAAGTCTGAGGCCTATCTGAAAATCAACCCGAACGGTTTATTACCGGCGTTGCTGCTAGAAGACGGAAGTCCTATTTTTGAGTCCGCCGGCATCGTCATGTATCTCGCCGATCATTACCCCGAAGCGGGACTGGCCCCGGGCGTTTCTGAGCGTGATCGGGCTCATTATTATCAGTGGATGCTTTATATGGCGACGACGGTCTATCCGACCTTCTCGCATTATTATCGTCCACACGACTTTACGGCCGATCCGACCGATACCCAGAAGATCAAACAACGGGCAGCACAGGATCTGATTCCTCGCTGGCAAATCCTTGATGATGCGCTAGCCGACGGTCCTTGGCTGCTTGGCGAGCGGTTTAGTGCGTGTGATATCTATATGCAGATGATGACGATTTGGTATGACCCACCGCAAGCATTTCTCGAGCGATTCAAGAACGTAGCTCGCGTCTCCACCGCCGTCGCCGAGCGACCGTCGGTAAATAAAGCAATGACCTATCACTCACCCCTGAACTGAAACTTTCAGCCGATCATGGACGTGCAGCAGTGACCCTCAAATAACAGCATTCTCGCTGGAAGGTTATAGTTGTTATTATTGGTAACCATTACATTAGCCCCGTATATTATTTTCGGAGTTAAGTCGTAACGATTATGATTCTGGGAGCTCGCCCAGAGTGACAAGGAAACCTATTAATCTGATATTTGTGCTCTCGCTCGTTGCTCTACCAGCTGTGGCGGTAGGCGATGAGCATGCTGGGAAATCAAACGGGCTAGAGGCGAGCTGGGTGGTGGACCCCACTGTACCTGGCCAGGATCTGCCGCCGAAGGGCCGATCTTTGTTCGATATGTTGTTCACGGTGGAGCGTGGCGGGCAGAGGTTCTACGACGTGCCATTCCCTTTCACCGAGCTGATCAAACGCATTGATCAGCATTTGCCTAAGGATAAGGCCGGGCGCTCAAACTTGAAACGCGTGCTGATTCCCCTCGGACGATCCCTCCAGCGGCATGCGGCAGCCCCGAATTATTTCGCGAATCCACGGATTGTGGTGGCGGTCGACCGCGAGCCTGATCGCTCAGGCGCATTGCTGCTTAAAGATCGACTGTTTCTCGGTTATCAAGCGAAGGCCAACATCATCGAAGTGATCAGCTACAACGAGGAAAGTGGCCGGTTCGAGTTCCAGGTCGTGCGCGACTACGGTCCGGGTCTGAATTCCCGCGTGTTCTATGCTAGGCGAACGATTTGCACGAGCTGTCACCAGAATGGGGGACCCATTTTTCCCAAGGCGGCCTGGAGTGAAACGAACTCTAACCCCAAGGTTGCGGGGCGCCTATGGAACGAACAGCGCACTTATCACGGTGTCCCCATCAACCGCGCGGCGGTTGCGCCGTTCGTCGATGCCGCCACCGACCGAGCGAATCTGTTTTCCGCCTACCAGCTGTTGTGGGGCGAAGGTTGCGGCGGCAACGTCGCACGCGCGAAACGCTGCCGGGCTGCCGCGTTGGTGGCGATGCTGCAGTATCGGCTGAGTGGTAGAGCCCATTTTGATACGCGATCGCCCGAATATCGAAATCAGTTCCTAGCATTGTCGAAGGAGAATTGGCGAACACGATGGCCCGGCGGTATCAAGATACCCAACCCCGATATACCCGACCGCGATCCCCTTTCTGCCGATGGGCGCATCACCGCAGGGATTGATCCTTTGACGCTACGCCCATCCTTGGAGATATGGTCGGGTGAACGACCTGGCGATGTAGAGCGCGTGATAAAAGGATTATCCGGATTCATAAGTACACCAGATCTTCAAGCACTAGATACCGGCCTATTTGACCGTGGCCAGGAATCTAATCGTACAAAACAGCAGTCGCACAGTACCTGCGAGCTAAACGCCAAACCCCTGTCGGACGCTGCACATCGAGTAGACTTTATGTGCCGGATTCGTGCCGAGGACAACAACGGCGGATTTGGCATGAAGGGACAATTTTATCTTGAGTCAGATAGCGTCACCGACGGTGTTATCGACTCGCTTCAGCTCAATGATGGAGCCCAACTCGAGGCCCTCGATATTCCCGGCGGTACTCTCCTATTCGACGGCCGTCAATGGACAATCAACCTTCGGCTACACCACAGACGTACCGGACTCCATGCGAGGCTGCCCAACGGGAATGCCCTGGAGCACGTCGAATTGCGCTGGACACATTCCGCATCTACCGGTAACGCATTACATCCGATCCCAGCACAACCGCGGTTTTCGGGAGATGCGATACTATCGGTGATGGATGACTTTACTCTTGTTCGCATGGCAGTCGCCGAACTTTCAAACCTTAAAGAACAAAATCCATTTTCATCCGCCCCGTTTCGTGTGACGCGCACAATGCGCGCTCTATTCTCGCGACTCGGAGTGGTCGTCGACAAAAACGCTTGTTGCGAAGAGTTGCGGATGCCAGCGGCTAGAGTCGACAGCGAAGATTTGCCGATCGTGACGGGATCGTCGAGCACACTTGTAAAGAGCGGTGGTTTGCAGGTGTTCGAACGTTATTGCGCGAGCTGCCATCGGACGGAAGCACCCTTCCCGCCGAATTTCCTGTACGGCAATGTTGATCGGGTCGCTGCAAATCTCACGCAATGCGCGCATCGCATTTGGTATCGGCTACACATGTGGCAACTACCCGAGGAGCAAAGACCGAAGACGCCGATGCCACCGATCACCACGCTGCACGCATCCAAACTATCGGTGGAACGTTGGCGCGAAAGTGATGGGTTTGCAGACCTACGGAAACACGTGACGGAACTCCTTCGTTCCCAGAACGATGAACTCCTTCATCGGGATTATGAAACGCTACCGGCGTGCTTACCGAAATCCTAAACGGCTAACTCTTTATCGACTAACGGTCGGATCTGACTCCCTCCCTCAGCCATCGATCCCAAGGCTCCGGCGCAATTCGCGCGCGGTGAGTGCTTGTGCGAACACGGCGGTGCCGACATCAAACTCCTTAGCGCGCGCAAGCGAGCCGACTACCACCGGCTCGAAACCGGCATCTTTCACCAAACCGGCGGCAACTTTGAGGGCCGCCTTATCATCGCTAGCGAGCGGTACTGCCACGCGTTCGCCATCACGGTGCGCTTCGTTGCGCAGGTCGTAATAGGGGATGGAGTTGAACGCGCGCACCAGGCGTACGCCGGGAAGAAACTCGGCCGAAGCGACACCCGCCCCCTTGGCGCGTGCGGGGATGGCCATAGCGCCGTCGCGCGAGGGGAAAGGATTACCAGTCTCTAATACCACCTTCCCCTTTAGTTCGGCCGCATAATCGCGGCCCACTTGGGGGAGCGCGCCGTACGGCACTGAGATCAATATGATCTCGCCAAAGGCCGCCGCCTCGCGTGGCATCCCGGCCCGCGCCCTCGGTCCGAGGCGATCGGCCAAGCCCTTGAGCCGCTCGGGATGGCGCGACGACAACAACACTTCATGGCCGGCCTTTACCCACAGTTCGCCCAATGTGCCACCAATCCGACCGGCCCCGATTATCCCGATCTTTAGACTGTGTTCCCCTGCGTTGGCGGTACCTAGCATTAACGGTAGTGCTAGGCTAGCGGTGACAGTGCGCAGAAATACGCGCCGGCTTAACCTTGTGGCATGGTTGGTACCCATGAGAGTTTCCTCAGATCGTGACTTAAGGAGTTTAGACATTAAACTGCAGAATCCGTAGGAAAAGAAGCTGCTATGACGATTAATGAACTTATCCAACAACGCTTCGGCTTACCGACTGACATCGGTACGACGGTCGGCCCAAATGAAACGCTTGGTAATATTTTGGCCCGCAGTAGTTGCCGAAATTACAAATCTGATCCTGTATCTGAAGATCTGCTTGCGACGCTCTTCTCTGTTGCGTTCTCCGCCCCGTCGAAATCTGACTTGCAGCAGGCCTGTGTCATTCATGTGAAGGACCAGGAAAAGCAGCAACGCATCGCCGCTTTATGCCCACAAATCGGTTGGATTACGCGGGCACCGGTATTCATGGTTTGGTGCGGTGATAGCCGGCGCATTCGACGGTTGTCGGTGTGGCGCAATCATGCATTTGCCAACGATCACTTAGATGCCTTCATGAATGCGGCGGTCGATGCGGGGATCGCCATGCAAACCTTTCTCATCGCGGCGGAGGCGATGGGGTTGGGGTGTTGTCCCGTAAGTCAAGTACGAGACCACATTGATGGACTTTCTGCCGAGTTGGGATTACCTAAATGGGTATTTCCAGTGGCGGGGTTGTGTGTTGGTTGGCCGGCTGACGAAACTCAGATCAGCTTGCGCTTACCATTAAGTGTCATACTGCACGCCGACACCTACGATGACGGCAAATTATTTGAACACGTGGCTGAATACGACCGGCGCCGCGAGATTATCGACCAAACGATACCGGAGAAACAACGCATGGTTGAGCGATTTGGGGCCAGTACCGATTATGGTTGGTCGGAAAATCGCACGCGCCAATTTAATGTGCCCGCACGCACAGACTTTGGCCGTTATATTCGAGACCAAGGCTTTGGCCTCTCTTAAGCGAGCAGCTTGAACGAGTGCGTGGAGGAGAACTCGAATGAACAGTATTCCGAACCGCGCCAGGCGACCTGTGCTAATTACAGGGATAACCGACAACTTTTGGAGTGCGTTTGCTATCCCAGCAATAGTGTGTCGTCCGTTACTCGTTCCCCGTGCACCTTCTCGAACATTTGCAACAGGTCCTCGACTTTCAGGCCCCGGCGTTGCTCACCATGCACATCTAGAATCACCTTACCTTCGTGCAACATAACAGTACGTTGGCCGTGATCCAGCGCCTGCGCCATGGAATGCGTTACCATCAAGGTTGTAAGCCGGCTCTCGCCGACAAAACGGTCGGTGAGTTCGAGCACGAACGCGGCCGTCTTCGGGTCCAGCGCCGCAGTATGTTCATCCAATAGTAGAATCTTCAGCGGATTCAGCGTGGCCATCATCAGACTGACCGCCTGGCGCTGTCCACCGGAAAGCAGCCCCATCGTGTCTTCCAGGCGGTTCTCTAGCCCGAGGCCAAGAATGGCAAGTCGCTCGCGGAACTTGTCCCGTAAGGATTTGCCGATTGCAGTCCTGAGTTTGCGTTGCTCGCCACGGGTTTGTGCCAACGCAAGATTCTCTTCGATAGTAAGGGCCTCGCAGGTGCCAGCCATTGGGTCCTGAAAAACCCGAGCCACTACTCTCGCACGCCGAGCCGGCGGCCAGGCCGTTACTTCATCGTCACCAATAACAATGTTGCCCTGCATGGGAATGATTTCTCCACTCACTGCATTGAGCATGGTCGACTTCCCTGATCCATTGCTGCCGATGACGGTTACGAACTGACCGACGGGTATTTCTAGGCTAAGCCCGCGCAGTGCATGGGTTTCGATGGCGGTTCCCTGATTGAACCGAACATGGATATCGTTGAGTCTGATCATGGGCGGCCGGTCCCCGTCTTACCAAGAAATCGTTTACGCATGCCCGGCAACATCATGGCCACAACAACGAGCACTGCCGTAATGATCTTGAGATCCTGTGCCTGCAGCCCGATAAAATCGGCGTTTAGGGCCAACGCCACCACCATTCGGTAAAGGATGGAACCGACAATGACGGCCAGGGTTGCGATCACAATGCGCCGCGTCGGCATTACTGCCTCGCCCACAATCACCGCCGCCAGGCCGACGACAATGATCCCGATGCCCATAGAAATATCGGCGCCGCCTTGGACCTGAGCGAATAGGGCGCCCGCCAGCGCCACTAGTGCGTTGCTGATCGCCATGCCGAGCAGAATCATGGCGCCGGTATTGATGCCCTGGGCCCTGGCCATGCGCGGGTTGGCACCGGTGGCGCGCATGGCGAGTCCTATCTCTGTCTTGAGAAAAAAATCGATCAGGAGTTTGGCGATCACGCCTACCACCAGGAATACCAACAGGCTGGCTACATAATAAGGCAGACCCAGGTTCTCAACCGGTGTGAACACGGTCACTTCCCCGAGCAGCGGTTGATTGGGTTTACCCATAATCCGCAGGTTTACCGAATAGAGCGCAATCATGGTCAGGATGCTGGCGAGCAGGTGTAGTATTCGCAAACGCACGTTCAACCAGGCGGTCACCAGGCCAGCCATTGCCCCGGCCACCATGGCCACCAACGTCGCCAGGTAGGGATTCCAACCAACCACGATCAGGGTGGCAGCGACGGCTGCGCCAAGCGGCAGACTGCCATCAACGGTAAGGTCCGGAAAGTTCAGAATCCGAAAACTAAGAAAGACACCGAGAGCAACCAGACCGAATAGCAGTCCGCTCTCAATTGCCCCCAGGAAGGCGATCAGACTCATGGAGCCGGTTTACTTGTAAACCTTTTTGGCCCTCTTGATTATTGCGTCAGATATTGAGACGCCCATCTTCTTGGCGCTGCCGGGATTCACGTAGAGCTCAGTCTTGCTCACACCCTCGACCGGGATGTTTCCAGGCTTTTCACCTTCGAAGATACGAACGATTACGCGCCCGGTCTGGCGTCCAACGTCGTAGTAGTTGAATCCGACAGCAGCCATGGCACCGCGCGGCACAGAGTCGGTATCGCCGGCATAGACTGGGATCTTGGCGTCTATGCCCACCTTGATCACCGACTCCAGCGCAGAAACGACGGTGTTATCGGTGGGCACATAGATAACGTCGACTTTGCCGACCAGGCTGCGTGCGGCAGAAAGCACATCATTGGTGCTCGGCGCAGATGCCGTGACTATCTCCATTCCCCGAGACGGCGCCATTTGCTGCAGCATCTCTACCAGCACCACCGCATTGGCCTCGCCGGGATTGTAGGGCACACCCACCCGTTGGGCCGCCGGCGTCATTTCCTTGATCAGGTCCAGGTGTGCACCGAGTGGCGACAAATCGGTGACACCGGTGACATTCGCGCCAGGTCGATCCGGATTGGTGATCAGTTTTGCCGCCACGGGATCGGTGACCGCGGTGAAGACCACAGGAACACTACCGCGAGCGGCAGCAACCACTGCTTGGGCCGAAGGGGTGGCGATGGCAACGATTACGTCAGGATTGTCACCGACAAACTTCTTCGCGATCTGTCCAGCCGTGCCGACGTCACCCTGCGCGCTCTGGAATTCCCAACTCAGATTTTTGCCGGCCTCATAGCCTCGTTCGGCCAACTCGTCTTTGATGCCCTTGCGGGCCGCATCTAGCGCGGGATGCTCGACGATCGCAGTAATCTTGAGGGTTTTGTCGGCAGCGCCTACTGGCGCTACCAGGCCGACCATCAGAGCCAGCATGGAGACAGCGCCGAAAAGCGGTTTTCCACTCTTCATATCTTACGCTCCATTGCTATCTTGTAAGTTAGATACCATGCAACAACGAACTACAAAACACCAGAAGCAAAACAGTTTAGTCGGGGGCACGACTAATTACTCCGGTAAGTTATAAGAACCATCAGCGTCGTGGCTAGGATTGTTCCCGACAATCCCTTGCATTTCCTCCGTCCCTGGAGGTCATGTCTCTTGACCGGTCAAGTCCGGTAATTCATAGGAGCCGTCGGCATCGTGCCGCTCCTGGCCGGTCAAGGGTGGGGAAAAAACACAGATCATGCGGATGTCGGTTACGGCCTTCAATACGTGTTGATCATGCCGGTCTAGCGCATATAGCGTCCCCGGCACGATGGGATGAGTCACCGCGCTTGCCGTGTCGCTGATAGACCCGGTCCCTTCGATGCAGTAGCACGCTTCCAGATGGTGCTTATACCAAAGCTTTTGTTCCGACCCCGCTTTGACGATCGTATCCGTCATCGAATACGGCATTTTATCGGCAGCGACTAGCAGGCGTCGGCTATTCCACGCAGGTCCATGCACATCGAGCTCGGTGCCGATCGTGCCGCTCAGGGTTCGTATGATCATGCGATTTCCCTCCACCTATTCTTCTAGGCCTCCATATACTAAATAATACGCGAACATAATAATATGATCGCAAAAACGATCCCTTCCTGATCGTGACATCGGAATTAATGGTGCGCCGGGCTGACACTATTGCGAACACCGACGATTCATGTGCTTCGCACCGGCTTTCGTCGCTGCTTGCTCCCCGGTCGTTACGACGCGATCAAAACCTGCGCATGCAAGCGCGGCTGACGGTTGACCAGACAGAACAGATTGCGGGCTGCCAGGCGATCCACCGTGACATCTCACTCAACTTCTAAAGCGTCTCCGGCGAGCTCCTTAAGGCAGTCGTCATCCAGGAGTTTGATGGCGGTGAAATCGCGGTGGGCGATCCATTCGGCGCGTTTGAAACGCCGAATATGATTATCGACATGGCAGATGCTGAGATAAACAATAGTCCGATTCCAGGGGCTAATGTTGGGCGGACTAGCGTGAACGAGGTTGCCGTGGAACATCACCACACTGCCGGGGGCGCCAGTCGGCACGACGATGCCGCCCTCATCCGCGAGTTGTGCCACGGTGGCGCGGTCAAGGGTCCATAGCGGATAGCTGGTGGTCTCAAGATCGTGCCCTGCTTTTTGTACGCCCTTTTTGTGACTCTTGGGAATGAACATCAACGGCCCATTGGCGGCGGTTACCTCATCGACGAATACGGCAATGTTCATTGCCCGCGGCTCGGGCATATCGTCGTCGCGCTGCCAGGTGCCGTAGTCTTGATGCCACTGCCACACTTCCCCATCAAAGGCGGCCTTGGCATTTACCTTATACTGGTGCATATATACGGACCCGTCGAGGATCTGCATGACGGGATCGATCAGGCGGGGATGAGCCCCGAGTCGGCGAAACGCTTCGTTGTAGGTATGAGCGGCGAAAGCGGTGCGTGGGGCGCCGGTTGACTCGCGCCACACTTCCTGTCTGTCTAGGGCGAAAACTTCACTGGCAGCACGACGCAATACCGCCATCTCTTCGGACGAGAAACAGTCGGGTAGGAATAAATAGCCGTTTTCGTCAAAGTCGCGAAGCTGAGAAGCGGACAGTTTCATAGCATTCGCCCTTGGCGTGCGATCCTGAGACCCCCAGTTTTGCCGTTGCTTATGCGCGTTTCTAGAGTATCAATCTAACAGCGCCTAGGGAAAAGGAAAAGATCGCCTGCAATCGGTTGGGTTCGATACTAGAGATCAGGGTTGTGGGCGAGGGGAATTCACACTAAATTGCTTTCTGGCGGTAATCGATATGGCGAAAAACAGAGAAAACTACAAGCAAGAGCAGGAGAAGCAGGCCCTACGAGATATCGCAAATCTGCCGCATCCCCCCGCACCGGACAGTGATTTCGCTCCACCTACTCGTCAGGAAGCGATAGCAAAGATCGCCATCAAGATTGTGTTAGCCGGACTCGTGCTCGTATTCTGTCTATATGGGGCTTACGACATACTGGTGGGATTTCGCGGCGAATAATAATCCCTAAATCTACGCCAGCAGGGCCCCGCCTTCCACATCGACGGTAGAGCCCGTCATGTATTCATTCTTGATCAGAAATAGAATCGCATCGGCGACCTCTTCTGCCTTGCCCGCGCGCGGGATCAAGGTGTTTTTCGTGGCGTCGTGGAAGAACGTTTCCCGCTCTGCCCCCTGCATGGCGAACATCGGCGTGTCGGTGAGACCCGGCGCGACAACGTTGATCCGTCGTGGCGCAATCTCGGGCGCGATGGCGCGAACGAAGCCTTCTACCGCATTGCCCACCGTCGAGATGGCAGAGTACCCGGGCCCACACTTGCGAGCCGGGTAGCCGCTGACGAGCACGATTGCACCGCTTGTGGTCATATGCGCGGTACCGAGGCGCACGGAGTTGGTATAACCCCAAAGTTTGCGAAACGAACCTTGAAAACCATCCAAATCCATTTCAAGGAAGGGCCCCATAGCCCGGGCCCCGCCGGTGGCCGTGTTTACCAAGATGTCAAAGGGGGCAAACTCTTGGAACAACGTATTCAAACCGTCGCGATCCAGGACATCGATTTCTCGAAACGTTACATTGTCACCGACCGTGGCCGCCGCCTTCTCGGTATTAGATCTTGAGCGGCTGCCTGCGATCACCTCAACGCCCTCACTCGCAAGTTGTTGTACCGCGGCAAGCCCTATCCCCGATGTCCCACCGAGAACGATTGCCCGCTTACCTTTGATATCCATAGATTGCCCCTATGATATCCATAGATTGCCCCTAGATTGCTTGATCGATGTAACACGATACCCGGATATGGCATCAGCGCCAATGTGAATAGCTTTGATGGCGAATACCGGACAGTGATTTGGGTGTACCTTTCCTGGAACTAATAGCGTCACAAGTTCTTTGTGATCTTACTTAGCCTTACCGTGCGTCCTTTAGTTAAGGGCAATACCCGACTGACGGTGCAGCTGTCCAGATTGTCGGCGCAAGACCACAATTGTAAAAATGGTAGCTTGACGGCATCCGTGCGTGGATAGGAAGACGCGCGCATAACTGCAATAGAGGTATGGATTATGCAAGAAGTCTTCCAAGGCCAGTCTCACGGTACAATATCCTTCGGCCACACACGCGGTCATCCCTTCGTCATTTTTGTTCTGAGTCTGTTTTTGTTCGGTATAGGCAATACTGCGAGCGCACTTTCTCGGACACCAGCCATTAGTTACGTTCGTCATTTGGTAGGGGATCATAACTACCATTTGGTAACCGTCAATCTAGCACGACCAGAGATATCGATTCGAACGACCAAGGACAGCGAGGGCTACCGCATAACGTCCTCGTTTTCGGACTTGGTCGGGGCGGCGGTGGCGATCAATGGTGACTGGTTCATAAATCAGCGCCCGCGTGGGCTAGCGCGCGGGGTTGGGGAACAGTGGCCGGGTTCCACCGATTTGTCCGATCATGCGTTCATCGCTTGTACCAACGACAACACGTGTCTAATCGAACCAGAACACGACTCGGTTACTCCGCTTTCTTCGGCATGGACCAGTGTGGTAGGTGGTAACGACGCCCGGTTGGTCCAAAATGGCATTGTACAATCTTTCTCAGGGCGCAATGTGTATGTAGAAAACACGCCGCGCACCGCGGTTGGACTTTCCGCAGACAGGCAGACTTTGTTTCTGCTCACGGTTGAGCAAGGGACTACTGGGGGTACGCGTTGGGAAACAATCGCCACTTTCCTCAAGGGGCGCGGTGCTTGGAACGCAATCATGTTTGATGGCGGCGGAAGTACCACCATGATGGTGTACGGCCAGCGCGTCAATCGGTTGAAGAACGGAACTCCGACAGAACGCAAGGTGGCCAACCACTTTGCGGTGTTGGTCGATCTGAACAAGATCCTGTTCAACGGTACCTTCGCGGATGATGACGACAGTATTCATGAGGCAGACATCGAGGCGATTTACGCGGCTGGCATCACCAAGGGATGTGCGGGCGGTGAGCGACCCCGTTACTGTCCCGATGGTTCGGTGAGCCGTTACCATATGGCGATCTTTCTCGTCAGGGCCTTCAATCTCCCACTATCGTCCACAAACTATTTTGATGACGACAATGGACACCAATACGAACGGTACGCCAATGCGCTTTACCGAGCCGGCATCACGACGGGTTGTAGTCCCCGCAAATACTGTGGTGATAGGAAGGTGACGCGTGGTGAGATGATCACGTTTTTGGGTCGAGCGGCTGGTTGGTCGAAATCGTACATAAACTATTTCGACGACGACAATAACCGCTTTTGGGAGCCTTGGGCCAATGCCGCCAGAAATAGGGGTGTGACCAACGGTTGTGGATTTAGACGGTTCTGTGGGGAGCGTGTAATAACACGGGCCGAAGTGGCAGCCTTTCTTTCTCGGACGCTTCATCTTCGCTAATCGTATCTATTATGGGGTCTGTCTTTGCTGCATTTGTTGCTACCTTCGGTGGACTTACTTCGATCCACGTGATCGCTCCCGGAGTG
>CAXMNC010000329.1:0-4218 GCA_964194625.1 Acidiferrobacterales bacterium
TATATTCGAAGCGCCGTCGTGGCCGACGCTGTTGGGGCAATCGTCCGGATTGACGCTGAACTAGTTTAAGCCCGTAGATAGATTCATACACTGGCCATCTGGAAGTTTTCTGGCCTTTGAGTGTCCGCTTTCGACCCAAAGTGGACACTCGCGCGCCTATAAAAAGGACTCGCGATCTAGCGGTTCGTATAACGCGTCAATGATGGGGCATTCAGGCACAGTTCCATCGCTGCATTTTGACGCAATCTCTGTAAGGACTCTCTCCAAGCGTTTTAGATCGGCAATCTTGCTATGAATATCCCCTAAGTGCGCCAGCGTTTGCTGGTGCATGTCATGGCAGGTGAGCTGGTGCTCGTCCACGAGACTCAGCAATTTTTCTATCTCTGCCATGCTAAATCCAAGGTCCCGGCTGCGCATGACAAACGTTAAGCGTTTCAGGTGGTCCGGATCGTACAGCCGGTATCCGCCCGCTGTTCGGGGTGGACTCAGGAGCAGCCCCCGCTTCTCGTAGTAGCGGATCGTTTCGATGTTGCAGCCGGTTTTTTTCGACAGCTGACCGATTTGCATGCCTGATTCAGCTTTCTGTGATGCCGACACGGTGGAAACTCCTTGACCCTGTAGTAACTACAGACTTTAGAATAGCGCAATTCTTAGCCCCTTGGACAACTGGCTATGGCAAATGACAAACTCCCAAGAGGCGCGCTTGTTGCGGGCGGCCTGGCGGCCATTGTGGCGTCGGTATGCTGTGTCGGCCCTCTGGTGCTGTTGACCTTGGGAATAAGCGGTGCGTGGATCAGCAACCTGACGGCGTTCGAACCGTATCGGCCTATTTTCATTGGCGCGACTTTGGTATTTCTAGGGCTGGCGTTTCGGAAGTTATATCTCGTCCCGCAGTCGTGCGAGCCTGGAGACGCATGTGCTAATCCGACGGCGCGGCGCAACCAGCGCATCGTGTTCTGGGCGGTAACGATGTTTCTCTCGATCCTGTTGGCGTTTCCGTGGTACGCACCACTTTTGCTCGAGTAACGCCTGAATCTGTACGAAGGAGCAATACCATGCGACACATTATTTCAATCATTTTGGCAGTTGGCTTTCTTATCTTGGGTCAAGTGATCGTTTCACCGAGCTATGGCTCAGATGAAACGCAACAGGAGACGGTGACCCTAGCGGTGGAGGGCATGACGTGTCCGGTATGCCCAATCACGGTTCGCACTGCGTTGGAAAAAGTGCCCGGTGTCAAAAATGCGGAGGTCGATCTCGACACACAAACCGCAACGGTCGAGTTTGATCCGGTTGCAGTTGATGTTGAGGCACTGACCGCCGCGACAACCAATGCAGGCTTTCCATCATCGGTGCGCACTAATTGATGGACCTTATCCTGCGATCAGAGATTACCTGCCCGGACTGCGGGCATAAGGCCGTGGAAACCATGCCCACGGAAGCCTGTCAGTTTTTTTACGAATGCAAGCAGTGCGGTTCCATGCTCAAGCCAAAACCCGGCGATTGTTGTGTTTACTGTTCGTACGGATCGGTTCCGTGCCCCCCATCCAGCAGGGCGATTGCTGTGCTTAGGGTTTGAGATCTGACTAACCCTGCCAGCCCGATATGGTCACCGATGACAATCACAGAAAAAAAAGGGCAGCTTCAAGAACTGGCAACCCTGCTGCCGCAAATGTCGTCTGGCGAGCAGCATTTGTCGATAACTCTATACCGATTGCTAATGGGCGGAAAGCCGGTGTCAAAAAGCAGACTGGCAAGAACCGCGAGGTTAGCCGCGGATGAAGTTGCCTCGATTCTGGATAGCTGGCCGGGAGTACATTTCGATGCGGACGATCGGATAGTCGGGTATTGGGGGCTGTCTCTAACCCCTACGCCCCATCAAATCAACTTGCCCGGTCGGAAGTTGTACGCGTGGTGCGCCTGGGACACGCTTTTTCTGCCGGAAGTCGTAGGTGAGCCTGCATCGGTCAGATCGAACTGCCCAGTCACATCAACGCCCATAACGATGCGAGTTTCAGCGACGGGAGTAGAGAATCTCGATCCACCCACTGCAGTCGTATCTTTTGTGCTACCGCCCGAAAGCGAGATTAACGCGGATATAGTGAACAGCTTCTGCCATTTCGTCCATTTCTTTGCCGACGAGCATGTCGCAGCCAAGTGGGCACGTCAGCATGAGGGGGCGTTTATTGTCTCGGTGGAGGACGCATTCCGGGCTGCCCGAGCGAAGAATCAATGGCAGTATCCACTCGGTTTGGAAAGGCACGAGGCGGTTCATTGAAAAATGAGTAAAGAGCGGCGATCAGCGCCGTTGTGTTCGCGAACTAATAACAATAGTTAAGGGGGCCACTCATGGCGAAGTCCTACGATCTGATTACCATCGGCACTGGCACCGCTGCGGCGGTAACCGCAAACACCTGTCGAAGAGCCGGTTTGACGGTTGCTGTTGTCGATAATCTGCCGTATGGCGGCACCTGCGCCCTGCGCGGCTGTGATCCGAAAAAGATGTTGGTCGCGGCAGCGGAGGCGATGGATGCCACTGCCAGAATGCGAGACAAGAATGTAATTGCCGGTGCGATCAACATCGACTGGAGCGCCTTGCAGAAATTTAAGCGTTTATTCACTGACCCAGTGCCCGAAAAGCGCGAGCAAGGGTTTGCAGAGAAAGGGATCGATGCCTATCACGGTAAGGCACGCTTCACTGGACCTACTCAGATGAAAATTGATGATGTGATCATCGACGCCCGCCACATCGTCATTGCCGCAGGGGCAGAACCGGCACGGCTCTCCATCGACGGAGTAGAGCATCTGACCCGCAGCGATCAATTCCTCGAACTTGAGCAGCTTCCACGGCGCATTATTTTTGTTGGTGGCGGTTTCATTGGGTTTGAGTTTGCACACATTGCAGCACGGGCTGGGGCAGATGTAACCGTCCTTAATCGCGGCCCCTCTCCGCTGGAGAGATTTGATCCCGATCTGGTACAGGTGTTGGTCAAGCGGACCCAGAATCTTGGCGTGACTGTGGCAACGGAGCACGAAGCCGTTGCGGTCAGCGAGCATAACGGTACGTACACGGTGCTTACACGGACTCTGAGCGGTGAGCGGGAGTTTACTGCTGATTTAGTCGTGCACAGCGGGGGCCGCGTGCCCGCCATCGCCGACCTTGATTTACAGGCCGCCAATGTGGCGTTGGATGGGCACGCAATTGCTCTTAATGAATACCTTCAGAGCACCTCTAACCCGGCCATCTATGCCGCTGGAGATGCGGCGGGCACGCGTTCGCCCTTGACACCTGTCGCAGCCTTGGAAGGCAAAGCAGTGACCGCTAATTTGCTTGAGGGCAATCACGCTACGGTTGACTATGCGGGTATTCCGACTGCCGTTTTTTCCATCCCGCCGTTAGCCCGTGTTGGATTGTTGGAAGAAGAAGCGCGACAGCAGAATCTCGCATTCAGCGTTAAGCACGAAGAGGTGCCGCATTGGTACACAGCGAGGCGCGTCAATGAACCGTGTTATGCGTTTAAGACGTTAGTGGAGGAGGATACGGATCGAGTGCTTGGAGCGCACATCGTCGGTCCCGAAGCGGCTGAGGTAATCAACCTGTTCGGACTGGCGATTCGATCCGGGCTTACGGCAGCAGACCTGAAGTACGCGACTTTCGCTTATCCTACTGCAGCGTCGGATTTGGAATATATGCTTCCCTAAACGGGGCTGGACGCCGGAGCGCGAGTGTCCGCTTATGGCCGAAAGCGGACATTAAGCTTTCCAGCACCCGGGACAATACGATGCTGCCGCAAAGTGGGTCTGCTACCTGTTTAGGCTATTCTACGTTCGCACCGACCACAGCAGCCATCTGCATCATGTCGATGGTGTCGCCTTCCTTCATGTTGCGTAGATCAGTACGCTTGCCCGACTTGCTGGTGGAATTGGTGTTTTTAAACACCTTAAGCAATTTTGCGTCGGCGACGATGTATTTACCTGCGTTTTCCGGTTTGCCGTTGGCAGATTTGGTTTGAAGTTTTTTGG
Source organism: Acidiferrobacterales bacterium (assembly GCA_964194625.1). Taxonomy (GTDB): domain Bacteria; phylum Pseudomonadota; class Gammaproteobacteria; order Acidiferrobacterales; family SPGG2; genus SPGG2. The sequence continues at coordinate 4,024 of CAXMNC010000329.1, forward strand.
CTTTTATATAGTTCCAAAGTTTTTTTGTGATCTCAGTGCGAGCTAGTTCGCTTACACCACAAAATTCGGCCATATCAGATTTAAGTTTAACCGGTTTCTTAAGTCCCTTTAGTTCCGCCATGACAAGCTCCTTACATGTTAACGGTCAGTAGATAATATAATCTTTGAAAATGACAAGGCCGATCGACTTCACGG
>CAXMNC010000330.1:0-4133 GCA_964194625.1 Acidiferrobacterales bacterium
GGGTGCCCAAGTGGATCGGCTGGCTGGGCGTGATAGTTGTCCTGGGATTTTGCTGGATGGCATTGTCGACGCTTGTCTTTTCTATGGCGACACCCTGGTTTTTAGCCAGGGGCTTCCTGGTGTGGTTGGTAGCCATGGGGGTGGTCCTGCTGCGGCTGAAGGAGCCCGTGGCACCGGATTCTGTGGCGTAAACTTCTGATCAAAGGAGTTGCATCAGTCCGTTTGGACGCTTTGGTGGACAGTTTAACGTTGGATGACCCGATAACGGCTAAGTCCGCTTCGGGTCGAGAGCGCCGTAGCGATTCGCAAAGCCTCGCGTCTGCTTCCTGCCACATAGCCGCCGTCCGAGAGATGTGGAAATTCCAACGCATCTGCTCGACTGGATTCAGCTCATTCAGCTCTACGCCGGCCAGGGCACCTGTATCTCGCCGGTGGTAATCTGGCGGAGTGTTACGTCGGTGCTAGCCGCGCGGTAGGTCATGCAGCGTGCCAGGACGCTTCCTATAAAGTAACGACCCGGGAGAGGATAGTGCTCATGGTCAGAAACCAATCAGGTACAGCAACCTTGGCAGGCTCAACAATTCAACTCCTTTTTCGTCTGTTGACTGGGTTGTTTCCAGTTTTTGTGGCCCTGGCACTGGTTGGTTGCGGTTCCGGGAACTCTGGTGGTGCGGGTAACACCCCCGCACCCACTCCTCCAGTTGCCAGCAGTTCTTGCAATTCGTCGACGGGGTTGAGGGAGCCGCTTCCCGAGTGTTCCCCAGAAACACCCTGCACCCGAGTGGCATCGGAACTTGGTGTCCCGATGATTAACACATCTGAAGTGATTCCTGCTTGTGATAGTCAATCCTGGGATGAGAGATTAACCCTGACCGTGATGGGAGCGTCTCGTCACGCCTGCATAATACGCCCAAGCCAGGCGTCCAGTATTTCCCGCCGCCCGCTGGTAGTGTGGTTTCATGCTGGTGGCGCTGGTAGTGCGGATACGGTCGAATTGGAGACCCAGTTACTTTCTAAGGCACCTGTTTTCGATTTGACGAATGACGTTAGTAACCCTGGCTTTATTCTGCTGTCAATTCAGGGTCGTAATTTGCGTTTTCCTACCGCCTCCCCGCGTGACGGGCATCACCATGACTTTTATCATCGTGACTTGAACTCGCCCTCGGCGAATCCTGATATTGCAAATGCCGACGCGTTCATCGACGCAATTGTTGAGGAAGGTATAGTCAATACCGATCGTATTCATGTAATGGGCTGGTCGAACGGAGCCTTCTTTGCGCAATTGTATGCAATTGCTCGTCATACAACGACAACGCCTGGTGGTAATAGGATAGCCAGTGCTGCAGTATTTTCTGCCGCGTCGCCATTTGATGATGTGAGTTGGGATGTATTCGACGACGAGGCGCTCGATGGCGACGATACGTCATGCAAACTACCAGATATCCCTGTCTCCCCAGTCCCTGTACTGATGGTATACCGCACATCAGACGCGGCTGTTGCTTGCAATTCCGTGCAATCAAGTTGTTTTCAAACCGAACCTGGTTACGATACCGAGCAATGGATTAGTGACGCGAGTAACAGGATACAGATTCAGGGACTCCGAATTGGTGGTATCGAGCCGAGTGCTGTTGTAGCACAGGATACGGATGCGTTTATGTGTTCTGACTTCAGTCTGAACTGTCCTGTTGTGAATTGTCAGCAGGATCCTAATGGTGACGGTTGCCTGAGTTTGATAAACCATCTGCGATGGCCTGATGGCATCTATGGCAGTGCTTCCTCCGGTGTAGACAGAGAAATCGACATGCTGCAGTTCTTAAAGGATAATTCACTTTAGTATTGCCCGGTGATTACTCGAACCCCGGGTGTCAAGCCCACGATTTTTGGTCCACTTCAAAAGTTAGGGATTTCTCCATCATCGTTGATTGTTGCGGACGCAATGTTCCATGCCGCCGCCGCTTGCGCTTGTTTCGTCGATTGAAGGGTGGCTTGTTTTGAAGAACGTACTTCGATCACTAGAAATACCACCGTGACGACGATGACGATAGAACTAACAAATTCCCCTATAGCACCAAGATCCTGAATATCCACGGGCTTGCCTCTTTGTGTTTGACTCTGGCCTCTAGGATACCCGCCAATCTCAGCCCCGTTCCTGATTCCCAACCGACCGCTGTTGGCCGAATGGTCTTGCTCGGTTTCGGTGGACGGTTTGGTTAAGCTCATGATGTCCGCTCCTCGAACGCTACTGGACTGACATTGCCGACGTATCCATGTCGCCGTTTTCGGTTGTAGAAACGCTCGATGTAGTCGAACACGTCAGCCCGGGCTTCGTCTCGGGTTTGGTATTTGCGTCGTCTCGTTCGCTCCCGTTTGAGAGATGCGAAGAAGCTCTCTACCACCGCATTGTCATAACAGCTGCCTGTGTCGCTCATGCTGCAAGTGATGCCATGCTGCTTGAGTAAGTCCTGGAAATCATCGCTCAGGTACTGAGCTCCCCGGTCTGAGTGATGGATCAGCTCACCTTCGGGTCTGCGGTGATCTAGCGCCATGTTCATCGCATCGAGGACGATGTGTCGGTTGATCCGTCGGCTCATCGACCATCCGATGATCTTGCGTGAGTACAGATCCATCACCACAGCCAGGTACAACCAGCCCTGACCCGTCCAGATGAACGTGATATCCGATGCCCAGCGTTCATTCGGTGTAGCTGCGGAGAAGTCTTGTTCGAGCAGGTTGCTGGCACCAACGCGACCACCCTTTGAACTGACCCGAAAACGCCGCTTGGGACAACCCCTGAGCCCCGCATTGCGCATCAATCGAGCTACTTTAGCCCGCCCACAGGTTAAACCTGATGCACTGAGCTCTGCGTGTATCCGCGGACTGCCGTAGGTGCCGTCACTCTCGCCATGGACCCGCCGGATTACCCTTGTCAGTTCGCGATCGTAACAAGCCCGCTGACTCTCTGGTCGAACCCGCCAGGCGTAGTAGCCACTTGGCGACACCTTTAGTGATCGACACATCAGTCGGATCGGATAGTGAAGGCGGCGTCGATGGATACGCGCATATCTCACTTCGACTCCTTGGCAAAGTAGGCCGCCGCTTCCCTTAAAAAATCCCTCTCTTGTTCGACTTTGGCAAGCTTACGCTTTAGCTGCATCAGCTCCTGGTCTCGAGCATTACCCTGGCCAGGAAAAGCCTTCTCTCCGTCTCGCTTCGCCGCATCTCGCCAACGTCTGAGTTGCCGAGCATTGATCCCGAGCTCCTCGGCCACCAATACATCGGTCACACCTTCCTCGTTCGCACGGCTTATTGCCTGGCGTTTGAACTCAGCGCTATATCGTTTTCGTCTCGTCATCCCACACCTCCAAGCGCATTATTGCGCATAGGTCAGGTGTCCACGAAAACGAGGCAAGACCAGAAAGCACGCATAGCCGCCGAACCCTAAACAGCTGGATTTGTGACCGCTATGCGGACGAAGCGGCCCGTATGTCGCTGACGCTATACCGAACCCGTAGCGGTCGGCTTCATACGGAAAAAGGAAGGATAGGCCATGAGCAAGAACGTAAAACTCAGGATCTCGACCAAGAAAGGGGAGGGAAGTGGCAGGAAATTAGCGATGCGGGGGGTAAAAAGTATTGGTACCGGTTCACTGGCGGCGGTAAGGCCAACAATCCACATTGCCCCATGGGCGCTTAGTGTCGACGCCGTTCGACGCCTTATCTGGAACTCAGGCCCTTGACAGCGTCCACGACATCCACGATGCGAGCCATGTAGGGGTCCCAGGGTCTGTAATCGTCCTTCTCGGAGCCTCCCACCAACCTGAGGAACGTCCTCAGCCAACGTCGAAGCCGCCGTTGGTGTAAGCCCATGTAGGCCTGTGCCGGATCGGCGAGGAGTCCTGAGAACGCTGACACAAGTGACATGAACAACGCCACGACTACTATCGCGACGATTTCGGTCCACAGCGCCGTCTCTGGCGGAAAGAAATGGTAGAACCAACCACCCAATGTGGGTCCCAGGAAAAAGTCATGGACAGCTGCATAATGGCTAACGCTCGCCGCCAGCTCCTGGCCGGCAGAAATCGACCCCGGTGTGAACCGATCAACCAAGACCACTCCCGCAATTCCGACGATTAG
>CAXMNC010000331.1:0-3083 GCA_964194625.1 Acidiferrobacterales bacterium
ATCCCAAGGTCGCCGACTACCCCGCAGTCCTATACGAGCGACAAACCCAATTTAGTTTCGTAACGATACTAAATGGATGTTAGAGACGGCTTCAATGGTTGTCAAGCTAGTTCGGTAACGCTATCATACTGCGATGGTCAACGGATTCGTCAGCAGCGCAACAACAGCAGCCGAAATGATGGCCCATCTAGCCCGGTTGGCGCATGGAGAAGGGTTTGTGTGTGGCCTAACCGCCGCACAATGGACCGCACTGAGATACTTCGCGCGTGCAAACCGTTTTTCTCGTACTGTATCAGCGTTTGCCAACTATCACGCCACCACGCGCGGCACGGCATCACAAACGGTTAAGAGCCTTGCTAGCCAAGGCTACCTCACTCGAACCCGCTTGGAGTCAGACGGGCGCAGTGCGCGTTTCGACCTTACCGAAGCGGGACGCGAGCTAACCGGCAATGACCCGTTTGAGGATTTGGTGCGCGCCATCGCAGAGCTGCCGCAGGGCCTGCAAGGCAAACTGCTGGTCGCGCTGGAGCGGGTCATGGGTCACATGGCGCGCGAACGACAAAAACGGCCATTCGGAACCTGCCCTTTTTGCGGTCATCTTGAGCAATGTGTGTACCGCAAAGACGAGGCAATCGAATATTTCTGCAGATTGGAAAACGAACCGATTGAGCCGTCAGAGCTCGAAGAAATCTGTATCAATTTCGAGCCAAGTGCCCGATCAGCCATGAAGCACTCATTCACCCGAGAGCCAACATGACCAGAGCAGACCACGAAGCCGGGATTTCCCCCGATACCGGGGAGGTTGCCCGTGGCGCGGAATTCATTGCTCCAAGACTCGCCCTGGCATCCGGGCATCTTCAGCAAGAGAGGCTCGGCATTATGGAACTCAATTCTCACACATGCCGCTGGCCGATTGTAAAGATCGGCGCGGAAGACTTTCGCTACTGCGGAAACCGAACTGTGCAGGGAAAACCTTATTGCGTCTTACATTGTAAAAAGGCTTATAAGCCGAGCGTACGAAAACAGCGGCACTACACTCCGAATTGGGCAAGGGAGTTCGCGCCATGACCGCCCTCCCTGAGAAGAGGCTGTGTTTGCACGCAAGCTCACGCTCAATATGTTCTGATGGCGCGCGATCTTGCGTGCAAACCCTTAAGCAATCCCAACGACCGGAGAAACTGCAATGAGCCACCCGAGATCGAGACCCAGGGTGATGACGTTGTCGGATGCTGCTGCCGGCCGCATCCGCCAGATCTTGGCTAACTCTGAGACGCCCATCGTTGGCATCCGCGTCGGCGTGAAGAATGGCGGCTGCTCGGGCATGGAATACACCATGCAATACGCAGAGAACTTCGGCCCGCACGACGAGGTGGTCGAAGAAATGGGAGTCAAGATCCTGATCGAGCCAGAGGCAATTCTGTTCCTGTTAGGTACAGAGATGGACTTCAAGGCGGACAAGCTCAAGTCGGGCTTCGTCTTCAACAACCCGAACCAGTCAAGCGCCTGCGGCTGCGGTGAGTCCGTGGCCATCACGCCCGCCGCCCAAGAGCAACTCGAGGCAGCCGACAAGGCATGAGGCGGCGGCTCCATGGCGATTGTCAGTAGCAGTGAAGACCTACGCGACCTGGCGATGGGACCCGCCCGGGGCCGAAATCTATCCATGGGAGGAATCCTGCGGGCTGATCGAGGGTCAGCCGCTAGGCCACCGTCCCTCGCAACCCGTATCGCAAACGAGGAGTCACCAGCCATGACGACCGCATCCATCACCATCACTGAGCGCGCGGCCGAGCGCATCGCTCAGATCGTCTGCAACGAACCCCACAACAAGATGCTCCGGATCAGCGTCGGGGGCGGCGGCTGTTCGGGCTTCGCGTATCACTTCGATCTCGTGGCCAAGGCGGAGCCCCAAGACGACGTGATCGAGCGTGCTGGCGCCAAGGTCCTCGTCGATTCGCTGTCGCTCGCCCTTCTAGTGGGCTCGGAGATCGACTACGTTGACGACCTGATGAGCGCTACGTTCAAGATCAAGAACCCGAACGCTACCGCTGCCTGCGGTTGCGGCACGAGCTTTTCGGTCTGAAGCTGGACCATTACGGGCGGCGCCTCCTCTTTGGGAGCTGATGAAAGCTTCAAGCTGGGACTGTCGACGTGCCAGCCAACTGGCAGCAATCGTGTTGCAGCAGAACATTTACATGATCGTATCGACATGGCCGAAGTTTTTTGAATACTAGGCGCACACGTGCAGGACTTCGACCTGTTACGCTACAGTTCGCAAAGATGGAGGAGGCAGTGCGTATCGATCGATGCAACAACATCGGAGATTTCCGCTCGATGGCACGACGGAGACTGCCGGGGCCCATCTTCCATTACATCGACGGCGCGGCCGACGACGAGGTCACGTATCGGAGAAATACCGAAGCCTACGAGCGGTGCGATCTGGTGCCCAACGTTCTCGCGGGTGTCGAAAGCATCGACATCTCGACAACCGTCTTGGGGCAGAAAATAGACATGCCCCTGTTCTGCGCACCGACTGCGCTTCAGCGGCTGTTCCATCATGATGGTGAAAGGGCGGTCGCCAAGGCTGCCGAGAAGTTCGGCACCATGTTCGGCATTTCGTCCCTGGGGACGATAAGCATCGAGGAGATCGGCTCTACAATCAGCACGCCGAAACTCTTCCAATTGTACTTCCACAAGGACAGAGGCCTAACTAACAGTATGATCGAGCGGTGCATCGCCGCAAATTTCGACGTGCTGGCGCTGACCGTCGATACGATCACCGGCGGCAACCGGGAACGCGACTTGCGGACCGGCTTCACCTCGCCCCCGCGCTTGACGCTCAAAAGCCTCTTCAGCTTCGCCATGCACCCGAGGTGGGCGGCCAACTATTTCACGCACGAGAAGTTCGAACTGCCCCAACTGAAGGACTACGTGAAAGAGGGTTCGAACATCTCGGTATCTGTCGGCGACTATTTCAGCACGATGGTTCAACCAATTGGCGCGAAGAGAGTGCAAAAAATGGCAACATACGAATGCAAAAAATGTGGAATGAGTGTCAATGCGACCTGCGGGAAGTGCGATGCTCC
>CAXMNC010000332.1:0-3812 GCA_964194625.1 Acidiferrobacterales bacterium
GCTTCTTCATCGGTCAAGCGGACGAGGTTTTTCGCATCGGCAGCGACATCCGTTTCGCTATCGACAAAGGCTTCCGCGAAAACAGCATTACCATCCCGTTCCCTCAGCGCGATCTGCACATCCAGGACATCGATCGACTCACCGATCTCATGGGCAACGACGCAAAAACGGACGGGTCGACCCGCCGGCAGCGGAACAATCCCAAAGACGGACCGCCGGCATCGCAAAAGGGCCAAGACGCACCGACCTGATGACGCCCATGGGCGTCATCAGGTCGGTCGAAGCGTTAACTACCCCACCAATTAGCCTCGAACCTTTCGTCTGCATCCACGGCCCAACGGTCGATAGCCGACTTGATGTCGCTGAGAGAGCCCATCCCGCTTCCCTCGAAGAACTCGCCGGTCGCTCGTCGGGTGAAGGCGCCGAGCTGTTCGTTCGATTCTGAGTCGAGGAGCTCAGCCTCGATCGCGGCACCGCCTCGTCCGGCGCCGGTCGCGCGGGTGAGCGGGTGAAGATTCATCAGCGCCGCTGACTTTTCGAGGTCTGTGAACGCGACGCGCAGTCGACATACGCCCGGTCCCGTATGCGTGACGATTTCAGCACGTCTCGCGATGACCGCGGTAAACTTCGTTTGCGCATAATCTCGTATCTCTCTGATTTCCTCTGCACTGAAGTCTGTCTTTTTTTCCGCGCCGAGATTGAACTGAATGGGGTCGACGATCACGCGAGGGCAAGTGTCCTTCGTGACGCTCGGATCTTTCCAGCGCGACCAGTTGTCATTGACTTTCTCGAGCTTGGAGTAATCCTCGAGAAAACCCGCTTCCTTTTTCATCTGAGGGGCGCATCCCGAGGCGAGACCCGCGAACATGAGCGTCATGATTATTGATGTGAAGTTACGAAGCATTGAGGTTCTCCTTGTCTCAGTTGGGAATCCGAGAAGCACCTGCCCGGCGTCGGTGATGGCCGCGGCTGCCTCCCGAGTACTTGGCACTATGGCCATGGCGGTCGCAGTCGAGAATGTCCGTGTTGGCTACCGGAGTATACTATGTGGCAGCACGTCCATATCATCTCCCCTGGGCAGGTGGTGATCCATCGAAGACCGTATCGGGTAGGGACCCACCCTCCCGTTAGGTGAACACGCCGACTCCAGCGGGAGTCCTGAGCTGATGAGAGGTCGACTCACAGCTGCCCAGGCTGATGGTCTACCTTCTACTCGGTCGTCCAGTAGCTTCAACCCCTAAAGCGGTCATTGCGCTGCCTCAGGTGAATGGCAGCGATGGGTCGCAAGCCGCCGTTGGGCGGCCACGGATGGATTTCATCGCCTGAATGGCGGGAAACGGCCAACACCAGCTATTCGGTGCGCGCCCCGGAGATGTCCGGTTTTGAATTAGAAAGCGACCGTCGAACGGTCACGGCATGGACGGGACACGTGGCCCCGAGCAGTCTGGGAAGACGATCTCAACGCTCCTTAAACTCGGCGTGACGAGTGGTGCTGTCCATTCCAAGAGACTCCAGCACCGTGGCAACGTTGCGATTGTATTACTGGGGCAATTCATTTTTCACTATTGTTCGGGTAGCCGGGGGGGATCTTCCAGAACCCCCGGACGAGTGGCACGAGCGGTCGCTTGGGCGTTCCGGGAGCAAACCCGTAACGGAGCAACAGGACGATATCGGAGCTGACCCCGGGGTTCGTTCGAAAGTAGCTGTGACCGTACTTGTCCGAGACTCCGCCTTCGAATCGAATGAGCGATCGCGTTGCGGCACGCTCCCGGATCGATTCCTTATCCCAGGCCGACAGTTTGGCATGGTCCAACTTTCCAAGACGACCCCGCGGGCTTGCAAATAGCATCTCTGCGATACCAATCGCGTCGTCCGCCGGCGAAGAGTAAATCGTAAGATGCCCAACTCCATGAAGAACCTTTTCCCCCGCCATGCGTTGCTGCACGACTCCTACGTCTAAATCGGGTGCTGCCAGCACAAGGTTCTGGATCTTGTAACGTTCCAATGGGTGAATGCCCGCGCCGCTTGCGTAGATGAACAGTTCACGAATGCTCGCTGCCACCACGTCCGCGCCCCGACTGTGTGCAACGATATGGAGGGCTTTGACTTCCGGCATCTCGGAGACCAGGGAGACCAGTTGCTTGAAATGAAGCACGGTATACTCGCTCGACTCCCGATCGTAGGTGTAACCGAACAGCCCCGGGTAACCGGCGGGCCAGGAATAGACGATCGGAACACCCTCGCGTCCCAGAAAGTGCCAGAATTCACCTCCCACGAAAACGGCATCTTGGAACGTGTCGTTATAGCCATGGACATAGATGAACACCTCTTTGCGCGGGGTTGATGCCAAGCGTCGCCTTATCTCTGAGCGCAGCTGATCTCCCACCTCGTTCGACTTGGCACGGTACTCCGGGCTGACGGTGAGCGAGCCATCGATGACCCGATATGGCGCAGGGGTCAGAGGAAATCGGCCGATTTCCTCGATCGGGCCCAACGACAGCTCCATGGGACGATCACGATTCGATGTCTCACTTTCATTGACGAGCTCGCCCCAGGTGAGGTCATGACCCAAATTCACTTTGACGCTTCCGAATGCCATTGATTCGGACCGTTGAAATCCATACCGGAGCTGACCAGAATCATCCTCCTCCGGCTGGCGGTCGGTTGCGAACATGATGTCCACCTCCGGAGTGCGCAATGAGGCGGGGACATCAGTGAAGTAGGACGCCTTCTGGTCAGTGTAAACCCCGGGTGTGGGCATCAGCGGCCGGCTCGTCGCGCAGCCGGCCACGAGCGACACCAACAACACGATCAAAGCTCCTCTGAAACTGGTCAAGCGCCACATAGTTGATTTACCCAACTCCATCATCCTACCCGATTCAGCGCCGCCCATTTCGGTCAATCCGGCCGTCTCCTAGCTCTGAGATAGACGTTCGAACGAACACCTTTGCCTATCGGCGGTGAGGCTCGGTCTGTTGCTCTGCGTTGTCCGTATCCTCGAGCTGCGGCTCGGCAGCAAGCCGCTCAGTTGTCTCCGGTGCCTGAACCGTCGAAGAGTGGGCATGGGGCGAGCCCTGTGGCGGGGAGTAGTCGCCTCCGTAGCCTGGTGGCAATATATTTTAGAGTGATTCTAACCGAGGCCCGGCTGCATTAAACACCAACCGCCTGGGAAGCACAGTTTCGATTCCGCAGCTGTTATGCTTTCGGTCGTCCACGGCCTGAAAGCTCTCCAAGAAGGGCAAAGTCAGGGCAAACCCAGCACCTGTCAGGGCACCTCTCTCACGCGTAGTCACGCGACAAACCGGTCGGGGAGCGATCCTCACGCCCGAGATTCTTTACCGGATCGCCGCCTCGAGAGGAGCATGCCGACCAGCGCCGCCACGAGAATCGTGAGATAGAACTGTCCAGTCACCGCTTCCATATAGGCGAGCGTCTGCGCGACAGGTGATGCTGGCGTGATCTCCCCATATCCAAGCGTGGTAAGCGTGACGAAGCTGTAATACAAAAATTGGATGGCCTTCGCGTGAGCTTCTGTCGTTGGAGCGGCGATACCCTCGAACGATGTCGGGGAGACGATATGAAGGAGTGTGAAAGCAAAGGCCCAGGCGAGCCCTATCAACAGATAAACGCACATTGCCCCCATTAGTCGATTTTGATCGACTTCACCTCCGTACAGGACATCTCTCATGGCAATGAATCCCACCAAGGCGACAAATACCAGGGCCACGAGTCCGACCATGATTACTAGCGCCTCAACCTGCAAAAAGAGATAAACCACCTCCAACGTGATCCAAGACACGGCGAGTGTCACC